>JAKDLG010000119.1 GCA_030452985.1 Humibacillus sp.
AGACCTGAGTGCTGGCCTCCAGCCGCTCCGCTCCCGAGACGACTTCCCCCGTCTCGGGCGAGCAGCGGATGGGGACCAGCCCGCAGGATCGCCCGGCGGGCCGGACACCCCAGCAGCACGCAGCAGACGCAGCACGCGATCAGCACCGACCGATGAATTCACCAGCCGCCCCGGCGGCGAGCCAGCCGAGGGCGAGCAAGGACCAGCATGGATGACCGAGGACCGGCGCAGGGACGACACGTCCCGGTGATGCGCGACCGGATTCTCACGCTGCTCGAACCGTCGCTCACGCGCCCAGGTGCCGTCCACGTGGACGGCACTCTTGGTATGGGGGGCCACGCCGAGGGGGTGCTCGAGGCCTTTCCCGAGGTCACCGTGATCGGCATCGACCGCGACCACGAGGCCCTCGCGTTGTCAGCCGAGCGGCTGGCCCGGTTCGGCGACCGGTTCCGGCCGGTGCACGCCGTCTACGACGACATCGCACAGGTCATCGCCGCGCAGGGGTGGGCCCGTGTCGACGGCATCCTCTTCGACCTCGGGGTGAGCTCGTTGCAGCTCGACGAAGCAGACCGTGGGTTCGCCTACCGGGTCGACGCACCGCTCGACATGCGGATGGACCAGTCTGAGGGGCTCACCGCCGCCGACGTGCTCAACACCTACGACGTCGACGAGCTCACCCGGGTGCTCAAGGACTACGGCGAGGAGCGCTTCGCCCGAAAGATCGCCCGCGCCGTGGTTCGCGACCGCGAGCAGCGCCCCTTCACCACCTCGGGCCCGCTCGTCGAGCTGCTGCGTCGGGTGATCCCCGGCGCGTCACAGCGCCAGAGCGGGCACCCGGCCAAGCGAACCTTCCAGGCGTTGCGCATCGAGGTCAACGACGAGCTGGCCGGGTGGCGCCGGGCCATCGAGGAGGCCGTCGACGTGCTGGCGGTCGGGGGCCGCATCGCGGTGCTGTCGTACCACTCCCTCGAGGACCGGGTGACGAAGCGGGCGTTGGCCGCTGGCGCCACGTCGAGCACTCCCGAAGGTCTTCCGGTCGAGCTGCCCGAGCACGCCGCCTACCTGGGCCTCGTCACCCGCGGTGGCGAGGAGCCGTCGCCGGCCGAGATCACGCAGAACCCGCGGGCCGCCTCGGCGCACCTTCGGGTTGCGGAACGCATCCGCGAGAACCACCAGCAGGCCACCCGCTCGACCACCTCAGGTCGCTCGAGCCTCTCAAGGGGCTCCACGGCATCCGCCGGTACCGGAACGAAGGGAACCACCCGATGAGCCAGATGACCGCCACGGCACGTCCGCTGCGAGCCCCGCGACGTGGGCCGACGGCGACCCCGTTACGGGTGATGCCGGCTCGCTTCGCGGCGAGCGGCAACGGCGCCTTCGCCACGCTGTGCATCGTGCTGCTCACGGTCGGGCTCATCGCCCTGCTCCTGCTCAACACCGCCCTGGCCCAGGGCTCACTCACGATGGGGCAGCTCCAGGCGGAGTCGACGACCCTGACGAACTCCGCTTCCAACCTGCAGGCGGAGATCGCGGCCGCGTCGGCCGGCGGCACCCTCGCGGCGAAGGCCGCCCAGCTGGGCATGGTCCGTTCGAACGAGCGGGCGTATATCGACCTGTCCACGGGGAAGGTGTCCGGAACGGCGTACCCGGCCACCTCCTACCAGGCCCTGCCCATCGTGACGCGCCCGACGCCTCCGCCACCGCTGACCAGCACTGACCAGACGCTGCTGAAGTCGGCGACCGCCTCGGTGCTCGCCGCCGTGGCACCGATCGCTCCGAAGACCGCTCCGAAGGCCGTGTCACCGGCCGAACCGACACCGAAGGCGGCCTCTAAGCCCGCCACGAAGCCCGCGGACCAGGCGTCCGCCACGCCGAAGAGGTCCGCCACCACGGCCACGACGCCGGGAACCCCGAGACTGGGCACGAAGCCCAGCACGGCCGGCCGCGCCGCGAACGCACGACCGAGCTCACAGACTCCCGCCATCGGGTGAACGAGGTGACCGCATGACTTCGACCCGAGGCAACGAACCGGGCCGGACCGGCCGCGGGGCTGCCCCGTCCAAGCAGGCCAAGGCGAGCAACACCAAGGGCGCCAAGGCTGCCCCCCAGGCCTCTGCGAAGACAGCCGGCCAGGCCGCAGCGGCCGGCGCCGGCCCGGCTCGCGCCCGCCGGCCCTCGCCTCGCGCCGGGGCGACGACGCCACGAGCATCGGTTCCGGCCAGCCGCGCTGCGTCTCGTTCCGGAAATGCTCCGACGGCCCCACCCTCGGGTCGCTCGCCCCGCCCGACCAGCACCCGCCAGGCGCCCACGGGAAAGGGTCGTGGTCCTGCCCCGAAGGCCTCGCCGGCGCCGGCGGCCAGGCGGGGCTCCGGTGGCCCGGGTGGCCGCGATGGCGGTGGTCGCCGCAGAAGGCGGCTGCGCATCTCCCGCGCCAACCCGAGACGCCGCATCACGGTGATGCTCGCTGCCGTGCTGGCGATCTTCACGGTCTTCGCCGCACAGCTGTTACGCATCCAGGCCTTCGACGCGTCGGCCACCCAGGCGGCTGCCCTCAACAAGCGGTTGTTCAGCTCGCCCACCCCGGCCCTGCGCGGTCAGATCCTGGACACGAACGGCCAGGTTCTCGCCGAGTCGGTCGAACGGTTCACGGTCACGGCCGATCCGGTGGCGGTGCAGGAGTATCGGGCCAGGGTCGACGGCACGGTCACCAAGGTCGGCGCAGCCGGGGCCGCAGCTGCGCTCGCACCTCTGCTCGGCATGAGCGTCCCCGATCTCACTGGTCTGATCACGCGGCCGAGCACGCGATACGTCATCGTCAAGAAGCTCGTGAACCCGACCGTATGGGCGAAGATCCGGGCTCTGGGCGTGCCGGGCATCGCGTCCGAGCGCACCGCCGAACGCCTCTACCCTTCCGGCATGGCCCTGGGCCAGCTCGTCGGGTTCGTGCTGCCCAGTGACCAGAAGCCCGGCGGTGGCGTCGAGCAGATGCTGAACGGGGTCCTGGCCGGCACGCCGGGAAAGCTCGTGGCCGAGCAGGCCCGCGACGGCTACGTGATCCCCGGAACCCAGCGGGTCGACACCCCGGTCGTCAACGGCCGCGACGTCAAGCTCACGGTCGACGCCGACCTGCAGTGGTACGCGCAGAACGCCCTGGCGAAGCAGGTCACGGCGGTCGGGGCCCTGTCGGGCACCGCCGTCGTCATCGAGGCCGCCACCGGCAAGATTCGCGCCGCCGCGAGCTACCCGAGCTTCGACCCGAACAACCTGGCGAAGGCGAACAGTGCCAACCTGGGCAACATCGCCTTCAACGATGCCTTCGAGCCGGGTTCGACCGGCAAGCTGATGACCCTGGCTGCCGCCCTCGAGGAGAAGGTGATCACCCCTGACACGGGCGTCATCGTGCCGTCACGGCTGCCTCGGGCCGATACCCGGTTCAAGGACAACGACCCCCACGGCATCGAGAACATGACGGCGACCGGTGTCATCGCCAAGTCGTCCAACATGGGCACGATCCTCATCGGCGAGCGGGTGAAGCCCGCGGTGATGGAGAGTTTCTATCGCAAGTTCGGGGTGGGGGAGAAGACGCCGATCGGCTTCCCCGGGGAGTCGGCCGGAGAGCTCGCCCCGGCCGCGAAGCTCAACGCCCAACAGCGCTACACGATGCTCTTCGGCCAGGGCTACGCCGTCACCGCGGTGCAGGCCGCCAGCATCTTTGCGACCATCGCCAACAAGGGGGTGCGGGTGCCCCCATCGCTCGTCGAGGGCACCGTCAACGACAGCGGCACGCTCGTCCCGACCCCTGCCAGCACGCCTGAGCGCGTCGTCTCGCAAGACACCGCCACGAAGCTGTCGCGGATGTTGGAGGAGGTCACCGGCGAAGACGGGACGGCCCGAGATGCGCGCATCAAGGGCTACCGGGTGGCCGGCAAGACCGGCACCGCCGACCGTTATGACATGAAGACGAAGGGCTACAACGGCTTCACCGCGTCGTTCATCGGCTACGCACCGGCCGAGAACGCCAAGTACGTCGTCGCGGTGATCATCCAGAAGCCGGCATCGGGCATGTTCGGTGGCGCCCTGGCCGGCCCCGTCTTCAACCAGATCATGACCTACCTGCTCGAGCGCGACAACGTGCCGCCCAGCAAGCCGTCGTCGCTGCACTACCACGTGTGGGCGACGGAGCCGCTGTCGTCCAACGACCCGACGGTGCTGAGCGATGCACGGGCCAAGCGTGACGGCCTGTAAGTTCGGATGACGTGTCCCCTGCCCTGATCCGTCCTGCCACCGAGGGGGTGGCCCTGCGCGCGCTGGTCGCACGCCTGGGTCTACCTCCTGAGCGTCAGCCTGACGCTGACCCGCTCATCACCGGGGTGAGCCTCGACAGCCGCACCGTGACGTCGGGCGACCTGTACGCCGCGCTGCCCGGGTTCCACGCGCACGGCGCCGACTTCGCGGCCCAGGCGTCCGAGCGTGGCGCGGTGGCCGTGCTCACCGATGCCGCCGGCGCCGCCCGGATACCGGCAGGCGTGCCCGTCGTCGTCGTCGAGCATCCCCGCGAGGTGCTCGGAGCGGTGGCCGCCCACGTGTACGGCGACCCGTCGGCCGACCTGACGATGATCGGCGTGACGGGCACGAACGGCAAGACGACCACGGCCTACCTCATCGAGTCGGCTCTGCGGGCCCACGGCCGGCGCACCGGCCTCATCGGCACCGTCGAGACCCGGCTCGGCGACGAGGTGATCGACTCCGAGCGCACCACGCCCGAGACCACCGACCTGCACGCCCTGCTCGCGCTCATGCGTGAGCGCGGCCTCGACACCTGCGTCATGGAGGTGTCGAGCCATGCGCTCGCGCTCCATCGGGTCGACGGGGTCGTCTATGACGTGGCGCTCTTCACGAACCTCTCCCAGGACCATCTCGACTTCCACGCCGACATGCTCGACTACTACCGGGCCAAGGCGTCGCTGTTCACCCCCGCCCGGTCGCGGCTGGCCGTGGTGGGGGTCGACGACGAGTGGGGCGTTCGTCTCGCGGCCGAGGCGAGCGTGCCGGTCACGACGGTCAGCACCACCGACACGCCGGCCGACTGGATGGTCGACCGGCGAGGCGACGACGGCGAGTTCACCCTGAGGTCCCTCGACGGCTCTGAGCTGCAGCTCGTGTCGCACCTCACCGGCACCTTCAACGTCGCCAACACCGCGCTGGCAGCGCTCGCGCTGGTGGCGATCGGCCTCGACCACCGTGCGGTCGAGGCGGCCATGTCCGTGCGCCCTGACGTGCCCGGCCGGATGCAGCTCGTTTCGGCCGGTGCTCCAGGCTCTGGTGACCGCCCGGGATGGCCGCGCTGCATCGTCGACTTCGCACACACTCCCGATGCCGTCGACGCCGCCCTGGACGCGCTGCGCCCGTCGACGAGCGGGCGGCTCATCGTCGTGCTCGGCGCCGGCGGGGACCGCGACCGGGGCAAGCGCCCACGCATGGGGGCGGCCGCCGCCCGGCACGCCGACGTGGTCGTCGTCACCGACGACAACCCGAGATCGGAGCCGCCGGCGGCGATCCGCGCCGCGGTGCTCGGCGGGGCCCGCGAGCTGATCGAGCACGGTTCGGCCACGGCCACCGAGCTCATCGACGGTGGTACGCGCTTGGCCGCGATCGCGCAGGCCGTGGCGTTGGGGGTGGACCAGCCGGCCGGCCGCGAGAGCGTCGATACCGTCATCGTGCTCGGCAAGGGCCACGAGAAGGGCCAGGAGATCGACGGCGTCACGCACCCGTTCGACGACCGGGATGCCGTGCTCGCCGCCCTCTCCGTTGCGACCTCAGGAGCACGCCCATGATTCCCATGCGGCTCAGCGAGATCCGCGACGTGACGGGTGGCCGGATCCATGGCGACGTCGACCCCGAGACTGTCGTCGTCGACGGGCCGGTCACCACCGACTCACGTGAGTGCGGCCCCGGCGGGCTCTACGTCGCTCGTGTCGGCGAGTTCGCCGACGGCCACACGTACGCCCCGGCCGCGGTCGCGGCCGGGGCGGTCGCGGCCCTGACCTCGCGCCCACTCGATGACCTGCCCTGTGTCGTGGTCGACGACGTGCAGCTCGCCTTCGGCCTCCTGGCGCGCGCCGTGGTCGACCGGGCGCCCCACCTGCGCGTCGTCGCCGTCACCGGTTCGTCGGGCAAGACGAGCACCAAGGACCTGCTCGCCTCGGTGCTCGCCCCGAGCGGAGAGACGGTCGCCCCGGTCAACTCGCTCAACGGTGAGATCGGGGTGCCGCTGACCGTCTGCCGGGTCACCCCCGCGACCGCCTTCCTCGTGGCCGAGATGGGGGCCAGGGGAGTCGGGCACATCGCCTACCTCACCTCGATCGCCCCTCCCGAGGTCGCCATCGTGCTCAACGTGGGCAGCGCCCACCTCGGCGAGTTCGGCTCGCGCGAGAACATCGCCACCGCCAAGGCCGAGCTGCCGCGTGCCGTCGGGCCGGGTGGACTGTCCATCCTCAACGCCGACGATCCCCTCGTCTCCGCCATGGCGACCGGCCTCGCCTCGAGGGTCGTGCTGGTCGGTCGCGACCCGCGCGCCGACGTGCGCGCCGACGACGTGGAGCTCGACGCCCGGGGCAGAGCGGCCTACACCCTCATGACCCCGGCCGGGCGGCGCCGGGTCGCACTGCGTCAGAGCGGGCTGCACCACGTTGCCAACTCGCTCTCGGTGGCCGCGGCTGCCCTCGAGCTGGGTGTCGAGCTGGACGACGTCGCCGAACGGCTCTCGACCGCGCTCCCGGTCAGCCGGTGGAGGATGGAGGTCACCGAGCGGCCCGATGGCGTGGTGATCGTCAACGACGCCTACAACGCCAACCCCGAGTCGATGCGGGCGGCCCTCGAGGCGCTGGCCGCCATCGCCACGGAGGGTCGCCGGTGGGCCGTTCTCGGCAGCATGCTCGAGCTCGGCGACGACAGCGACGACGAGCACCGCGCGGTAGTGGCCTACGCGGCGCGCCTGGGCATCGACGAGATCGTGGCCGTCGGTGAGGGCGCCCGGGTGATGGACGCTCCCGCGTGGGTGCCCGACATCGAGGCGGCCTTCGACCGCCTCGAGGCGACCGTGCGGCGCGGCGACGTCGTGTTGGTCAAGTCGAGCCGGGACAGCGGGCTACGGTGGCTCGGAGACCGGCTCGCCCAGACGGCGTCGCCGACGACGGGAGGGGTGGTCGCGCAGTGAAGGGTGTGCTCCTCGCGGCGACGTTCTCGCTCGTCATCTCGTTGCTCGGCACCCCGCTCTTCATCAAGTTCCTCGAGCGGCGCGGATACGGGCAGTTCATCCGTGATGACGGGCCCACCTCGCACCACACCAAGCGCGGTACCCCCACGATGGGGGGCGCCGTCATCATCCTGGCGACGGTCGTGGCCTATGCGCTGGCCCACCTGCTCACGCTGACCCCGCCGACCGCGAGTGGTTTGCTGGTGCTGTTCCTGATGGTGGGCATGGGGGTGGTGGGCTTCCTCGACGACTACATCAAGATCAGCAAGCAGCGCAGCCTCGGACTGCGCTCGCGCGAGAAGCTGCTCGGTCAGGCCCTGGTCGGCATCATCTTCGCGGTGCTCGCGCTGCAGTTCCCGAACGCGCAGTACCGCACGCCGGCCTCTCCGTTCATCTCCTTCGTGCGCGACACCAACATCAGCCTCGCGTTCGCGGGCACGATCCTCGGGGTGGTGCTGTTCGTGGTCTGGGCCAACCTGATGATCGCCGGAACGACCAACGGGGTGAACCTGACCGACGGGCTCGACGGCCTCGCCACGGGCGTCTCGACGATGGTCTTCGGTGCCTACGTGCTCATCAGCATCTGGACCTACAACCAGAACTGCCAGACCAACCCGGGCATCAAGTGCTACGAGGTGCGCGACTCCCACGACCTGGCCCTGGTCGCGGCAGCCGGGATGGGTTCGTGTTTCGGCTTCCTCTGGTGGAACGCCACGCCGGCGAAGATCTTCATGGGTGACACCGGCTCGCTCGCTCTCGGTGGGGCGCTCGCCGGCCTGGCGATCACGACCCGCACCGAGCTGCTGCTCATCATCCTCGGCGGCATGTTCGTTCTCGAGACCCTGTCGGTGGTGGCCCAGGTGGCTTCGTTCAAGTCGACGGGTAAACGCGTGCTGCGAATGGCTCCACTGCATCACCACTTCGAGATGGTCGGTTGGAACGAGGTGACGGTCGTCGTCCGGTTCTGGATCATCGCCGGGCTCTTCGTGGCCCTGGGGCTGGGGCTCTTCTACGCCGAGTGGGTGGTGGGCTCGCAGTGAGCTACGACCCGGCCTATGAGCCCCGTGAGGGCCTCACCCACCGCGACGCCGACTGGGCGGGCCTGCACGTGCTGGTCGTCGGTCTCGGGGTGTCGGGGTTCGCGGCCGCCGACGCGCTGGCCGAACGAGGCGCCCACGTCACGGTGGTCTCGCGTGATGTCAGCGCGGCGATCTCCGAACGCGCGACGATCCTGACCATCCTCGACGTCGACGTGCGGCTCGGCCCCGAACACGTGGCCGATGTGCCTCCCGGCACCGACCTGGTCGTCACCTCTCCCGGCGTCCCGCCGCACGACCCCCTGATGCTCTCGGCGGTCACGACAGGCGTGCCCGTGTGGGGGGAGGTCGAGCTCGCCTGGCGGATGCGGGCCCGTGAGGGCGCCGCTCCGTGGCTCACCGTGACCGGCACCAACGGAAAGACCACCACGGTCAACATGCTGGCCTCGATCCTGCGGGCGGCTGGTCTGCGTGCGACGGCCGCCGGCAACGTCGGCACGCCGTTGCTCGAGGCGGTGCTGCACCCCCAGCCCTACGACGTGCTCGCCGTCGAGCTCTCCAGCTTCCAGCTCTACTGGCAGCGCTCGATCTCTGCCGTCGCCTCCGCGCTGCTCAACGTGGCGCCCGACCACCTCGACTGGCACGGCTCCTACGCCGAGTACCTCCGGGCCAAGGGCAAGATCTACGACGGCACCCACCTGGCCTGCATCTACAACGTGAACGACCTGCAGACCGAAGCGCTCGTGATGGGTGCCGACGTCGTCGAAGGATGCCGGGCCGTCGGCTTCACGACCGGGATCCCGGCACCGTCGATGCTGGGCGTGGTCGAGGACGTCCTGGCCGACCGCGCGTTCGTGGAGCAGCGGCAGCGCTCGGCGGCCGAACTCTGCACCATCGCCGACCTGCGCGGTGACGCGCCCTCGGTGCCTCCGCACTACATCGCCAACGCCCTCGCCGCCGCTGCGCTCGCCCGCGCGTACGGGGTCGGCCCGCTCGCTGTCCGTGACGGGCTGCGCGCCTTCCGTCCCGATCGGCACCGCATCGCCGAGATCGCCACGGTGCGCGGCGTGCGGTTCGTCAACGACTCCAAGGCCACGAACCCGCATGCCGCGGCGGCGGCGATCCGCTCGTTCGACAGCGTCGTCTGGATCGCGGGAGGCCTGCTCAAGGGGGCCGACGTCGACGGTCTCGTCGAGGAGATGGCCTCGCGCCTGCGCGCTGTCGTACTGATCGGGGTCGACCGCGACGAGATCGCCCAAGCGCTGGCCCGACACGCGCCCGACGTCCCCGTCGTCGACGTGGCCGAGACCGACACTGGGGTCATGCGCCTCGTCGTCACCCAGGCCGCCCGGCTCGCCCAGCCGGGCGATGTGGTGCTGCTGGCCCCGGCGGCGGCGTCCATGGACATGTTCACCAACTACGGTGCCCGCGGCGATGCCTTCGAGGAGGCCGTCGAATGGCATGCCGGGCACGCCGACGACGACGAGGGTGAGCGATGAGCACGACCACCACCCCACGCAAGGTCGCTGCACGTCAGCCAGCCGGCGACACGCAGGGCACCTCGCGCTCGCTACCGGTCATCGGCCGGCTCGAGTCGCCGCTCACGACGTACTACCTGATCCTCGGCGCCACGGTGACCCTGGTCGTGTTCGGGCTGATCATGGTCTTCTCCGCGTCGAGCGTCGAGGCGTTGCTCTCTGACCAGGCCTCCTACTCGGTCTTCCTGCGCCAGCTGATGTTCGCCGGCCTCGGAGCCGTCGGCGCCGCCGTGGCGGTCCACCTGCAGGTCCCGTGGTGGAAGCGGCTCGCCGTCCCGACGCTGCTGCTCGCGATCGGCCTGCAGACCCTCGTGCTCGTCACTCCCCTCGGGCGTACGGTGAATGGCAACCGCAACTGGCTGGCGTTGGGGCCGCTGCAGTTCCAGCCGTCCGAGTTCGCCAAGATGGCGCTCGTGCTGGTGGGCGCGTTGGTCTTCGCCAACAAGGGCGCTCTCGTGGCACGACCGGTACACGTGCTGCTGCCCTACGTCATCCCCGTCGCCGCGGTCCTGCTGGCTCTCGTCCTCGCCGGGAAGGATCTCGGCACGGCGATCGTGCTGCTCATCATCATCGCCGCCGTGCTGGCCGTGGCCGGTGCGCCGATGTGGCTCTTCGGGGCCGGGGCCTCGCTCGGCCTCGCAGGGGTCGCCGTCATGGTGATGACCAGCGACAACCGCATGACCCGCATCACCAGCTTTCTCTCTCCGGAGTGCCAGTCCGACCCCAACGGTCTCTGTGGCCAGTCGGTGCACGGCATGTACGCCCTCGCCGACGGCGGGTGGTGGGGCGTCGGCCTCGGCGCCTCGAAGGAGAAGTGGGAGTGGCTCTCCGAGGCGCACAACGACTTCATCTTCGCCATCATCGGCGAAGAGCTCGGCCTGCCCGGCACCCTGATGATCCTCGCGCTCTTCGCGATTCTCGCCTGGGCGGCGTACCGGCTCGTCAAGCGCACCCAGGACAAGTTCGTGCGCATCGCGGCAGCCGGCATCATGGCCTGGGTGCTCGGGCAGGCCATCATCAACATCGGCTCGGTCATCGGGCTCTTCCCCGTCGTGGGGGTGCCGCTACCTCTCGTCTCCGCGGGTGGCTCATCACTGGTCACCACCATGGTCGCGTTGGGCATCCTGCTGTCTTTCGCGCGGGCCGAACCCGGCTGTCGTGAGCTGCTGGGCGCCCGACCGAGCATGATCAAGCGGTCGCTCGCGGTACTGCCCACGCGCGGCGCGTTCTCGTCCCGGCGCGGGCGCCGGTGATCGCGATGCCCTCGCCCACCTCTGTCCTGCTAGCGGGTGGAGGCAGCGCCGGTCATGTCTCGCCGCTGCTCGCCCTCGCCGACGCCCTGACCCGACGACACCCCGATCTGGTCGTGACCGCCCTCGGCACCGAAGAGGGCCTGGAGGCCCGCCTCATCCCGGCTCGGGGCTTCGGTCTGCGGTTCGTCCCCAAGGTGCCGTTGCCGCGGCGTCCGAGCACCGACCTGCTCCGGCTGCCCGCACGTCTGAAGGCGGCCGTCGATGCGGCCGGTGTCGCCATCGACGAGACCGGCGCCGAGGTCGTCGTCGGGTTCGGGGGGTACGTCAGCACCCCCGCCTACCTCGCCGCCCGCCGGCGGAAGGTGCCGATCGTGATCCACGAGCAGAACGCCCGGCCCGGTCTGGCCAACCGGGTGGGCGCCCGGTTCACCGAGTTCGTCGCCACCACCTTCACCACCACCGAGCTACCACACGCGCAGCGCATCGGGATGCCGTTGCGACGCGAGATCGCCACGCTCGACCGCGCCAGCCTGCGTGACGAGGCGCTCGCCCACTTCGGTCTGGCCACCGAGTGGCCCACCGTGCTCGTGACCGGTGGTTCGCTCGGGGCCAAGCGTCTCAACGACGCGTTCGCAGCCCGAGTGGCAGCACTCAGCAGGGGTGGGGTGCAGGTACTGCACGTCACCGGCCAGGGCAAGACCTTCGTACCGCAGCTACCTGACGTGGGAGCGCCCTACGTGGTGGTCGAGTACGCCGACCGCATGGAGCTCGCGTACGCGGCCGCTGACCTCGTCGTCGCCCGTTCGGGTGCCAACACGATCTGCGAGCTCACCACGGTCGGGCTCCCGGCGGTCTACGTGCCGCTGCCGGTCGGTAACGGTGAGCAGCGGCTCAACGCGGCCGACGTGGTGGCTGCCGGAGGGGGTGTGCTCGTCGACGACGAGGCGCTGACCCCCCGGTGGGTCGAGACCGAGCTGATTGCCCTGGCCACCGACGGTGACCGGCTGGGCGCGATGGCGCGGGCGAGCGCTGCGCTGGGGGAGCCGACCGCCGACGAGCAGCTGGCCGACCTGGTCGAGCTGGCCTGGCGGGCCGGCTCATGAGCCGGGTCCCGTCCGAGAGCGACCCGTTCGCCGCGTCGCGGTTCGACTTCGCCGCGATGGTACCGGCGACCGACCACCTCGGCCACGTGCACTTCCTGGCGATCGGTGGTGCCGGCATGTCGGGCGTGGCTCGCATCATGTTGGCTCGCGGAATGCCGGTCTCCGGCTCCGACGCCAAGGCGGTGCCGGTGCTGCTGGCCCTCGAGCGAGAGGGCGCACGGGTGTGGGTGGGCTTCGATGCGTCCCATCAGGCGAGCGCCGACACCATCGTGATGTCCTCCTCGATCCGCGACGACAACGTCGAGCTGGTGGCCGCCCGTGAGCGCGGCCTCCCGGTGCTGCACCGGGCGCAGGCGCTGGCCGCCCTGATGCACGGTCACCGGGCCGTCGCCGTCGCCGGGGCCAACGGCAAGACGACCACGACCTCGATGCTCACCGTGGCCCTGCAGGCCGGTGGGCTCGACCCGTCGTTCGCCGTGGGTGGCGAGCTTGCCAAGCACGGCACCAACGCCCACCACGGCTCCGGCGAGGTGTTTGTCGCCGAGGCCGACGAGAGCGACGGGTCCTTCATCGTCTACCGCCCCGAGGTGGCAATCGTCACCAACGTGCAGGCCGACCATCTTGACTTCTACCTCAACTTCAAGGTTGTGCAGGCCGCCTACGACGTCTTCGTCTCCACGATCAGACCCGGCGGCCTGCTCGTGACGTGCGCCGACGACGAAGGTGCCGTCGAACTGGCCCGACGGGCTCGCTACAACGGGGTTCGAGTCTTCACCTACGGCTTTCACCCCGACGCCGACCTGGTGCTCAGCGACCATGTCGACGGGCTGAGCTCCACCGTGCGCCTGCACGACGGGGCAGCCTCCTACCGGCTCCGCCTCGCGGTTCCCGGCCGGCACAACGCCCTCAACGCCGCCGGCGCCTACGCCGCGGCGGTGCACGGCCTGGGCAGCCACCCCGAGCCGGTGCTGGCCGGCCTGGCCTCGTTCACGGGCACCCGCCGACGCTTCGAGCCCAAGGGGGAGGCCGCTGGTGTCGTCGTCGTCGACGACTATGCGCACAACGCCGGGAAGGTGACCGCAGTGGTCGAGACGGCGGCCGGCCTGGTCCGCAGCACCGGCCGGCTCGTCGTCGTGTTCCAGCCCCATCTCTTCAGCCGCACCCGCGACTTTGCCGAGCAGCTCGGTGTCGGCCTCTCGCCGGCCGACGTGGTACTGGTGATGGATGTGTACGCAGCTCGCGAGGACCCCGTCCCCGGCGTGTCGGGCGCGCTCGTCGCCGATGCCGTACAGCGCGCCCGGGCCGGGGTCGAGGTGCACTACGTGCCGTCGTGGGGTGAGATGGCTGGTCTCGCCGCGAGCCTGGTGCGCCCCGGCGACCTGCTGCTCACCATCGGCGCCGGTGACGTGACGATGATCGGGCCCGAGGTGCTACGCCTGCTCGACGAGGATGTTCCATGATGATCACCCGGATGCTGACCAGCGGGCCCGGGCGTCAGACCGACCAGGGCCTGTCGTCGGCACGTGCCCGGTTCGAGAGGCGGGCCGCCGCGGCCCGGCGGCGACCGCGCCTGATCGCGTCCGTCGCGGTGGCCCTGCTGCTGGTGGTGGGTCTGGTGGCCTATCTCGGCTGGTTCAGCCCGGTGTTCACGGCCGACGCGGTGGTGGTCAAGGGTGCCTCGAAGGCGCAGGCGGCGCAGGTTCGGCGGGCCGCGGTCGTGCCCCTCGGGGGCCCGGTGCTGCGGGTCGACACGGAGGCCGTCACCCGGCGCCTCGAGGCCGACCGGGAGTGGGCCGATGTCGTGGTCGAGCGCGACCTGCCGCACACGATCACGATCGGGGTTCGCCCGCGTGAGGCGGCGCTGGCGGTGCGCACCTCCTCGGGCAAGGTCGAGGTGGTCGACGACGACGGGTTTGTCTTCCGCACGGTCGGCGCTCCGCCCGACGGGGTTCCGCTGGTGACCTCCGGCACCACGGTGGTGACCAAGGCCGGTGTGACCGCAGCCCTGCAGGCGCTGTCAGCGCTCGAGCCGGCCATGCGCATGACCGTCTCGGGGGTCACCGTCTCGGCTGCCGACCAGGTGAAGTTCGCCCTGACCGTCAAGGGCGCCCGTAAGACGGTGGTGTGGGGTGGCCCCGGCGATGCGGCCACCAAGGCCCGGCTCGTCACGATCCTGCTCAAGCAGCCCGGGTCGACCGTCGACGTGAGTGTTCCGAGCTCACCCGTCACGCGCTGACCGTCCACTCGCTCGGGCACGCGGCTCGTCCTGGGTCGAGTCCTGGGTCGAGTCCTGGGGCGGGGG
>JAKDLG010000319.1 GCA_030452985.1 Humibacillus sp.
GTGGCTTGTTTGAGAGCCGAGCCGAGACGCTGTCCTTCCTGATCAAGGAAGGAGTTGCCAGCATGGATACAGATGGTGCTGATGGTCGCGGCCGGTGCCGGGGCCTGCTCGAGGGGGCGATGGAGGGGTTCGAGCTCTTCCTCGTGGTCGACAAGGGGGTCTCGCCTGCCACGCAGATGTGTTACGCGCGTCATGTGCGAACCTTTCTGGTGAGCTTGGCCGGTCCGGACGGCGACGTCGACCTCCGTGGTGTCGCGGCGTGGCAGGTTCGTGCGTTTGTGACGGGGTTGGGCCGCCGGTATGCGCCGGAGTCGATGAAGCTGATCGCGACGGCGGTCCGCTCGTTCCTGGGATTCGCGTGGATGACGGGGAGGACGGCCACGGATCTGACCGGGGCGGTCGGTCCGGTGGTGACTCACCGGTCGGGCCAGTTGCCGAAGTCGTTGCCGGCTGCAGATGTCGGTCGTCTGCTGGCCAGCCCGGACCGTGAGACGACGACGGGCATCCGGGACTATGCGCTGTTGCTGCTGCTGTCCAGACTCGGGCTCCGGGCCGGTGAGGCGTCTGGGCTGCGGCTGGATGACATCGACTGGCAGGCGGCGACGATCACCGCGACGGTCAAGGGTGGGGGCCATCTGCTGCTCCCGCTGCCGGCCGATGTTGGTCAGGCTCTGGTGACGTATCTGCAGCGGCGCCCGGTCGGCGTCGCGCACCGTGAGGTGTTCTTGCAGGTTCGAGGAGTACCTGCGCCGATGAACAGCCGAGCCGTGACTCAGGTCGTCGCGCGCCATGGAGTCCGCGCTGGGCTGGGGCCCGTGAGGGCCCACCGGCTACGGCACTCCGCGGCCCGGGCCGTGTTGGTGGCGGGCGGCACGTTGGTCGAGGTCGGCGAGCTGCTGGGCCACGCCACGAGCCAAATGAGCATGGTCTACTCCTCGTTCGACTGGCCTTCGCTGGCCGTGTTGGCGCGGCCCTGGCCCACGGAGGTCGACGATGCATGATCTCTTAGCACTCGTCGCGGACTACGTGGCGTTCCGTGCAGCGCGGGGATTTCAGCCGGACCGCAAGGTCGAACGACTGCTCACCCAGTTCGTCGCATCGTTGCCGCCGGACCACGGGAAGGGCCAGCTGTTCACCCAGGCAGACGCGTTGGCCTGGGCCCACGCCCCGGTCGGTGTGTCCCCTTCGTGGCTATCGTCTCGGCTGTCTGCTGTTCGGCAGTTCGCCGCCTATCTGGCCGGGTCCGGACTGCCGGTTGGGGTGCCGGCAACGCGTCAAGGGGCCAGCGGATCACGGCGCGCAACCCCGTATCTCTACACCAACGCTGATGTCTGTGCCCTCATGCGCGCAGCTGAGGACCTGTTCACCCCGCTGCGCGCGGCCACGATGACGACACTGACCGGGCTGCTGGCCGTCACCGGAATGAGGATCGGGGAAGCGCTTCAACTCAACGTCGCCGACCTCGATTTGGGCCAGGGGACCGTGCTGATCGCGCAGGCCAAGTACGGTCGTCAACGCATCGTGCTGCTCGATACGACCGCCTGCCACGCGCTCACCGAGTATCTGTCCACCCCGGTGAGGCATCGTCTCGGCACCGCCCCCGAACGACCTGTCTTCGTGACACACAAGGCAACAGCTCTGCATCATCGCACCGCACACGGCGCGTTCCACCAGATGGTCCAGCGGGCCGGCCTGCCAGCCCGAACCGATGCCCGGCCCCGCCCCCACGATCTCCGTCACAGCTTTGCGACCCAGACCATGATCGACGCCTACCGAGCCGGGAGAGACCCGGCCAGGACGCTCACGCTGCTGTCGGTCTGGCTCGGCCACGCCAACCCCGCAGACACGTACTGGTATCTGCAGGCTTCCCCGGAGGTGGCCGCCTTCGCAGCCCTGCGGCTCGAACCAGGGCGGGCATCATGATGGGGTTGCTGGCGCCGATCCTGCAGGAGTACTTCACCGACTACCTGGTGACCCAGCGCGCCATGAGCGATGCCACCATCCGCACCTACCGCGACACCTGGATCCTGTTCCTTCGGTTCCTGGCCGACGCCAAGCACGTCAACGCCCACCAGCTCCAGATCATCGACATCGACACCTCCAGCGTGCTGGCGTTCCTCGACCATCTCGAAAAGCAACGCGGCAACAGTGTCGGGACACGCAACGTGAGGCTCGCGGCAATCAAGTCGGTGATGGCCTTCCATGCCACCCGGGCCCCCGAGCTGCTGGACACCGTCGCCCGGATCCACGCCATCCCGGTCAAGCGAAAGCCGAAACCGCAGCCGACCTTCTTGACCCTCGCCCAGACCCAGACCCTCCTAGATGCGATGACCACCGACACCTGGACCGGCCGACGCGACAGAGCAATGTTCGCCCTCACCGTTCAAACCGGACTCCGGATCAGCGAAGTCACCAGCCTGCGCGTCAACAGCCTGCACCTGGGCACCGGTCCCCACGTCGCCTGCACCGGCAAAGGACGCAAGAGGCGCACGACGCCGCTGACAGCGACCACAGTCGCCGTGTTGAGCGCCTACCTCCAAGAACGCGGAGGTGGTCCTGATGACGCCCTGTTCCCAAACCCGCAAGGCCAACACCTGTCACCCGACGCGGTGCAACAACGCCTGACGGTGCACCTCGCCCGCGCATCGACCGCCTGCCCGGAACTGGCCAGCAAGCACGTCACCGTTCACACCCTGCGGCACACCGCCGCAATGAGATTTCTCGAGGCCGGCATCGACACCGCCGTCATCGCACTCTGGCTCGGCCACGAGTCCGTCGCCACCACCAGCATCTATCTCCACGCCGACCTGAAACTCAAACGCGCCGCCCTAGACCGCACCCGCCAACCCGACACCCCAGCCGGTGACTTCCACCCCCACGATCCACTCATGGCATGGCTCCAAAGCCTGT
>JAKDLG010000320.1 GCA_030452985.1 Humibacillus sp.
ACGCCGGCCTCCTCCATCTCGACCATGAGGTCGTTGCCCTCACGGGTGCGCTCGCCGACGCCGGCGAACACCGACACGCCGCCGTGGTCGCGGGCCACCCGGGCGATCATCTCCTGGATGAGCACCGTCTTGCCGACACCGGCGCCACCGAACAGGCCGATCTTGCCACCCTGCACGTAGGGGGTCATCAGGTCGATGACCTTGATGCCCGTCTCGAACATCGTGGTCTTGCTCTCGAGCTGGTCGAAGGCGGGCGCCTTACGGTGAATACCCCACCGCTCCTTGACCTCGAACGTCTCGCCCTCGGCCAGGTTCATGACCACGCCGGTGGCGTTGAAGACCTTGCCCAGGGTGATGTCGCCCACGGGAACCGTGATCGGGCCGCCGGTGTCCTGAACGAGCGAGCCGCGCACCAGGCCATCGGTCGGCTGGAGCGAGATGGCCCGCACCATGTTGTCGCCGATGTGCTGGGCGACCTCGAGGTTGATGTTCTTCGTATCGCCGAGAAGGGTGACCTCGGTGGTGAGCAGGTTGTACTGCTCGGGCATCGCGTCGCCGGGGAACTCGACGTCGACGACCGGGCCGATGATGCGCGAGATGCGCCCGACGCCGCCCTGTTCGGACGACACCGCGTTGTCGCTGAGCGTTGCGGTCATGGTGTTCACGCTTCCTTACCTGTGGGCGTTACTTCTTGGCGTCGGCGAGGGCGTCTGCGCCGCCCACGATTTCGCTGATCTCTTGGGTGATGCTGGCCTGACGGGCCTGGTTGGCGAGGCGCTCGTAACGCTTGATGAGGTCTCCCGCGTTGTCGGTCGCCGACTTCATCGCCCGCTGCCGTGCAGCCAGCTCGGAGGCCGACGCGCTGAGCAGGGCGGTGTAGATGCGGTTGCGCACGTACTTCGGCAACAGCTGGTCGAGCACCTCGGCGGCACCGGGTTCGAAGTCGTACTCCGGCGGGATCTCGCCCTTCTCGTACTGGTTCACGCTGAGGTCGAGCCCCTCTTCGCCCGCGTCGCTGGCGTCGACGACCTCGAGGGGCAACAAGCGCAGCACGTGGGGATCTTGGCGCACCATCGACCGGAACCGGGTGAAGACGACGTGGATCTCGTCGTGGCCGCCCTCGTCCCAGTCCTTGAGGAAGTCGGCGGTGACCCGGTCGGCGATCTCCTTGGCGTTCTCGAAGGTCGGGGCGTCGGAGAAGCCGGTCCACTCCTGCGCGAACTCGCGGCTGCGGAACTTGAAGTAGCTGACTGCCTTGCGACCGACGAGGTAGGGAACCACCTCCATGCCCTCACCCTGCAGGTGGTTCATCAGCTCGACCGCCCGCTTGATCGCCGAGACGGAATAGGCCCCGGCGAGCCCACGGTCGGCCGCGATGATCACGACCCCTGCACGCTTGGCATCAGAGCTCGAGGTGGTGAGCGGGTGGTCCTCATTGGTATTGGTCGCCACTGCACTCACCGCCCGGGTCAGAGCGGTCGTGTACGGCATGGCCTCGGTGGCCCGCTGGCGCGCCTTGACGACACGGGCGGCCGCGATCAGCTCCATCGCGTTGGTGATCTTCTTGATGGAGCTGACGGACTTGATGCGCTGGCGGTAGATCCGCATCTGCGCTCCCATGTGTCCCGCCTCTCTGTGTCTTCGTGTCTTGGTGTCTTGGTCGTGCCGTGTTGGTGGACGGTCGTTCGTGCGGGTTCGTCGGCTAGCGGCCCGGGTCAGAGGCCCAGCCCGGCCGGATGCCGCTGGGGCGAGATCGCGCTCAGCCCAGCGGCATCCGGGCTGGGATCACTTGTTCTTGACGATCTTCGCCTGGTTGATGGCATCGTCGTCGAGCTCTTCGACCTCTTCGGAGCCGGCCTGCATACCGTCACGCCCGGTACCACGGAAGTACTCCTTGACGTCGGCGACGACCTTCTCCAGGGCGTTCACCGTGTCGTCGTCGAGCTTCTTCGTCTCACGGATGGTCTGCAGGATGCTGCCGTCTCGTCGGAGCGTCTCGAGCAGCTCGGACTCGAACGGGCGGATGTCTTCGACGGCAACATCATCGAGCTGGCCCGCAGTACCGGCCCAGATGGAAACGACCTGCTCCTCGACCGGGTAGGGGTTGCTCTGCGGCTGCTTGAGCAGCTCGACGAGGCGGGCGCCACGGGCGAGCTGGGCCCGGGAGGCCGGGTCGAGGTCGGAGGCGAACATGGCGAACGCCTCCATGGCCCGGAACTGGGCCAGGTCGAGCTTGAGCCGGCCGGCGACAGACTTCATGGCCTTGATCTGCGCCGCGCCGCCGACACGGGAGACGGAGATACCCACGTCGATCGCGGGGCGAACGTTGGCGTTGAACAGGTCGGCCTGCAGGTAGATCTGGCCGTCGGTGATCGAGATGACGTTGGTCGGGATGAAGGCCGAGACGTCACCGGCCTTGGTCTCGATGACGGGAAGGCCGGTCATCGAGCCGTGACCGAGGTCATCGGACAGCTTGGCGCAGCGCTCGAGCAGACGGCTGTGCAGGTAGAACACATCACCGGGGTAGGCCTCGCGGCCCGGCGGGCGTCGCAGCAGCAGCGACACGGCGCGGTAGGCCTCGGCCTGCTTGCTCAGGTCGTCGAACACGATGAGCACGTGCTTGCCCTGGTACATCCAGTGCTGACCGATGGCCGAGCCGGTGTAGGGCGCGAGGTACTTGAAGCCGGCAGAGTCAGAGGCCGGGGCGGCGACGATCGTGGTGTACTCGAGCGCGCCCGCCTCCTCCAGCGTTCCGCGCACCGACGCGATGGTCGAGCCCTTCTGGCCGATGCCGACGTAGATGCAGCGCACCTGCTGGTCTTCGTCGCCCGACTCCCAGTTGCGCTTCTGGTTGATGATCGTGTCGATCGCGACGGTCGTCTTGC
>JAKDLG010000120.1 GCA_030452985.1 Humibacillus sp.
GCCACCCCCGCGAGGCCGACGGCGTAGGCCACCGGGCTGGGTCCGAGCCCGCGTCCCGAGAGCAGGGCGGCTCCGGCTGCCATCACGACGGCGGCCGACAGCGCCACCAGATGTCCTCGGGTGCGGCGTCGCAGGTGGTCGCGGCTGAAGCGGGCGCTCGGCGGTGCGGTGGCGCTCAGCGACACTGCCGAGTGCGAGAGCAGCAGACCGGCTGCCGCCGGCAGGCTCCACCAGGTGAAGCTGCCGGCCGGCATCAGGATGAACCAGCCGTAGAGCAGCAGGCCCATGAGCCCGAGCGAGAGCCCGGAACCGGCGAACGACATCGTGGTGGCCGGCACGAGCAGGAGCAGCCAGCAGACCCCGGGGAACCCGCCTGCGGCACCGTGCAGGGCGGCGAGGTACAGGCTGACGCCCAGGGTGTTGGCCGCGGTCAGTGCGAGCTGGTGGCTTGACCACTCCGGGCCGGTGCCGAAGCGAAGCGTGCGGGTCGTGGTGACGAAGGGGGCGCTCGGGCCAGCGGGTGAATGCTCCGTCATCAGGTCACCGCCTCACGAGGCGGGGGGCGGACGACCGGCGGGCCACGTCACGCAGCACATGGTCGAGCGAGCCGGGGCCGCGCCAGGGCACCACCGGGACCCCGCGGGAGACGAGACTCGCCACCTGGGCCTCGCGCGAGAGCAGGCGGACCCGCCAGGCGAGCGACTGGTACGCGTTCTGCGGGTTGGCGACCAGATGCGGAGGGAAGGTGTCGACGAGCACCACCGTGAGCCCACGCGCCGCGAGGCGGTGGGTCAGCTCGACCATGGTCGGGTCGATGAGCGGGGTGAGCACGAGGCACAGAGCCATCGGGTCGATGCCGCGGATGGCCCGTTCCCCCTCGTCGCGACGCTCGGTCGCCGGGGTGATCGACGCGAGCAGGTCGAGCACCCGCCGCAGGTGGCCGGTGCCCGAGCCGATGGGCAGGAGCGGCACGTCGGCTGCACCGACGGTGCGCAGGGTCAGCCGGTCGCCGGAGCGCAGGAAGTGCTCGGCGATGGCGCCGGCCGCCCGCACCGTGACGTCGAGGCTCGTGGGCCGTCCGTCGATGCCCTCTCGAGGCCCGAGGTCGCTGTAGGCGTCGAGCAGCACGAAGACGTGCGCGTCCTCGTCGGTGTAGGTGGAGGTGACGTGCAACCGCCCGGTGCGCATCGACACCGGCCAATGGATGCGGCGCAGCCGGTCGCCGGGATGGAACTCCCGGATGGTGTTGAACTCGCTGCCCGACCCCGGTCTCGAGCTACGGTTCTGGCCCACGACGCCCCGCGGATGTGGCGTCGGCGCATTGGTGTCGAAGGTGGCGGGCACCGGCAACGTCTCGGTCGACAGGTCGGGCAGGTCGACCGGGCCGACCCGGAACGCGTCCCACGGGCTCGTCAACGACAGGCTCACGGTGCCGACCTGCCGCCGCCCCCATCGGGTGGTGCGCACGGCGATCACAGCCCGCCCGTCGGTCAGCACGACGGTGCCGCTGGAGGGGCGGCGCTCGACCCACGGCGCTCGGGCCAGCGTGGCCACACCCTCGAGGTCATCACCCATCGGCTCGGCCCGCACCACGATGGTGCTGGCCTCTCCTTCGCGCAGCGTGGTCGTCGCGATCTCGGCGGTGCCGGTCGCCGTCACTCTGGGCCGCGCGAGCTGACCCCACGCCGCGGCGACCGCCAGCGGCGCGACGATGACGAGCAGGTCGGCCCGCCGACCGATGACGGCGGCGACAGCGGCGGCCGCCGACAGCACCACGACCCGAACGTGGGCCGCTGTCGGCTGCCACGAGCCGAGGGGCCGGCTCGAGTGCTTCTTGCGCCGAGGTGGCACGAGCATGCTGCTCAGCCTCCTGCCGTGGGGTCAGGCCGGGTCGGGTGGGCCCGGTGGTCGGCCGTCGTCGGGCTCTCGCGTGCGGCCGGGGCCGGCACCGACCTCAGAATGGCGTCGACGACGGCCGAACCGCTGACGTTGCTCATCCACAGCTCGGGCTTCACGGTGATCCGGTGGGCCAGCACCGGACGGGCGACGGCCTTGACGTCCTCGGGCAGCACGTAGTCGCGACCGTCGACCACGGCGTAGGCGCGCGAGCAGAGCAGCAGCCCGAGCGCGCCACGCGGGGAGGCGCCCATCAGCACGTCGCCGTGCGTGCGGGTCGCGGCGGCGAGGGCGACGCAGTAGCGCCCCACCGACTCGTCGACCACCGTCGCCTCGATGGCCTGCTGCATCGCCAGCAGCTGCTCGCCCGTCACGATGGTCGTGAGCGTCTGCTCCTCCTGCTGGCGCCGCATCCGCCCGGCCAGGATCTGCCACTCCTGCTCGAGGTTGGGGTAGCCGAACGAGACCCGCATGAGAAAACGGTCGAGCTGGGCCTCCGGAAGGGGGTAGGTGCCTTCGTACTCGACCGGGTTCGCCGTCGCGAGCACGTGGAAGGGCTGGGGGAGTGGGAAGGTCTGTCCCTCGACCGTGACCTGCTTCTCCTGCATGGCCTCGAGCAGTGCCGCCTGCGTCTTGGGCGGCGTGCGGTTGATCTCGTCGGCCAGCACCAGACCGGCGAAGATCGGCCCGGCCCGGAACTGGAACTCGCCGACTCGCTGGTCGTAGACGAACGAGCCCGTGATGTCGCCCGGCAGCAGGTCGGGGGTGAACTGGGCCCGCTTGAAGGTCAGGCCCAGCGTCTGAGCGAAGCTGCGGGCCGCGAGGGTCTTGCCGAGTCCGGGGAAGTCCTCCATGAGCACGTGACCCCCGGCGAGGATGCCGGAGAGCACGAGGCGCAGCGACTCGCGCTTGCCCACCACGGCCTGCTCGACCTCCGTGAGGATCGCGTTCGCGCTCTCGCTCACCTGTCGCAGATCCATCGTCACCATGTCTCGATTCGTTGCAGGATGCCGTCCAGCTTCGCCGGGCGGTAGAGGTCGGGCGGGGGCAGGGTCACGATGAAGTCCCACAGCTCGGGAGGCATGACGCCCTCGCTCCACCGGGGCTCCTCCTCGATGACGAGCCCGTGCTTGGCGAAGAGCCGCTCGCGGATGATCGTGCTCAGCTGCAGGTGCAGGTCGCGCACCAGGGCCTCGCGCCCCTCCGACCTGGCGTTGGCGGCCTCGAGCCGAGTGGCCAGGCTGGTGACCCGGAAGTCGTTGCCACGTGAGCCCGACCCGAGGTGGCCGTCGACGAGCGGCCAGACCGTGAGGTGGTTCGCCGCGGTGTGGTCGAGCACGAACCACGCCACCGAGAAGATCGAGGCGATCATGACGAAGAAGATGGGCACCGAGGGGGAGAGCCCGAAGACCTGCGAGCCGACCACGACCACGAGCCAGACGACCGCAAGGGAGGCGAGGCGTCGACGCCACGGACGGGTGGCGGCCAACAGGTCGGTGAGAGCGGTCGAGCGCGCCAGCCCTGGGCCCCTCACGGGGGCTCACCCGCCGAGCCGCCCTGCAGGGCGGCCTCCTGCTGCGTCCGCGCGACCCGCTCGAGGTCGGCCTGCAAGACGGAGAGGTCGTCGATGGCTCGACGCCGGTGTCCCTCGTCGAGCGGGTGCACCGAGAACCGGGCCTCCCGGTAGAGACCGCCCAGGTCGCCGAGCCGCGACTGGTCGACCTCCCAGGTGCCGATGACCCGCGCCGTGTACTCGGTGGAAGTCTCCGCGGGCCGGCGGGGAAGCCCGGTCTCGCCCGCGGCCTGTTCGAGGTCGAGCCACGCGGCCACGATGGCGTTGCGCGGCTCGCCGGCCTCGAGCAGCTCGAGTCGCTTCCGGGACCCGCTCAGCAGGTCGTCGGGAACCGGCGGTGCCGCGAAGGTTGCTTCGGCGTGCCGGGTCAGCGACGGGCGACGGAACGCGCTACGGATCGCCGCCACGATCAGGCTGATGATGAGCACGGCGACCGCCACGCCCAGCGCGGCGAGCAGCACGCCGAAGACGGCGCTGAGACCCGAGGTGCCGACAGGAGGACCGGTAGAGGTGGGGGTCGTCGTCGTGGTCGACGGAAGCGTCGGGAGGACCGGCGCCGGCGCTCGCGTCGCCGCATCGGTGTCGACCGGGCGACTCACGATCACCAGCGGCGCCGCCAGCGAGGCGACGAGCAACGCCGCTGCGACGAACACGCCGGCCACTGCGGTGGCGATCACCCCCCGTCGTGACATGCCGCCACCTTAATCCAGCGTTCACCTCCCTCCCGGTTCCGCCTGACCCGCGGCGGGTACTCTCCCCGTCGTGCGGATCCGTCTTCTGTGGGGTGTGCTCGCGGTGACCACCGCCATCGGGTGGATCAGCTGGGCGGGCGGTGTTCCCGTGCCGGTCGTGGGTGCCTACTGGGCGGCCTGGGCCTGGGGCGTGGTCGGGCCCGGCATCCTCGTGCACCGGGCGCTGCGCGGGCGCCCGAGCACCATGGTCGGTGACCTCGCGATGGGGGCCTGCGTGGGGCTGGTGCTGCAGCTGGCCGCGTGGGCGGTGATGACGGCGCTGGGCTGGCAGCAGCATCTGCTCTGGTGGCCGGTGCCGCTCGTGCTGGCGTTCGCCGCGGCTCCGCGACTGCGCCGACACTTCTCGCTGCGACCCTACGAGCAGCGCACCGCCACGGGTGCGGCCGGGGCCGGCGTGCTCGCCTTCCTTGTGACGCTGCGGGAGGTCACCTCGTACTTCCCCGACGCCGCCCTGCCCCCACGGGCGATGACCTGGTACCAGGACGACCTGTGGAACCTCGGGAACGTGGCCGAGCTGATGCGAACCGTGACGCCGCAGGTGGCCCAGGTGGCCGGCCGACCGTTCGACTACCACTGGTTCAGCGACGCCCACCTGGCCGCCATGACCCTCACCACGACCATCGACCCGGTCGTCGTGGTCGGACGGCTGTGGGCGCCACCGCTGCTGCTGGTCATCGTCGGCGCCGCCATGGCCGTGGGGCAGCGGGTGTCGGGCTCGCCGTGGGTCGGGTCCGGTGCCGCTGTGTGCTTCGCCGTCGCCCCGAGCATCCAGATCTCCTGGTTCAGCCCGGTGGGCGCCATGGCAGACATCATCCAGAGCCCGTCGCAGATCTTCGCCGTGCCCCTGCTGCTCCTCGCTCTCGACGTCATCGTGACCATCGTGCGCGGATCTCGGCGCTGGGGGAGCGGCTGGGGCAGCTGGGTGCTGCTGGCCGGTGCGCTGGTGGCCGGAGCAGGCGCGAAGAGCTCGGTGTTGCCGGTGCTGGTCGGGGGGCTGGCGCTCACGTGCCTGGTGGCGCTCCTGGTGGCGCGCCGTCGGCTTCGGGTGCTGCTGTCGATGGCGGCCCTGACCGTCGCGGTCGTGCTGCTCACGCGGTCCCGGCTGGCGGGCGGTGAGAACGGCTCGGGGCTGCAGCTGCTCGCCTTCATCACCGAGGCGCCACCGTGGCGGCTGGTCCACGGGGACAGAACGGGCACCGCCGGTGCCGGGCTGCTGATTCCGGGCCTCGGGCCGCCTGGAGCCGCAAGGGTTCTGTTGCTCGTTCTCGCGTGCTACGCCGTCAGCTACCTGTGGGTGCTCGTCGGGGTTTCGGTTCTGAGGCGCGACGACCTGGCCGGCTGGCTGCTGTTCGGAACCGGGCTGGCCGGCGTCGTGGGCATGTTCACGATCCACCATCCTGCGTACAGCGAGCTGTACTTCCTTCGGATCGCCATCGTGGCGTGGCACCTGTTCGCCTTCTGGGGCTACCACGTCACGACCGACGCGGCCCGATCGAGGGCGGGGGGTCGGCCGGTGGCGTGGTCTGCCCTCGGTGGGGCCGCATCCGGCGCTGTGGCGCTGGCGCTGGCCCGATGGGTCGGGGGCGGGGCGCCGGCCGGGCTCGTGTCGCCCCCGACCCCCCCGGCCTGGGTGGTGACGGCATCGCTCGAGCACTCTCTTCTGGTTCCGGCCGTCGTGGGGCTGGCGGCCGTAGGCCTGGTCGCAGCACGCCGGAGGATGAACCCGTCGGCCCGGGCACTGGTCGCGGTCGGGTTCGCTTCAGCCGCGCTGGCCGCGGCCCTGATCCCGACGGCGGCGGAGGTGCTCTCGTTGTTCGCAGTTCCGCCGGCTGTCGCACTGGGAGCGGGCGTGGCTGCCCTCGGCGGGGCCGCCCTGCTCGTGGCCCTGTCAGGGCGCTCGCTCGCCACCCGACCGGCCCGCATCGCCTTCGGTGCGGTCGTGACCGTGCTGTGTCTGACCGCCGTGGTCACCCAGAGCGTCGTCGGCCTGGCCACTGCCGCGGGCCCCGACACCAAGGCCCTGGTGACGGCCCAGGAGGTCGACGCGGCCCGCTGGCTGGGCCGGCACGCCGGGCAGTACGACATCGTCGCCACGAACGTGCACTGCCTGCCCACCTTCACCCTCGTGAACTGTGATGCCCGCGCGTTCTGGGTGAGTGGGCTCACCGGTCGGCGGGTGCTCGTCGAGGGTTGGGGCTACACCGACGCGGCGCAGGCCGCCAACGGTCGTGGTGGCCTGCGCTACTTCCGTCAACCGTTCGACGACCCCGCGCTGCTGGCCCTCAACGACGGTGCCTTCACCGACCCGACCCCCGCGAAGCTCCGACGGCTTCACGCCCTCGGGGTACGGTGGCTTTTCGCCGACCGGCGCGCCGGGACGGTCTCGGCCGACCTCGCCGTCATGGCGTCGCCGACCTTCCGCTCCGGTGCGGTCACGGTCTACCGGCTGATGTCTCCGTGACCCGTGCTCACGACCCGTCGGTCGGCTTCTTCGGCACCGGCACGAGCTCGGCGTCACGAACCTCGACGCTGGGACCGTCGACGTAGGTCAGCTCGGTGATGTGTCCGCTCGCGCGCAGGTCGCCTTCAGTGGCCCGCACGTGGTCGAGCACGGATGTCGGACCGGCGAGCGTCATGATGCGAACCTCCGCCCGCATGCCGACCTTGGCCTCCGACTTCACCTTACGCACACCCGCGAGTGCCGCTCCGGCCGCGTCGAGCACCGCGCGGTCACCGCCCGAGGGCAGCTCGGCGCGCAGCGGCCACGGCTGCCGGTGCACCGAGCCGCGCTCGCCGAACCACGACCAGACCTCTTCGGTCACGTAGGGCAGGAACGGTGCCAGCAGGCGTAGCACCGTCTCGAGAGCGATGCGCAGCGCGGCCCGCGCACTCGCCGCCGGGCCCTCACCCTGGCCCCCGTAGGCGCGGTTCTTCACCAGCTCGAGGTAGTCGTCGCAGAAGGTCCAGAAGAAGGTCTCGGTGGCCTCGAGCGAACGTGTGTAGTCCCACGACTCGAAGCCTGCCGTGGCCTTGTCGACGACATCTCCGAGAGCCGCCAGCATCGCGAGATCGAGTGGGTTCGTCACGGCAGCGGCAAGGTCCGTCCGCTCCGACGCGTCGACCTCGCCGAAACCGAGCGCGAACTTGCTTGCGTTCAACACCTTGATCGCGAGGCGCCGCCCCACCTTCATCTGGCCGGTGTCGTAGGCCGCGTCGGTGCCGAGTCGGCCGGATGCCGCCCAGTACCGCACGGCATCGGCGCCGTTGGCCACGACGACGTCCTCGGGCGTCTCGGCGTTGCCCTTGCTCTTGCTCATCTTCTTGCGGTCGGGGTCGAGGATCCAGCCGCTGATCGCCGCGTTGTGCCACGGGACCGTCCCGTGCTCGAGGTGGGCCCGTACCATCGTCGCGAAGAGCCAGGTGCGGATGATGTCGTGGGCCTGGGGCCGGAGGTCCATCGGGAAGATGGCGTCGAACAGCTCGGGGTCAGAGCGCAGGCCGCCACCAGCCACCGGCCAGCCGGTCGCGATCTGCGGCGAGAGCGACGACGTGGCCCAGGTGTCCATGACGTCGGGGTCGGCGGCGAACCCGCCTGGAACGCCGCGCTGTTCGGCCGTGTAGCCCTGCGGCACGTCGGTCTGCGGGTCGACCGGCAGGGCCGACTCGGGGGCGGTGATCGGGTGGTCGTGGTCGATCTCGCCGTCGCGGTCGAGCGGGTACCACACGGGGAAGGGAACGCCGAAGAAGCGCTGTCGTGAGACGAGCCAGTCGCCGTTGAGGCCGTCGACCCAGTTGGTGTAGCGCGAGCGCATGAACGATGGGTGGAAGTCGACCTTGCTGCCGCGGGCGACCAGCTCGGCGCGCAGGTCGGCGTCGCGCCCTCCGTTGCGGAGGTACCACTGTCGCGACGTGACGATCTCGAGGGGCTTGTCGCCCTTCTCGTAGAAGTTGGCCTTGCGTTGTGTCTTGACCGGTTCGCCATCAAGGTCACCCGACTCGCGCAGGGCACGCACCACGGCCTCGCGCGCACTGAAGGTGGTCTTCGTGGCGAGCTCAGCGGCATACAGGCTCTCGCCCGGCCCGCCGACGAGCCACTCGGGTGTCTCGGCCTGCAGGCGGCCGTTCCTGGTGATGACCGAGCGGATCGGCAGCTGCAGCTCGCGCCACCAGATGACGTCGGTGAGGTCGCCGAAGGTGCAGCACATGGCGATGCCGGCGCCCTTGTCGATCTCGGCGAGGCGGTGGGCGACGACGGGCACCTCGATGCCGAAGAGGGGCGAGGTGACCGTGCTGCCGAAGAGCGGCTGGTAGCGCTCGTCGTCAGGGTGGGCGATGAGAGCCACGACCGACGGGATCAGCTCGGGCCGGGTCGTCTCGATGAACAGCGGCGTGCTGTCGGTGCTGTCGGTGCTGTCGGTGCGGTGGAAGGCGACCCGGTGGTAGGCGCCGGGGTAGTCGCGCGCCTCGAGCTCGGCCTGGGCGACGGCCGTCTGGAAGGTGACGTCCCACAAGCCCGGGGCCTCGCTCTGGTAGGCCTCGTCGCGGGCGAGGTTGCGCAGGAAGGCCTGCTGCGCCACCGCGCGGGAGCGCTCGTCGATGGTGCGGTAGGAGATGTCCCAGTCGAGAGAGAAGCCGAGGCGGCGGAAGAGCGACTCGAAGGTCACCTCGTCGGCGGCCGTGAGCTCGTCGCACAGCTCGATGAAGTTCTTGCGGCTGATGGGCACCTGGTCGAAGGCCTTGACCGCCTTGCCGTTCGCGTCGACGCCCTCGGTGAACGGCGGCTGGAAACCGTCGACGTACGGGAGGCTGGCGTCACCGCGCACCCCGTAGTAGTTCTGGACCCGGCGCTCGGTGGGCAGACCGTTGTCGTCCCAGCCGATCGGATAGAAGACCTCGAGCCCCTGCATCCGCTTGTAGCGGGCCATGCAGTCGGTGTGGGTGTAGCTGAAGACGTGCCCGACGTGCAGGCTGCCGGATGCCGTCGGCGGCGGCGTGTCGATGGCGAACACCTGCTCACGCGGGAGCGCGAGGGCCCGCGCCCGATCGAAGCGGTAGGTGCCCTGCTCGGCCCATACCCGCATCCACTTGTGCTCCAGGCCGTCGAGCGTAGGCCGCTCGGGGATCCGTGAGGTCGTGGCGGCGGGTGCGTCTGTCATGGGTTCGATCCTTCCATGAGCGCGAGGGTGCCCTCGACCGAGTTACCGTCCGCGCCGGACCCAAGGGGCCGCGAGGATCGGACCATGGCGGGGTTGGTGTCTGGTCAGAAGTCGCAGCCGTCGCACCCGTCGCAGCCGTCGAGCAGACCCCCGAGATCGAACAGGCCGGAGGCGGCCTCGGTGAAGTCACCGAGGCCACCGACCGTGCCGGCGACCCCTTCGACGGCCTCGCCCAGGCTGTCGCCGAGCCCGGTGGTCAGCTCGCCCAGACCCCCCGCGAGGTCGCTGAGGTCGGCGACGTCGACCACCGAGGCCACGTTGCCGACGAGGTCGAGGGAGTGACCGGCCAGGTCGATGGCGTCGAACCAGCCGAGGTCCCAGAAGGGGTCGGTCCAGCCCGCCAGCTGTGCTCGGGTCGCCACCTCACCGAACAGCCTCGCCCAGGCCTCGGCGATCCCGAAGGCCATGGCGTAGGGCAGGTAGCGGCTGAAGACGGCCCCCGCCTCCTCGAACCGGATCTGGTCGGCCTCTGCCGTCTCGAGGTACTGCCGGAAGCCCAGGGTCTCAATGCGAACGGCGGTACCCTCAGCCGTGCGGGGAGTGCGGGAGCGGCCCCACCGCGCCAGCACGAACACGGTGAGCGCGGCCCCGACCAGCAGAGGCACCAACGACCAGTCCTGGTCGACGAGGCCGGCGCGGAGCACGATGGCCAGGGCCAGCGCCGTGAGGGGCGCCATGATCGCGAGGCCCCAGAGCCGGGCCCGGGTGTTCTTGGCTCGCGGGTGGCGGCGGTACCAGCCGCGGTCGACGACCTCGCGGTAGAGGCCGATCTGGGCCTGGCGCATCGACATCCCGAACGTGCCAGCCAGGTCGGACAGGCGCACCTGCGCTCCACTCGCGAACAGATCGCTGACCAGGGTGCGCTCGAACCCGGTGAGCGTCTCGTCGGGGTCGGTATGGGCGCGGTGCAGCATCCAGTCGCGGTCGCCACGCCCCAGCTTTCGGGGCCCTCTGCCCACCGGCTCGGCCCTCGGATCCGGGCCTGACGGTCCGGAGGGGGTGTCGGCCGACAGCTCTGCGATGGTGAACCAGCCACGAACCGCGAGGTCGACGATGGTCGCGCTCACGTCATGCGGGTCGGCAACCCCGTCGACCACCGTGCCCGCCAGGCCCGGAGTGACACCGCGCGGGGGAGTGAAGGCCACGGCGACGGTGCCGTTCCACTCGCCTGACCGGAGGCGCCGCCGTCTCGCCGAACCTGGCTCGGTCGGGATCAGTCCCGGGGTCACATCGACGAACATCTCGTCACGCGAGCGCCACCGCGCGACGCCGACCACGATGGCGGCCAGCAGGACGGGCACGAGGCCGAGCAGCACACTGCCCGCGAGCTCGGTGCGGTCCACGAAAGCCGGATGTGCGGCATCCGAGAGGCTCGCCGCGCAGGTGAGAGTGGCAGGTGTCACGTGGTTCCCCCGAGATTGCTCAGACTTCGCTCCTGCGTCGGAGTGCCGAACCTTACTGGTTCACGGCAGGCTGGCCCCATGGAACCCGTCTACTCGTCAGTCATCGGCGTCGCCAAGGGCCTCTTCGCGGCGCAGGGCCTGCGGTTCACCCTCATCGGTGACGAGAACGTGCCACGCACCGGGGGGGCGGTGATGGTCGTCAACCACACCGGTTACTTCGACTTCGCCTACGCGGGCCTGGCGGCTCAGAAGTCGGGTCGCCTCGTGCGCTTCATGGCCAAGGACGGCGTCTTCTCCCACCCCGTCGGAGGGCCGCTGATGCGCGGCATGAAGCACATTCCCGTCGACCGGTCGGCCGGGGCCGACTCCTACTCGGCCGCCCTGGGCGCGTTGCGCGGCGGCGAGGTCGTGGGGGTCTTCCCGGAAGCGACCATCTCGCGCAGCTTCGAGCTCAAGGAGTTCAAGACCGGCGCGGCCCGCCTCGCGGCCGAGGCGGGGGTGCCGATCGTGCCTGTCGTCATCTGGGGCTCACAGCGGGTGTGGAGCAAGGGGCTGCCCCGCCGCCTCGGGCGCACGAACGTGCCGATCGTGCTGACCATCGGGGAGCCGATACCGGTGGCGGCCGATGCTCATCCCGAGCAGGTCACGGCCGAGTACAAGGCGGTCATGGCCGGGCTGCTCGACCTGGCCCGGGAGGCCTACGAGCCGATGACCGGAGCCGATCTGCGGTACCTTCCCGCGAGCCTCGGGGGTACCGCGCCCACTCTGGCCGAGGCGACGCGGCTCGACGCGGCCGAAGCGGAGCAGCGTCGCGCTCAGCGATCCGCCGAGTCGCCCGGGTCGTGAGGTCGCTGACGGCCCCTCTGACCTCGCTCGGCCGCAGGCTGGGTTTCGGTGCCCAACATGGCCCGCGCCCGCCGCGACCGCAGCACCGTCAGCAGGCCGCACAGCGCCGCCATTCCTGCGGCGAGCACCCAGAACAGCCAGCTCGACCAGCCCTGCTCGTCACAGAGGCTCCAGGTCTCGGCCGCGGCCAGCAGCAGCGCGCCTCCGGCGACGTAGGCCCAGCCGCTCGCCTTCTCGGTGTAGTGCACGAACTGCCGTTGGTGCTCGCTGCTGAGGGCATCGAAGACGAGCTTGCGGTACCGCGTCGAATGTCGGCGGTCGAGCAGGTAACCGATCGGTGGCAAGAGCCACCACCACGCCGAGGAGCCCCTCGGCTGCGGCACCGTTCGGGCGGTCGACTCGATCGCCGAACGCTCGATCTGTTCTTCGCCCAGCTCGATCGACGCCTGGTAGATCGGGCCGGCGAACAACAGCCAGGCACCGACGAAAGCAGCCCAGGGCATCAGCTCGTCCACGCGATGACCCTACAAAAAGGACGGGTAACCTGCCGACATGGCAGCACCGGCCCGTCAGCGCGTTCCCGAGGGGCCTGCCCCCGACCCTGCTGTGCAGAAGCTGCGGGTTCGCTACACGAAGCGGGGCCGGCTCCGGTTCAGTTCGAGCCGCGACTTCCAGCGGGCCCTGGAACGGGCCCTGCGTCGCGCCGACGTGCCGATGGCCTTCTCGGCGGGGTTTCACCCCCACCCCAAGATCAGCTACGCCAATGCGGCCTCGACGGGCACCGCCAGCGAGGCTGAGTACTTCGAGATCTCCGTGACCGAGCGGGTCGACCCGGAGTCGGTGCGCGTCGCTCTCGACGAGGCACTGCCTGACGGCCTCGACATCCTCGAGGTCGTCGAGGCGCAACCCGGCGCCCTCGCCGACCGTCTCGAGGCGAGCCAATGGGTGCTCGTGTTCGGTGGCCTGCCCCCGAGGGTGTTGCAGGATGCCGTGGGGCTGCTGCTGGCGCGCGAGCACGCGGAGGTGACGCGCATGACGAAGTCAGGTCCGCGCACCTTTGACGTGCGCCAGGCCGTCGTCGGCGCGGCGGTCGAGCCTGACGCGCTGTCGGGGCCCGACTGTGCGATACTTCGAATGGTCGTTCGGCACACCACACCCGCTGTTCGCCCCGACGACATTCTGACCGCGCTGCGTGAGATCGCCGACTTGCAGCTACCGCGCCCACCTCTGGTGACGCGGCTGGCGCAAGGGCCGCTCGACATCGCAACCGCGGCGGTGGCTGATCCACTGGCTGCCGACAAGAGTGCCGCCGGCACCTGACTACGGGGCCGCGCCCAGCGCGAACCGTTCTCAGATGTAGTGATACGACTTCCGACCCGTCGCGAACGGCGGGCCGACTGACAACCGTGCTGATGCGGTGTTGACGGCCTCGGCCGCGTGTGGGTCACACCGCACCGGACGAGAGGCGCCCCGATGGCACCCGAAGACACCAACACCAACACCAACGCCGACGACAGCAGCAGCGTCCACCCTCCTGAGCCCGTCACCGACCCTGCAGCGCCGGGCGCGACAGCCGGCGGCGGTGAGCCGGTTGCCGCCGCGACACCGCCTCGCAAGCGGGCTTCGCGCGCCACCAAGAGCACGACGAAGAAGACCGCCGCCACCAAGGCCGCCGCGACCGACGGCGCCGCTCCGAGGACCGCCAAGAAGGCCGCCGCGAAGGCCACCGCCAGGCCACCGCGCGCCACCAAGAGCACGACGAAGAAGGCGGCCGAGAGCGTCGTGCAGGACGTGCTCCCGAGTGACGCCGCTGAGAACGCTGAGAACGCTGAGAACGCTGAGAACGTGGCCGAGGCGGCTCCCGTGAAGAAGGCGGTGCGTAAGCGTGCGACCCGCAAGCAGGCCGCGCCCGTCGTCAGCTCCGATGCGAGCGAGGCGGTGCGCGATCTCGTGTCCCAATCATCCTCTGCTGGGGCTGACGACACCGCCCACACCGCTGGCGCTGGCGCAACGATGGTGCCGGAGCCGTCCGACGAGTCCCCTGTCGACCCGCTGGCCCCGGGCGGAGCCGCTCCCTCGACGAGCTCGCGTGACGCGGAGCCCACGGAGCCCACGGATCCGGATGCCGCTGACGACGAGACCGACACGGACGCCGAGGAGCAACCGGCCGGCCCGGCCACGCTGAGCGTGCTGTTCCAGGCGCCCGACGCCGGCCAGCCGGCAGCCAGAGCTCCCGGGCGCCGCCGCCGCGCGGCCGCCCCGGCCGGTGCCCCCGGTACCCACGAGACCGCCGTTGTCGTCACTGCGGAGCAGCCGACCGAGCAGGACGTCCCATCCGCCTTGCCGACCAGGATGAGCGGGTCCCCCGAGGACGCCCCCACTGCAGAGGGCGCCGACGAAACCGTAGCGGCCACCGAGACCACCGACAGCACCGAAACTGCCGATAGCACCGAGCGACCGGGTCGACGCAGCCGCTCGAGCCGAGGTGGCCGGTCACGACGGAGCAGGGACACGAGCGATGCGGGTGCCGCCAGCGCTGCCGACGCGGGAGACGCCGGAGAGTCCGGAGAGGCTGCCGACTCCGGGAGCACTGGCCGTGACGC
>JAKDLG010000021.1 GCA_030452985.1 Humibacillus sp.
CGAAGACGAGGATGAGCTCGTCCTCCTTGCCCTTGTCGAGGCCGTAGGCGAGCGCGGCCGCGGTGGGCTCGTTGACGATGCGCAGGACGTTGAGGCCCGCGATCTCACCGGCCTCCTTGGTGGCCTGGCGCTCGGCGTCGTCGAAGTACGCGGGAACGGTGATGACGGCATCCGTCACGGTCTCCCCGAGGTAGCTCTCGGCGTCACGCTTCAACTTCTGCAGGATGCGCGCGCTGATCTCCTGGGCCGTGTAGGTCTTGCCGTCGATCTCGGGCGACTTCCAGCTCGTGCCCATGTGGCGCTTGACCGAGCGGATGGTGCGGTCGACGTTGGTGACGGCCTGGCGCTTGGCGACCTCGCCGACCAGCACCTCACCGCTCTTGGTGAACGCCACGACCGACGGGGTGGTACGCCCGCCCTCGGCGTTCGAGATGATCGTCGGCTCGCCGCCCTCGAGGACGGAGACAGCCGAGTTGGTGGTTCCGAGGTCGATTCCGACCGCACGTGCCATGGGTGACTCCTTGTGATTGATGGTGGCCGGATGCCGCTGGGCCGCCTCCGTGGAGGCCGCCCGGGTCGGTTATCGGCCGGGTTCTGTGGTGAAGATCTGGCTTCCCGCTCAATCTGCCTCGTGACTTCACACTTGTCAAAGCCACACTCCCAAATCTTGCGTTCACTTGGCTCAACTCTGGGTTGGCATTGGTTTGTTCCCACCTTCCGAGAACTTCCGTCAACACAGCTGTAGGTTCCTGAATAACGTGTCGGATTCCTGAATTCTTGTCACCTGCGTGTCACGTTCCTGTCTTCTTGTCATCGGGGTGGATGCTGACGGGGTGGAGCCGGACATGCTCCGGTTGACGGAGCTGCGGTACTGCAGGGCTGAAGACGACGAGGTAGTGACCACCGTCGCCGAGGCGAACGTCACTGCCTTGGCCCAGGGGTGGCCGGTGCGGGAGTTTGCTTGGCATCCTCATCAGGGCAACTACCCGGGCTGGTTGTGGACGGCGACGACGGGCTCCTTCGTGGGGTACGAGAGCCTGCTGGAACGCGACCGGGTCCTGCTGGCGGACTTCGACCCGGCGGTGGCCGGAATCGTGAGCCAACCGTTTTGGATCAGCGGCCCGGACGAGGCGTGCGGTGGGGCGCGGCGCCGCCACGCGCCGGACTACCTACTCACCTTGCGTGACGGATCACTCCTGGTGGTCGACGTGAAGCCGGCGCGAATGTGTGACAAGCCGGAGGTGGCCGTCGTACTGGGCTGGACCGGCCGGGTGTGCCGGGCCCGGGGGTGGCGCTACGAGGTGTTCCACGGTGAGGACCCGGTCAGGATGAGCAACCTGCGGTTCCTCGCGATGGGCCGCCGGTCGATGTTCCTGCAACCGGACGAGGTCGCCGCCGTGGCGGCCGCGGGCGTGGTGGGGGCGACCCTGGCCGACATCGAGGCCACGGTGACCGGGGTGGACCCGCTCGATGTGCGGGCTTGCGCACTGGCGCTGTTGTGGCGCCAGGTGTGGGTAACCGAGCTGGACCGGCCGTTGTCGAGCCGGTCGGTCATCACTGCGATCCGAGCTGAGGAGGGGCCGTGTCCAAGTACGTCTTGACCTTGAATCCGGGGACCCGGTTCTGGTTCGAAGGACAAACGTGGGAGCTCGACCGCTTCGATGGTGACTGCGTGCGTCTACGACACGGGGCCACGGTTCAGTCGGTGTCGACCTCGGCGTTGCTGGGCGCGGCAACGCCACTCGATGACGACCGCGACGACGCTGAGGAGGAGCTGCTGTCCACCGTCGCCCTCTCGGCGCTGACGGCCAAACAGCGCAAAGAGGTCGACCGCAGGGTCGAGCAGCTGCAGCCGTTGCTGGGGCCGGTCCCCGACGGAACGAACGTGAACGAGCGGATCGAGGCGCACGCGGCGCCGTTGGGGCTCTCCTTGCGGACGCTCCAGCGCCGGCTGAGCCGGTTCGCTCTTCGCGGGCCTGCTGGCTTGGTGGATTCCCGCCTCTTGCAGGAAACGCGGCGGGCGGTGGACCCGCGCTGGGACGAGGCCTGCCGTCAGGTGCTCACCGCCTGCATCACGGAGTCGACACCCACGCGCAAGACGGTCATCGCCCGCGCGAACAAGGTGTTCCTGGCGGCCGCCCCCGGAGGCACCGTTCCTACAGCCAGCGTCGCTTACCTACGCGTCAACGAGCTCGCGAAGGGGCGGCGCAGCTTCGGCGACGCGAAGCAGCGACGCTCGGTGGCGGACCGCCCTACCGGCGTCCTGGGCCGGTTGCGGACCGCCCGTCCGGGCGAGTTCTTCGTGCTGGACTCCAACCGCCTCGACGTGTTCGCTCTTGAGCCGGTCACCTGCCGCTGGGTCAACACCGAGCTCACGGTCGTGATGGACCTGCACGACCGCACCATTAAGGGATTGACGTTGCGCCCGGTCGCGGCGAAGTCACCCGATGTAGCGAGCGTGCTCTTCCAGGCGATGACCCCACAACGCTGGGGGTACGTGCCTACCGCCGCGGCGGGCCCGTACGCCGGGATCCCCGAGGCGCTCTACGTCGGGGAAACCTGCACCGCGCCGGACACCATCGTGATCGACCACGGCCGGATCTATCTCTCGGAGCACACCGCCAGCGTCTGCCGCCGGTTGGGTATCTCGATCCAACCCGCGCTGACGTACAAACCGACCGACAAGCCCACCCTGGAACGGTTCTTCCGGACCGCCCGGCAGGCCCTGTTGGACAAGTTGGCCGGCTACAAGGGTCCCGACATCGCCTCGCGCGGTAAGGACGTGCAGGACCAGGCGTTCTACTACGTCTCCGAGCTTGAGCAGATCCTGCGCGAATGGGTCGGGCAGGTCTATCACCACACCCCCCACGGCGGCCTGCCCAAGCCGGAGTCTCCCCGGGAGCTGATGACGCCCGCCCAGGTCCACGCCCGGGGGGTGGCCCAGTGCGGCCGGCTGCGCCTGCCCTCCCGGGCGGACCTGTACTACGACTTCCTGCCGGTCCACTGGCGCAAGATCCACCACTACGGCGTGGAGGTGAACAGCCAGCGCTACGACGGGGCTGGCCTGAACCTCTACCGCAACCACCGTTCCCCGTACGGCGGGGCCCACCCGGGCTCGTGGCCGATCCTGCTGGATGTCGACGACGTCCGCTACGCCTACTTCCAGGACCCGGACGACAGGGTCTGGCACCAGCTGGTCTGGGAGCACGCGGCGTCGTTGACCGCCCCGTTCTCCCAAGACGCCGCCGACTTCACCCGGCAGCTGAGCCGCGAACGGGACCAGTTCGTCGACCCCGCCCAGGCCATGGACGAGTTGCTGTCCCGTTGGGCGGGCCCGGAAGTGACCTCCCGGCGTGAACGCAACCTCGCGATCCGGATCGCGGCCCAGCGGGCCCAGCAGGAACCTGCAGGCGCGGACGAGCAGCTCGAGGCCCACGAAGCCGCCTCCGTCCCCGGCGTCCTGGATTTCTTCACCCGCCGCAGGCGGGTACCGCGTGAGATCGTGCCCGACGATTTGGACGTGTTCGAGCGGTACTACGCCGAGCACCCGGACGGCGTGTTGGAGGTGTTCGACGAGTGAGCAACCCGTGGAGCCGATGGCTGCAGGTCAATGACACCGCGCTGTTCCAGCTCTCCCGTAAGGCCGGCTGGGATGCGTTCGTCAACACTGCACCGCGGGCGGACTTCGCGACCCTGACCGTGGAGGAGATGGCGCGGCTGGGCCCGGAGGAGTCGGAGGACTACGCGGAGGCCAGGGCCGTGTGGAACGCGAACCCGCCGACGGTGCGCACGGCGCAGCTGACGGCGGCCTACCAGGTCATCGATGATGTGATGGCCTCGAACCGGCGGGACGCGGACAAGCTGCGCGGCTCGGTGGTCATCGACGCCGAGCCGGGGCTTGGCAAGACGACGATCGCGACCCGGTACGCGCGGGAGTTCCATCGGCGGATCTACCGCCGGTATGGGCCGGCTACGGCGGCAGGAGACCAGCGGTTGCCGGTCGCGTTCGTGACGCTGACCGACGGAATCACCCTCAAGGGCGTGAACCAGCGGCTGTTGGAGTTCTACGGGCATCCCGCGGCCCGGCGTGGGTCCCGGGCGGAGTTGACCGCGTTGGCGGTCGACTGTGTCGCTAGCTGCGATACCCGGCTGGTCGTGATCGACGAGCTGCACTTCGTCGACTTCGCCGGGCGGCACGGCACCGAGGTGTCCAACCACCTCAAGGGCCTGGCCAACGAGCTGCCCGTGACGTTCATCTACGTGGGGGTCGGGTTGCGTGAGAAATGGTTCTTCGACGAGGGCCTGATCGGCGAGCAGGTCGTGCTGGCTCAGACCAGCCGCCGGGCCACCCGCTGCCCGGTGGTCCCGTTCACCACCGCCACCGACGCTGGCGCCCGCGCCTGGGCCACCCTGCTGGCCACGCTGGAGCCGCACTACAAGCTGGCCCGGGCCCGGCCCGGGATGCTGACCGATCATGCCCGGCTGCTGCACGAGCGCACCCAGGGCCGGATCGGGTCGCTGACGACCCTGCTGGACCGGGCCTGCGCCCGCGCCATTACTGGCGGCGCCGAGAGCCTCGACGCGCGTCTGCTCTCGTGCGTGCCGGTCGATAATGCCGCCGAGCAGCTCAGCCACAGCGCCTGACCCGGCGGCTGCCCCCGGCCTGGGTGGGCCGGGCCGCCCGGGACGGTTGCGCGACATCACCGGCGGCTACGACATCGGCCGCCTCCCCTTGGTGGTGGCCCCGATACCCGGGGAGCAGCCGGCGTCCTGGCTGGCCCGGTGGGCCTACCGGTACCGGGTGCCGGTCTCCGGGCTGCTGGTCGAGCTCGGCGTGGGCATCACGGCCTCGCCCGCCGCCGTAGCGGAGGCGCGCCTGGCCCGGCATGCCGACCTGATCGCCGCGGCGGCCGGGCTCACCCCGGCTCCCCCGGCGTCGGGCAACGACGCGGCGTGGGCGCTGGCAGCGCAGGTGGCCCGGTACCTGGGTTGCTACCACGGCCGCGGCCCGGGCGCGCCGGCCCGCGCCCGGTTCTGCCCGTCCTGCCTGGCCGAGCCTCGCGGCGCGTGGCAGCGCGCCTGGGCGGCGCCGCTGCACGTGGTGTGCACCCGGCACGGCGTGCTGCTGGTGTCTCGCTGCCCGAGGTGTCGGCGGGGCCGGTTCACCAGCTCGGCGTGGATGAGCCACGACACGCCGCCGTGGATGTGCTCCGAGCGCGCGCCCGGCCCGCACACCCCACGCACCCGGTACCAGGTGTGCGGGCAGGACCTGCGCGACGCGCCCGCCCAGCCCGTCGACAATGAGACGAGCCGGCTGCAGGACTGGGTACTCGAGCTGGCTACCCGAGCCGGCTGCGACCCGGCAGGCACGAGCCGGGTCTGCGGGTTCGACACCTCCCACCGTGACCTGTTCGATGCCGTGCTCGAGCTCGCCGTCGAGCACCTTGACGGCACCGATCACCTGACCCGCTCCGACCGCTCCCCCGAGCCTTTGCTGACCGCGGTCCGCGCCGCCCGGGAGGTGCTCACCCAGCCCGACGCGGAGTGCGCCGCCGGCATCGCCGACCGGTACCGGCTGCTGCACCCGGCCGGGCCCGTCACCCCGCTCGGCCCGGACCACGTGCTGAACCGGCGCCGCCGCAACCGGCTCCTCGCCGCGATCCGTCTCACCTCCCTCGCCGAGCGGCTTCCGGCGGGCAGCCAGCTGGTGTTCCGCACCGGCAGCGGCCGCCCGCGCTACCCGCGCCCACCCAGGGCGGGCGAGGTGACTTCCGCGCCGGGACCGACCCTGTTGGCCTGGATCCCGCAGTTGCTCTGGCCCGGCGCCCTGGGCCCATGGATCGCCGAGGACTACCGCGACCAGGCCGCCGCGAGCATGCTGCTGGCCAAGGTCGGCAGCACCCGGCCGTGGCGGCTGATCGCCATCGACCTGGGCCTGCCCGCCTCCTTCGCCCTCGACCCACCCAACCTGATCCGCCACCTCAGACACGTCGATGCCTGGCCGGGCGTGCTGGCCCGGCTCGATGACCTCGCGACCACCCTGGAGGCGACTCCCCCACCGATCAACTACCAGGCCCGCCGCTGGGCCGCCGCCGACCAAGCCCTGCTCGTGGCCGCCGTCAACCACACCCGCGATCTCCTCGGGCCCGTACACGGCTGGGTCAGCACCCACCTGCTCGTCGAGCTGTTCTGGCAGGTCTACACCGCAGGAGACCTGCGCCTGGCCGCCCCCACCGAGGGAACCCTGCTCAACCCGGACCTCTACCACCACGACGGTGACAGCGCCCATCTCGACCCGCTCACCGACCCCGTGCTGACGCGGTTCCTGACCACCGTCGCCGCCCGGGTCGCCGAGGCCACCGGGCAACAGGACGAGCCGCTGACCTGGCAGCCCCCTTGAAGGACACCAGGGTGCGCCACCGCCCCAGAGTGCCCCGCCGTGCCCAGCACGGACCGCTCCCTGCCGGACAGTGTGCGCTGGGGGCACGACGCGGCCATCGCCAGGACCGTGGCCCTGGACCTGGCCGACACGCCAGCACCGCGGCTGCCCGAGGACGCCGAAACGCTACTCGAAGCTAACTACGGCATCAGCCACCCGGACGCCCTCGCCCGGCTCGTCCCGACCATCTGCGCCACCTCCCAAGCCCTGCACGGGCTGGCGCATGAGCCCGCCAATGTCGACCCCCTCGTGCGCCGACAGATCCAGCACAGCCTCGCCCTCGACGGCCGCGCCCTCACCACGCGCGGGGACATCACCTGGACCCCGGAACCTGAGCCCCCAGCCTCACGTCCGGTCACCCAGCGGCGCCCGCGCAACGAAGCCCACCGAAGAACACACTGAGGTACCGGCCCCAAGACAGGTCAACGGGGTGCCACAGTGGCCCGCACGCGGCGCCGACACGGGCGATGCAGATGTCAGCCAGCCAGGACGGTGGCTTTACTTGACGGCGCACCAACCAGCGAGCCCGACACCGCCCATCTCCGGTGAGCGCCGCCCCGACGACCGCCTCCTGGGCCCGTCGAACCTTCACCCATGGCAAAAGCCGAAGATGGGGAGCGGGCACGCTCATGCATGATTATGCCGGGACGCCCGCACTCGAGGAGCCGCGACGGTCGCCGCCTCGGCCTGTTCGGTCCTCTTTACCGAGGTCATCGACGTCGGACGATGGCAATGGCTGTACAGGGGTCATCCTGCGGGGTGGGCGTGGCCCCGGGTTGACTATGGCCGTTGGTGAGGGGGCGGCACCCGGATGCGCGCTGGACGCTGCGTTCAGGTTCTCCCGATCCAGGAGATGCGTCCTCCAGCCCGTTTCGGGAACCGAGGATCATTTTGGTGGACGCGCTGGCTGCGAGCGTCACCCCTGCTGCTGATGAGCCCATGTAGTACGAGCTCGAGGGTGGCTACAGGCTTGCCGATGGGTGTGGCTCCCAGGTCACGTCGTACGTGGCGGCGATCCGGTTCAGACCTTCCGGACCGTCGTTGCCGAGCCGGCCTGCCTCGGTGAGGTCTCTGAAGAATCCTTCGAATCCGGCGGGCGAGAACAGCTCGAGTACTCGCCCGACGCGTGGGACCACGCGTCGTTGTGCGTGCGGGACTCCACGGGGGCCGAAGAGCAGGTCTCCCGGGCCGGCCTGGTACTCGGTTCCTCCGACCGTGAATATGTGTTCGCCCTCGAGGACGTACCACAGCTCGTCGTGGCCGTGATGGATATGAGGTGGTGCATCTACGGCGTTGATCTCCTCGACGAGCGAGAAGGCGCCTGCTGTGGACTCCGCCGATGCTCGGATAACGAATTCCATGCCCGCCCATCGCAGGCGCTCACCGCCACCGGCGCTCACCTTGTGCGGCTGGGCCGGACCGTGTGGGGAGGTGCACACTTTGGGTTCCATCGCTTCTCCTGTCGTTTTGTGGGGCACAGCGTTCCCACCTGGGGTTTCCGGTCATGGTGATGTCCGCGGTGCGGCCTCCAGGACCATGTTGAAGGGTGTTTGAGCGACCTTCCTGATGTGCGCGAAGCCCGCTTCGTGGAGAACATCGCGCAGCCGGGACTCGCCGGCCTGGGCACCGAGGGCGAGTCCGACCGGCTGGGACAGCGAGTTCGGGGTGCACAGGAAGGTCGATGCTGCGTAGTTCAGGGCTGCCGTCGGGATGGTCGCGATGGTGGTCGCGAGGTCGTCGGCGGCCAGCGGTTCGACGAGCATCAGCCTGCCCGCCTTGCCCAGCGCGTTCCATGCGTGCTGGGCTGCTCCGACGGGATCGCCGAGGTCGTGCAGGCTGTCGAAGAAGGTGATCAGGTCGTATCCGTCGGCGGGGTAGCCGTGGCAGTGCTCCACCTCGAAGGTGACCCGGTCCGAGACCCCCGCCTCCATCGCCCGCTGACGTGCTACGTGGACAGAAGGGGCGTGGGCATCGAAGCCGACGAACCGTGAGTTCGGATATGCCTGAGCCATCAGGATCAGTGCCGCTCCGTGACCGCAACCCACGTCAGCGACGCTGGCTCCGCCTTCCAGTTGTTGGGCCAGTCCCTCGACTGCCGGGACCCATTCAGAGATGAGGCTGTTGCGGTAGCCGACCCGGAAGAACCGCTCCGTGGACTCGAAGATCACCGGGTCCTGATCGCCCCACGGCAGTCCCTGCCCGCTGCGAAAGAGCGCGGCGAGTCGATCGACCACCCGGTGCATGCCGGTCACCAGGCCAGCGGCCCCGATCATCGAGGCCGGAGAATCGTCGGTGGCCAAGACGGCCGCGTGAACCGGTGACAACAAGAAGGTGGCGGCTGCGGCGTCGTACTCGACGACTCCGACGGCGGCCTGTTGGGCGAGCCATTCGCGGACGTAGCGTTCCGAGGTCCCGGTCGCCTCGGAAAGAGCGGCCGAGGTCACCGCACCGGACCGGGCCAGGGCCGCGTAGAGACCGAGCTGGTCGCCGAGCACCATCATCGCCGTGGTCGCGCCGCCGATGATGGTTCCGGCGACCTGTTCGGCGAACGCGCCGACTTCATTCATGTCGAGTTGGGCAGTCATCGCACTTCCTTCCTGTGGGATTGCCATCACCTTGCCCCGAAGACCTTTCACGGGACTTTCGCCGTTCTTTCGCCGATACTGGAAACGATGGAAGGCACGGGACTTCGATACCGCGTGCTGGGATCTGTTCAGGTCCGCCGCGATGGGTCCGCCTTGCCGCTTCCAGGGCGACGCAGTGTCGTCGCCCTGACAGTTCTGCTGATCCACGCCAACCGCCCAGTGGAAGCCGACGCCCTCATCGACGCCGTCTGGGATACGGCGCTACCCGCACACCCCCGGGCCGCCCTGCACACGCTCTGCTCGCGGTTACGTGCCCGCCTCGGTGCCGAGGCGATCATCTCTACACCCGCCGGGTACCGGCTCGTAGTGCCCGAGAACTCCTGCGACTCGCACCAGTTCGAGTCGCTGCGACGCCATGCCGCCAACGCGCCACCCGCGATGGCCGGCGACCTACTGGCTCGTGCGCTGCACCTTTGGCAAGGTGCGGCCTACGCCGAAGTCGCAGACCTGCCGTTCGCCACACTCGAGGCACAGCGCCTCGACTCCTTACGCCTGGACACAACCGAGCAGCTCGCCGAAATCCTGGTGCACACCGACCAGCCAGAGCGCGCCGCGGCCCTGCTCGAACCACTGGTCCGGGCCCATCGATTACGTGAGCACGCGGTAGAGCTGCTGATGACCGCCCTGCACCAGGCGGGCCGACCTGCGTCGGCCCTGGAGTACTACCGCGACTTCCAGTCGCTGCTCGTCGACGAACTCGGTCTCGACCCATCCCCTTCGCTGCGCGACCTGCAGCTGCATATCCTGCGGCGACAACCCGTTCCTGCTCCTCTGCACGATTGGGTGTCCGTGCCGGAGTGGCTCGACCTGTCGGGCGCGTTCATCGACCGCGAGAAGGACCTGGAGGATCTGGTCGAGCGTGTTCGCTCGTCGCGTCTTGTCTCGGTCATCGGACCGGGAGGCGTCGGAAAAAGTCGGCTAGTCGCTGAGGCCCTCCCCGTGCTGGGTCACGCCATGGGTATCCCGATCACTGTGGTGGAACTCGCTCACATCCAGACCAGCGAGTCTCCCGACGCAGTCGACAAGGCAGTCCTGGAGTCCCTCAACCTCCAGGCCCGGGACACGACAATCAGGACAGCGATCCTCGAATACCTCAGCATCTCCAACCACCTGATCGTGCTCGACAACTGTGAACACGTGCTGGATCAGGTATCGGGGCTCGCCGAGTCCCTCGCCCGACGCTGCACAGGTGTCCACGTCGTGATCACGAGCCGACACCGCCTGGGCCTCCCGGGCGAGGGGATCGTGCGGCTGCTCCCGCTGTCGATGCCGTCGCCAGAGCAGAGCGCGAGCCGAGCCGAGATGACCGGTTCCGTGCGGCTCTTCCTCGACCGGGTCCGAAGGACTCGCCCCACCTTCAACCTCGATGCACGAAGCTTCACTTCCGTGCGCGACATCTGCATACACCTGGACGGACTCCCCCTGGCGCTCGAGCTGGGGGCGGCGCGCGCGGCCGTTCTCGGCGTGGACGTCTTCGCCCGGCTCATGCTCGACGACCCTGACACGGACCCATCGCTCGGGTCGGCAACCGACAGCGGTCTCGATGACGTGATTGCGTGGTCCTACCGGTTGCTCACCGAAACCCAGCAATCCCTGCTCTGCCTGGTGTCGATCCTTCCCCCTACCTTCGATCCCGACACGGTCCGCGACCTCGCCGCGGCTGCTTGCGGCGGCGACACGGTCAATGGTCTCGACGAGGACCTCGCAGAACTCATCGAGGCCTCGCTGCTCGCGAGCACCGACGTTGGGGGCGGAGTTCAACTTCGTCTGCTCAGCGTCGTCAGAGACTTCGCCAGACGGGAACTACGCGATGCCGACATGGAGGACCACGCCCAGAAAGCCCTGGCCATCTCGACCAGCCGGTTCGTCGCGCAAGTCGCCCGCGACACCCTAGGACCCGATTGCGCCGAAGCGCTCGGCAGGCTGGCCACCCATCGGGCCGCTGTGGCCCAAAGCCTGCGCTGGAGTCTGGACTCCGGTCACCTCGAGCTCGCCCAGCAGATCGCCGGCCCCCTCGAACTCTGCGCCCACTGGACCCCGGACATCGAGCTGAGCGACCTCATCGTCTCAGCCGCAGAACGAAGCGTCGACGCGCCCGGACAATCCGCGAACCTCGCCGTCGCAGCAGGCGGAACCGCACTCGCCATGCGAGGCGATGCATCACGCGCCCGGCGGCTCGCAGCCCTGGCCCTCGACCGGGCCGACAGTGCAGAGGCGCGGTTCCTGGGGATGCTCGGCCTCGCCGTCGCAGCAACGTACGAAGGCGACTACACCGAAGCAACCAGATGGTGGAAACAGATCGCTTCCCTCGAAGGCTTGACGAAGGGCATGACCGCGCTCGGGCACACCTCCCTGGCACTGCTGGCCTGCTTCACCGACGACATCGCCACCGCTCGACGCGAATCCGAGTTCGCCGAGCTGGCAACCGAGGCGACCGGCGCGGCCGCCCAACACGCCTTTGCGGTCTACGCATCTGGCGAGACGGCCCTACGCGAGGATGCGTCGCTGGCATTGCCGGTGCTACGTCGCGCAGTCGACGCAGCAGACCGGGCGGGAGCCGCGCACGTCAGCAACGTGTCCCGGGTGGCTCTCCTCTCCGCCCTGGTGCGACTCGAACAGAGTCAGGAGGCATGGGCAATCGCCGGTCCACTACTGGAGCAGGAACGACGAGTCGGCGTCTGGCCCCAGATCTGGACGACACTGCGCATCCTCACCGAGCTACTCGCCATCCGCGACCAACCCCAAGACGCCTTGCTGCTGCTCGGCGCCATCGACGCAGCCGAATCCTCACCACCGGTCCAAGGAGCTGACCGGCAGCGCTACCAACGTCTCAGCAATCAACTGACGAAGAAGCTCGGCGAGAAGAGAGCAACCGACATCCAAATACTCGCCCGTTCCCTCACCCGGACCCAAGTGCTAGACCGCGCCCTGGCACAACTCCCAAACCCATGACAACCTCATAGGGAACGTAGCCGCCAACCCCCCAACACGACGCCGTGTTCTCGTGGCCCCGCATGCCGAACGCTCACCGGACACCCACGGTCGGACCGGACCGGTCCGGAGCGACCGCCAACCCCCGGGGGTGTCCCGTAAGACCGGTTCGGTGAACGATCCCGCTCACGGTCCGCTACACGAGACGTTCTACGAAGGAGAAAACGCACCAAGACTGGCGCTCTCACGTCGCCTTTCGGGTCCGTCCAAATGACCGCAACCCATCGTCGGATGATCGGCTGATTGAGCATTCATCCGCGCCGATTCATAGGTAGCCAGTGGGCACCGTCCGCCATTCGGCAGATCAGGTAAGACCGGCGCGCCAACACGCGGCTGAAAAGACGCACCCAGTGGCACCCGATCGCGCACGCCGAGCTTGCGCAGGATTGGCTCCAGTGGGTCTTGACGGTGTTCTCGGACACGACGAGTTCGTCCGCGATCTCGGCGTTGCGCAAGCCCTCGGGCCATCAGCCGTAGCACCTCGACCTCCCGCTCGGTGAGGCCGGGTGGTTCGTGCATGGGGCGTCGGGTGAATTCCTCGATGAGGCGACGGGTCACGCTGGGTGCGAAGAGCGAGCCGCCGTCGGCGACGACCCGGATCGCCGTGCAGAGGCGCTCCTCGGGTGTGTCCTTGAGCAGGAAGCCGCTGGCGCCGGCGCGCAGAGCGTCGTACACCTCCTCGTCGAGGTCGAACGTGGTGAGTACGAGGACCCGTGTAGGTGACCCGGAGTCTGTGATCGCTGGGTTTCTCCCGTCACCACCTGACGGCTGCGCGTCAGTCCCGTCGCGCAGGACAGGAGCCGTCGTCGAGACGATTACAGGCTCGCGTGCGACCCTGCTGCGCCGCGGCTGGCTATCGGGTGGCCGGTGCGATGTTCTGGTTGCGCCGGAAGATGTTGGCGGGGTCGTATCGGGCCTTGAGCGTGGCGAGCCGGTCGGAGTTGCGGCCGTAGCAGGCCCGGGCCGCCTCGGGTCCTTCGTCCATCATGAAGTTCGCGTAGCGCCCGGCCATCGCGTATGGAGCCAGCGCGTCGTGGAACCCGGTCGACCAGGCCTGAAGGGCGTCATGGGCCCCGCTGTCGGGGGCGACGGCGGCGAACATCTGCGCGAATGCGGCGTCTCGCCACGGCCAGACGGTGTCCCCGCGGTTAGCCCTGGCGGCTGCGCCGTCGAGTGGGTAGAGGTGGCTTCGGCACAGTGGCGTGGGTTGAGCCCTTCCGAAGCGTTCCCACTGTTCGGTAGCCGGGTCTGGCAGGTCCTGGAACAGCAGCCCGGTGAGGTGCCCGTACTTGCCGACGGCCGCGCCGGCGTCGAAGGCCGACTGAAGTGCGGGGTAGGGCAGCCTTCCGACGGCGTCGACCAGCGGTTGCTCGGCGCGGAAGGCTGCCAAGGCCTGCTCCGAGCGTTCCTCGGGTGCGGTGTTGCACCACACCAGCGCGCATGCCGGGCGTCCCCGCAGCTCCGGCGGGAAGGGCCCTTCCGGGGCACGGTGAGCAGGGCGAGGAAGGCGTAGATGTCATCGGGCTGCTGCGGAATCCAGTCCCGGTAGAGGCGGACCAGCTGCTCGGTGCGTTCCAGCGGATACAGCATCGGTCCGCCGGTCACCATCGAGACCGGGTGCAGTCGCATACGCAGCTCGGTGACCACGCCCAGGTTCCCGCCACCGCCGGTCAGCCCCCACAGGAGGTCTTCGTCTCCATCCACGCCGGCGCGGACCACGGTGCCGTCGGCGAGGACGACGTCAGCCCCGAGCAGATTGTCCACGCCCAGCCCGTGCTTGCGGGTCAGGTAGCTGATGCCGCCGCTGAGGGTGAAACCGGCCATCCCGACGGTGGACACGGTGGCAGTGGTGGTGGCCAGCCCGGCGGGGTGGGTGGCTCGGTCGACCTGTCCGGCCAGCGCGCCTCCCCCGATCGCGGCAGTCTCGTTCTCGGTGTCCACTCTCACGTAGTCGATCGCGCGCAGGTCGATGACCACGCCGCCCTCGACCGAGCTGTACCCCGGGGCGCTGTGGCCGCCGGCGCGGACGGCCAGCGGGAGCCCCTCCGCGACCGCGAACCGCACGGTCGCGGCGACGTCCTCGGCGCCGGCGCAGCAGGCGACGACCGCCGGCCGCGACTGCTGACTCCGGTTGTCGATGGCGCGAACCGCGTCGTACCGCGGATCTGACGGTCCGACCGCCTCGCCGCGGAGTTGAGCGCCGAGGGTGGTGGTGGTATCGGTCGAGCTGTTCATGATGTCCTACCTGGAATCGGATTCAGGGACGACTTCCAACGTCCCAGTGCCTGTCCCTCATGGCATCGGCAAGAACCCTCAACTCGTGGAGCGACTCTTCGCACCGTGACGGACGACGTACGCCGCAGCGTCCGCCCGATTGCGCAGGCCCAGCTTGAACAACACGTTGCGGACGTGGCGCTCGACGGTCCTACGGGATAGGAACAACCGCTCGGCCAGCTCCCGGTTGGACAAACCCTCGCCGAGCGGATCGAGGACTTCCAGCTCACGCTGAGTCAGCTTGCCCAGAGCCATCGGACCGCCGCGCGCCGCGGTCACCCCGAGTTCGCGCAGCCGGGCCGCAGCCTGATCGTCGTCGCGTGCAGCGCCCAGGGTCTCGAAGGCCGCCAAGGCGGCGCGGGCTTCTGACACGGCGTCATCGCCAGCCAAGAGCCCGGCGACCGCCAGCCGCGTGCGCGCTGCCTCCAGGGGCAGGCAGAGCCGACTGAACAGACTCCGGGCGCGCTCGAGGGACCCCAGGTCAGCACTGACTCGGCCGACGGCACGCAACGCCCGTGCCTGCAGCTGCTCACAGCCGGTCCGCGACGCCAGCTCCGCCAGCAGCTGACACGCCTTGTCGCGCTCCTGGGCCTGGCACACCTGCGCGAGCAGCTCCCACAGCGCACCCTCCTCCAGGCATGCAGCGAGCCCGGGACGGTAGGAGCCGAGGCGCGCGGCGTCCTCCCCGTCCAGGTCGTTCGCGCGGCGGAACGCGATCCTGCGCGCCCCGGCGTGGTCGCCCCGTGCCGCAGCCAGTGCCACCAGGACCACGCTGCTGGTCTCGAAGTCTTCGAAGCCCTCCAACAGGCGCTCGGCCTCCTCGAGCCTGCCCTGGGCAAGACGCAGCTCGGCGAGCCGCGCGGCCGCCTCGGCGCAGACGGCAGGCTCGGCAGAGGCCCCGATGCCCAAGGCAGCCTGCAGCTCGCGGTCGGCGCCGGCCCAGTCCCCGGAGGCGAACAGGACCGCCCGGAGGTAGGTCCGGCAGGTGGTGAAGAGGTGGAGGTTGCCGAAGCGCTGCTCGAAGCCCTCGACCTCCCAAGCCCTGCACGGGCATGCGCACGAGCTCCGCGGTTTGAGCGCACGCACTGATCAGGTTGCAGCTGGTGTAGACCACGGTGTGCGGCCGCGTCGACTCACCGGCGAGCGAGGCAGCCATCGCCTCATCCAGGAGCCGCGTACCCTCCTCGCTTCGGCCCTGCTGGACCAGGGACGCCCCCCGCTGGCTGAGCGCGCACAGTTCCAGGTCGCTGTCACCGGACCGGGCCGCGATCTCTCGCGCGTCGGTGGCCAGCTGCTCGGCCATGACCGGGTCGGCACTGTCGTGCGCCCGCAGCAGCGCCACCCACCCCTCCAAGGGGACGAGGCTGAACTCGGTGACAAGTCGAGCGGCCCGGGCGAGCCAGCCAGCCGCGGGCGGCTGCCACGTTGCCCAGGCTCACCCGGTAGGTCAGGTACAGCCCGACAGCGATCATGGTGCTGCTTGCCGCGTCACCGCGGTGCTGGAACGCCGCGTACGCCTGCTGCTGGTAGCGGACCGCCTTGTCGGTCTCGCCGAGCCACCACAACGCGTCCCCCAGGCCGGCGAGCATCTCCGCAGCGGGCTCGCGCGAGACCAGCGCCTCGAAGGCGGTGCGCGCTGTAATCCAGTCGCCCGCAGCAACGGCAGCCTGGGCGACCTCGACGAGCGGGGCCGGCTCGGTCGGCATACCTTCACACTACGGCGACAACCTGCCGCCGGAAAGGCGGTGGGCTGTGCTTCGGCGGACTCGCTCCTGGGTTCGCTGCCATACCGGGGTGGGCTGCTGGTGCCTACCCGGTGGCCTGAGCGTGCGAGGGCGCTGGGGTGTCCCGACCGTGGTCAGTGTGGTGTCGGTTGTAGAACACCGGTGCGGCACTCCAGGTCGGCAGGGCCCGGCGCAGGGGAGCCGGGCCGACGACGCGCACCCCCGTGCGCAGCGCGGTCGACCAGGGGATCAGGCCGAGGTGTCACTTGGCAAACACCAGCGGCTCATCGATGGTCACGGTGAGGTCGTCGCCGAACCCGGGATCGAAGGCACAGGCCTCGCTGTGGGGACCGTCCAGGACCAGCCAGCTGTGGTCGGGACGTCCCCGGCGGGTGTAGTCGAACCGGACGACAACCCGGCGCTCGGGCAACCGGTCGGTCGCCAGAAAGTTGTGGCACCAGGACCCCAAGACGCGACCGGGGTCGGCGTTGGTTGCGTGCTCGGGGCGGACGTCGACCCAGTCCTCGGCCCAGTCGCCGAGGGCGTCAAGGACCGGCCCCAGGGCCCGCCCCGAGGGGGTGGGAGTGTAGATCGAGCCGTGTCCGTCGGGCTTGGCCGTCATCTCGATCAGCCCGGCACGCTGCAGTTCGTGCAACCGGCGGGCCAGCAGGGCCCGGGAGATGCCCGGCGCGCCGGCCGCGATCTGGTTGAAGGTGCGCGCACCTTGCAGCAGGTTACGCAGCACGATAGGCGTCCACCGCTCCGCCAGGATCTCCGAGGCCCTGGCGATCGGGCAGAACTGGCCGTAACGGCGCACCCATCCAGTCTGGCCCAGCCCAGGGGCCGGGGGAAGTCCCACTTCGGTACCGGTGCCGAATCAGTCCTAGCCGCGGCCGGGTGCCGGCGGGACGCTGGGATGGTCCAATCGCAGGAACTGGAGGCGAGCATGAACAACATGGACGGACCGGTGGAGCACCTGGACACGGTGGTGATCGGCGCCGGACAGGCCGGGCTGACGGTGGGTTACCACCTGACCCGGGCCAGACGGTCGGTGGTGATCCTGGAGGCGGCCGCCCGGGTCGGCGACGCCTGGCGGTCGCGCTGGGACTCGCTGCGGCTCTTCACCCCGGCCCGCCGCGACGGCCTGCCCGGGTGGGGCTTCCCGGCCCGGCCCTGGACCTTCCCGACCAAGGACGAGATGGCCGACTACCTCCAGCAGTACGCGGCCCGGATGTCGCTGCCGGTACGCACCGGGTCTCGCGTTGAGCGGCTTCGGGCCGATACTGGCCGGTTCGCCGTCCAGGTCGCCGGCGGGCCCAACGTGGCTGCGGACAACGTGGTGCTGGCCGTCGGCACCTGCCAGACGCCGACCGTGCCGGCCTACGCCAGCGACCTGGCCACCTCGATCACCGCGCTGCACAGCAGCGAGTACAAGAATCAGTCCCAGCTGCAGCCCGGCGGGGTCCTGGTCGTCGGTGCAAGCAACACCGGAGCCGAGCTCGCGATCGAGTGCGCGGCACACCACGAAACCTGGCTGGCCGGTCGACACCCGGGCCAGATCCCGTTCCGGATCCAGGGCACGGCGTCCCGGCTCCAGCTGGAGCGGGTCGTCATCGGCGGCGTGCTGCACCGGGTCCTCACCACCACTACGCCACCGGGACGCAGGGCGACAGCCTCGGCCAGGGGGCACGGTGGACCACTGATCCGGCTGAAGACCAAAGACGTCGCCGCGGCGGGCGTGCAGCGAGTCGACCGGGTCACGGGGGTGCGCGACGGGCGACCAATCCTCGCGGACGGTTCCACCCCGCCGGTCAGCAACGTGCTGTGGTGCACCGGCTTTCACCTCGACCTGGGCTGGGTTGACCTGCCCGGCGTCGCCGACGGCGTTCCGGCACACGATCGCGGAGTGGTCCGCGACGTACCAGGGTTGTACCTGGTCGGGGCCCCGTTCCAGTACTCGATCACCTCACCGATGATTCACGGATCGGTCCGCGACGCGACCCACGTCGCGCACCGGCTGCTCCCTCGACCGGCTCAACCGGCCCGAGCGCCACTCACCACGAACCCCCGCTCAGGCCGCTAAGCGGGGACCCTTCCGCAAGCCGTTCAGGCGACCCAACCGGCCAGTGCACCCAGGTCCTGCACCGTCAAGGAGCAGCAGATGATCGCCAGAAGCCGTCGAGTCACCGTCGCTCCAGACCAGATCGACGACATCCTCATCCAGTACCGGGCGAGCGTGCCGCCGATCCACGCCGCGGCTCTCGGACTTCGCCAGCACGACATCCTCGTGGATCGACAAGCGCGCACGATCGAGATCATTGGCCTCTGGAACTCGCCCGAAGCCATCAACGCCATCGCGTCCGAGCTCGAACCCGCGCGTGCCGGGCTCTGGACAGCCTTCGGCCAGCCGCCACTGCTCAAGATCTTCGACGTCGCCGACGAACTGCCGTGAACATTCCCCCAACACGTCCCGCAACACCACGACAACCGCCGTCAGCGCAGGTCGGGCGACGAAGCGCAACATGTTCCATGCCCGCCGATGGGAAGGGGCCAAAGGACCGTGGACCGCAGCATCGAAGAGGAACGATTCGGCCGCCCGTTGATCGAGGGCGTGTCAGAGACGCGCTCAACCACCCACGGATGCGTCACAAGAGCCAATTCTTCCGTGCGGCATCTCGCGTGCTGAAGCCAGGCGGAATCCTGCACGCGGAAGGCGCTGGCACCGGCAACATCCGCGAGATCCGCCAGATGCTCGACGACCTCGCGAAGCGTCACGAAGTGCCCCGGCCGCCGCCACTCCCGGACACCGCAGCGGTGGACGAGGAGGTGTAAGCGGCGGGATTCGAGATCCCCGGAGTACACGCCGTCGCCCAACGTCGCAAATTCAACGAGCAAGAGTTGGAAGGGCTGGTGCGCCAGGCGATCCTGGTGCTCACGGGCACGCATCCGCCGCTCAGGCAGCAACCATTGAACGGGAAGTCGTGCAGTCCATGAGCAGACTTCGCCGACAAGACGGCTCCTTCGACCAGACCTTCGTGCGGCTCGACGTCCTAGCTCGCCGACCTTCTTAGCGGACGCGATTTCCACTGCTGGCGAACCCATCGGTCGGCACTTCAGGGGCCCAATGGACGTATGCGACTCTGCGAACGCGGAGCAGATGGGCGCTGCTATCTGGGCGGAAGGACTCGCTCTCGCATCGGCATGACCGAAAACATGAGCTCGCTGAGGATCCGGACAAGTTTGTGGCACAACTGCCGTGTCAGCATCTTGTCGCGCTGCAGGTCAGCGGCTTGCGACCGTGACAGGTCGGTCGGGAACCTACACCGGCACTGTAGGTTCTCGTGCAAGTTGTCGTTGTCTCTCTGAATTCTTGTCATGCGCGTGTCGTTGTCTCGGCTTCTTGTCGCGCGGGTGGACCCTGGGAGCGTGAACCGGTCGCCGCGAGGCGAGGTGGAGTTGCGATACACGTCCTGCCAGGGCGAGGACGTTGTGACGACGTTGGCGGCTGCCCGGCCCGACCTGGTGGCAGCCGGGCTCCCGGTGCGCACGTTCGGCTCTTATGCGGGGATGCGGCACTACCCGGGCTGGTGGTGGTCGGTGACCACCGGTGACCTGGTCGGCTACGAGAGCCTGTGGAGCGGGATCGGCTGACGCCCCTTTGATCCCGGGCTGGCAGTAGACCGCGTCGATGTCGAAGTGACTCCTGAACGCGACCCACCGGTCGGCCTCGACCCGTTGGCGGGAGAAGCCGATGGCCTGAGCGACGGCCGCCTTGAGGTTGTCGTAGCGGATCTTCCCGGCCGGGACACCGCCCAGGACCGCGAAGGCGTGTGCGTGCCCTTCGAAGAACGCTTCCTGCCCGCCGGTCGCCGACACCTGGTGCACGGCCTTACCGGAGTACGACATCCGCAACGAGAACAGGTGCACCGTCACCAGCTCACCCCGAAGGCGGATCGCAACCTCGCTGAAGTCGACCTCGGCTTCTCGGCCCGGTAGGTGGGTTTGCGGGACGAACCCGCCCGGCTCACCCCGGCCCTGCTCGACCCGGATCTCGGGTTTGCGTTTGGCGACGTAGGCGCGCACCACCGGGTAGGAGATGTCGGTCATGGCGTGCTCGTCGACGAGGCGGGCGAAGATCCGGGTGACAGTGTGCCGCTGCTTACGCGGCGCATCCAGGTCCGCGACGAGGATCTGATCGATCACCGCCTCGAACGGGTCCAGCTTCGAAGCCCGGTTCGGGTAGGTGGCCCGCTGAGCCGGCCAGGCAGAACCGAGCGCTGCTTTGACGGTGCGCCACCCCCGACGTGATGAGTGCGCTGAATCTCGCGCTCGGACATGCCGGCACGGGCGTCACGGCGGATCGACGCGTATAGCTCTGCCTTGGATCGGTGGCGCATGTGCTGACCCCGAGTTCGCGGAGGGTGGCGTGTGTGCAGTCATCGGCGACCAGCACGACCCTGCCGCCGAGGCCGTGTTAGCGCAGGGCGTCTTCGATCTTGCGCAGCATTTCTGCTTCTGCCGGGCTGGTCGCGCGGTTGGCGGCGGCGGAAGCGGCGACCATGCGCATCGTGCGGCGGAAGTTGTCTCCCTCGCTTTCGTCGATGCCGTCCAGGGTCTTAGCGGACTTGGTGAGCGCTGGCAGGGCGAGCGCGGCGGTCTTGGCGAGGCTGCCTTTGAAGGGGAGCTTGGGTGGCTTGTCGGCCAGGACCTGTCCGGTGAGTCCGGTGGCCGTGGACAGTGCTTTGGCTGCGGCGATCCCCGAGCGGGGCGCGGTGAGCGCACCTGGTCTGCACGAGGCCATCAGTGCGACGACACCGTGCGCGGCCAACTGGATGGTGTACTTGTCCTCGGTGTTGAGCTGGTCGGACATTGCTCTCCTTGGTGGTGTGCGGGCGCGTCTGAGGTGGCGCGCTGCGTGGGGTCCGGGGAATCTTTTGGGTGGTGGTTCGTGGTGGCGCAGCTCTGGAAATGTCGCCACGCAGCTGCTGCGCCGGCACTGGGGATCGGGCTATTCGTAGGTGTCGGTGACGGCGGTTCGGGGCAGGGCGAGCGAGAGGACCGCGCAGACGGCGAAGGCGCCGATGATCGGCGGCATGCTGGCCTGGAAGGCGTCGGTGGCGCCGTCGGTGAGCAGGCGTGGGAAGAAGATCGCACCGATCACGGCAACGCCGATGGCGCCACCGAGTTGTTGGGCGGTGTTGAAGATCCCGGAGGCGCCGCCAGCGAGGTCGTGGGAGACGGCGGCCAGTACAACGTTAGACAGTGGAACGACGAGCAGACCGAGGCCGGCACCGAAGAGCAGCAGGCCGGGGACCAGTTGCCAGGGGCTGACGCCGGCGCTGGCATGGTGCGCCGCCAGGAGCATGCCGTAGCTTCCGGCGGCCATGGCGAGGGCGCCGATGATCAAGATGTAGCGGCCAAGCTTGCTAGCCAGAGTGATGGACAGGCCGGCGGTGATGATGGCGCCGAGGCTGCTCGCGGCGGCTGTGGCGCCGGCCTTGATCGGTGAGTAGCCCTGGCCGGTCTGTAGCCACAGCGCCAGGACGAGGAACAGGCCTTGCAGGCCGAGAGAGACGACCAGTTGGACCAGGACACCGGCGGTGAACGCGGGAGACTTGAAGAGGGCGCGCGGCAGCAGGGGGGCAGCTCCTGGGCGTGTTAGCCGGGAGCCGAAGGGAGCGACCAGGATGACGAGCAGCACCCCGGCCGCGATCAGCAGGTAGGTCCAGGCGGGCCAGCCGAACCGTTGGCCTTCGAGCAACGGGTAGACGATGGCGATCAGCCCAATTCCGAGCAGGCTCATCCCGGCGTAGTCGGGTCGCTCAGGCCGGGGCTTGCGGGTCTCGGGGACGAGCGCCTGGGCGAGCACCAAGATGATGAGCACGATCGGGATGTTGATCAGAAACACACTGCGCCAGTGCCAGCCGAACAGGTTCGCGGTGACCAGGACCCCGCCGAGTAGAAGCCCGAGCGCGGAGGCGAGGCCGGCTACGGCGCCGTACATCCCGAACGCGGCACCACGCTCCTTGCCGCTGAATACGGTCCGGAAGGTGGCGAGTACCTGGGGGACCATGATCGCGGCTGCGAAGCCCTGCACGGTGCGGCTGGCGATCAGCTCAGTGGCGTTCTGGGCGAGCGCGCTCGCGAGGCTGGCCACACCGAACAGGGCGACCCCGGTCAGGAACAACCGTTTGCGGCCGAGAACGTCACCCAGGCGCCCGGCGGTGATCAGGGTTGCCGCGAACGCGAGCAGGTAGGCCGAGATCACCCACTGCAGCTGGGTGCCGCTCGCGCCCAGATCCGTCCGGATCGTCGGCAGAGCCACGTTGACGATCGAGACGTCGATCAGGTCCATCAACGCGGCGACCAGCATGATGATGGCCGCTGCCCACCGGTGTGAGTAGCTCGTGGCGGTCGGTGCTGGGTTCGTCATGCTCAAGCTCCTCCATTAGTCGCAACGGCTGACGGTGGTCGGGATACCTCGACTATCACTCATATGAATGACTGATGTCAACCATCAGAATAATTGAGACAGTCAGAGTGTCGTATGATGAAGGCATGTCACCAGCGGCTGAGCCCCCTCCCCTGAAGGTGCGGCCTCGCCGCGCCCCCTCATCCGAGGAGCGCCAACGCGATGCTGACCGCTCCCGCCAGCGGCTCCTCGCCGCCGCGCTGGATGAGTTCGCGGCCCATGGTTACGCCGGTGCGCGTGTCAGCAGCATCGCGGCCCGGGCAGGGCTGAACCCCCAGCTGATCACCTACTACTTCGGCGGCAAACCCGGCCTCTATGAAGCCCTGAACCAGCGCTGGCTCGAACAGGAAGCGGCGACCACCCAACCGAGTGGCCGTCTTGAAGACCTCATCGCCAGCTACCTGCCGGCCGTCCTCGATGACCCGCGCATGGCCCGGCTGCTGCTATGGGACGGACTCACCAACGACGACGACCCCGCCAATGACGGCCGCCCCGCGGCACGAGAGGACCTCAGCGAACTCCAGCGACGCCAGGCCGACGGAGAAATCGCAGGAGATCTCGATCCCGGCCTGCTCCAACTCGCACTCATGGGCGCCACTCTCGCCCCGGTCGCCATCCCACAAGTCGCACGGCGCATCACCGGGCTCGACCCCACCGACCCTGAGTTCCGAACCCGCTACGACGAACACCTACGGCGCATCGTGCGACATCTCGCAGAACCTGGCCCGCCAAGCACCGGCACGACCGGGAAGTAATCCACCGACCCACTGCGGTGTCTGTGGTGGGGCATCCATGGGCTCTCGGCCGCTCGACAGGGCACCGGGCGGATCAGCATGCACCCGAACCATTTCGCACCGGAAGACCTGGATCGGGGCTCCTCCACCCTGATGGAACCCAGGCTAGGCCGAGGATCTTGTCAATAACCCGGCTGCGGGGTGAACTCCCGCGCGGATCCGCCCTTCGACACGCTGAGGCGCCGCCAGAGTTCGCGGACACTGCCCAGGTTTTGGCCCTGGGTGACGTCAGGATTGGCGAGCAGGTGACGTCAGAGTTCACGCCCAAAGCCACTAGGCCTCCGGCCACCCCCGAACAGTACTAGGGGGTGTCTCGGCCCACAGTGCCAGCAAGGCAGTCAGGACATAGTCGACAGCGTCCGTCGGGACCTGGTCCATATCGGCCCAGACAAGCTCAGTGCACTTGTCTGGCTCAGCGATGACCGGCGTCCCCGCCCACCTGTCCACCCAGAAGAACAGGTGCATGCATTCCCTGTCGTTCTCGTCCTCCGCCCGACTGTGGAGAACGACTCTGAGTCCGAGGTCGCGAGCGTCGACGGCGATGCCGAGTTCCTCTAGCAAGTTCACGCACCAGCGCGCTCACCACATCTTCATCGCCGTCCAGGTGACCCGATGGCAATCCCAGCTGGCCGTCGCGATAATCCGAACCGGCCCCGCGCATCTGCAGCACCCGACGGCCTTGAACACACCGCTGCGGACAAACGAAACCGGTCGCCTTGCACCAAGACAACATACGACTGGCCCGCAGATTTCGAGGAGATTCAGCCCGCACTCAGCGCCCGATTGGGGATCGCTGATCGGCTTACCGCGTAGTAGCATCTCGGATGTGGCTGGGTTTGTAGTTGGTCCAGGTGGGGGCGAGGCCTTCGACTGGCATGGCGCCAGGGTGATCATCAAGGCCTCAGGGGCCGACACGATCGGCCAGTTGGCGGTGATGGAGAGTATTTACCCTCCCGGCCTGTCCGTCCCCGAGCACCACCATGAGGGCGAGGACGAGCTGTTCTACCTCCTCGACGGCGAGCTGGAGGGCTTCTGCGGCGAGGATAGCTGGACGGCCACTCCGGGATCGTTCGTGCTCGTCCCCCGGGACCAACCGCACGGCTTTGTCGTGTCGAGCGATGTCGCCGCCCGAGCTCTGGTCATCGTCGGCCCTCCCAGCCTCGACCAGCAGGTGGCCGCCACCGGCACCCCAGTGGCGCACCAGGGGACAGCGAGACTCGCCCCCGAAGCCACCTGCGACATGGGCTGAGAGAGCCGTCACTACCCCGGAGCGCAGGAAGGGCAGCAAAAGCCCTCCCGATGGCCGAACGGCAGCTGGCGAAGGATGAGGTGACCTCCGACCGGACAGGGCCGATCAGCAAGCTCGCCGGCCGACGTTCCGCAGAGGTGTTCGATACGGGACACCCACGACGATGACGGAGCGCCGTATGCCGATCGTCAAGCGGACACCGGTCTCTACTTGGCTGGGTCTGCTCTTCTTCGAGGATCTCGTTGCCAAGGCCAACGCAGTCATTGCAGATGTAGACGCCCGGCCCCGCGATCAGCCTGCCTGCCTCGCTGCCCGTCTTCCCGCAGAACGAGCACCGCAGCGATCGGCCCATCTCGGAGCATGCCCTCGCTTTCGCATGACCCCAGCGTAAGCCCGCTCGCCCCGGTCCACGCGGCGTGTCGAGATCAGACTCGCCCACGTCCGCACGACCATAGACCAGCGGACCACAGCCTGCGACCGGCCCGAGCGAGGAGAAGGGAAGGGATGACTCACTGTGGGCCGAGGAGCTCGTGGGCGAGTTCGCGGAGCTGCTCCTTGACCTGTTCGAGCACATCTCTCCCCTCGGGGGTTGCGCGGTAACTACGTCGAGTGCGCCCAGCCACCACTTGCGCCCTCGAAATCAACAGCCCGTCGGCCTCCATCTTATGCAAGGTCGGATACAGCGTTCCAGGACTGATTTGGTAGCCGTGGCGGGCCAACTCCTCGGCCATCCAGGCGCCGTGGACTTCGCTGATCGCCGCGTGATGGAGCACGTGCAGCCGCACCGCACCTCGCAGGAACTCCCGCACGAGCACACCCTCCCTCCTTGAATGCACGAACGTATCTCGGTACGATATCGCATTACGTAATCAGGTGCCGAGGAGAACCCAGATGGCCACCGTCAGCATCCGCTACCTCGTCGATGACGTCGACTCTGCGATCGCCTTCTACTGCCATCGACTGGGTTTCCACGAACAGATGCATCCCGCGCCAGCCTTCGCCATGCTCACCCGCGGCGACCTGCGCCTGCTTCTGAGCGCAGCCGGTGGAGAAGGCCCCGGCGGAGGGTCCCAGGCAATGCCCGACGGCCGAACCCCCGAGCCCGGGGGCTGGAACCGCTTCACCCTCGAGGTGGACGATCTCGAGACGACCGTCCGCGAGCTGCGTCAGGAGGGAGTGCGATTCCGCAACGACATCGTCACCGGAGTCGGCGGCAAGCAGGTCCTGGTCGAGGACCCCTCAGGAAACCTTGTCGAGCTGTTCGAACCGATGCGTGCCGAAGCCCGCCTCGATGCCGCAAACGACCACCCCCCGGACACGACGTTTCGGGTTCGCCCGATCGGGTGGGTCGAGTCCACACTCATCGATGCAGTTGACGCGCCGAATCAGGGTGAACAGGGCGCTCCGGACGCGTGGCTGGCGCTCAATCCCGACGTGCACGAAGGTGCGCGCGATCTGAGCGTCGGCTCGGACATCATCGTCCTGACCTGGCTGCACCAATCGCGCCGCGACGAGTTGACCACCCAACCAGGCGACGACCCGACCGGTCCCGAGCGAGGTGTGTTTAGCACAAGGTCACCGGCCCGGCCCAATCCCGTGGGCATCCATCGAGTCTCCGTCATTGCCATCGAGGGCAACCGGCTGCGGGTCGGCCCGATCGAAGCAATCGATGGAACACCACTGCTCGACATCAAGCCGCTCATCCGCGCCGACACCGCATGGGCACCAAGAACAACGTGACTCCACGTCCCGGATGCCGAACTCCCACGGCACACCAACAGACGCGGCGAACCGGTTCCGCCCGGAAGTCACCACCGATCGCCAGGGTGGCCCGTAAGACCGGTTCGGTGAAGATTCCCGCTCAGGGCCCGCCCCCCTATGCGGGACGTTCGACGAAGTGGTCGACGCCTTGAGAATCGCGCTCCACTGCGTCGACTCTCGCCTCCGAACGGATGAGCGCAACCCACCGTCTGACGACTGGCTCCGTGAGTAGTCATCCGCGCCAATGCATGGTTTGCCAATCGGGCAACGTCCGACCATCGGCATAGAAAACACGTTCCCCTCGAGAGGATTGCGACAAGTTAGTGGGACGACAGCCGTCCCGGCATCTTGTCGCGTTGCAGGTCAGCGGCTCGCGCCTGCGACAGGTCGAGCGGGAACCTACAACAGCAAGCAAGGTCACCGACCAGTGTTACGACCGGCACGGCAAGGCCGAGTTCCTCGACTTCTTGAAGAGGGTCGCCCGCGCCTACCCGCGCCGGCAGCTGCACCTCGTGGTCGACAGTTATCACATCCACAAGCACGAGGACGTCAACCAGCGGCTTGTCAAGCACCCGAGGGTGCACCTGCACTTCACCCCGACCTCCGGGTCCTGGCTCAACCTCGTCGAGGTGGTTTCCGGGATCAGCACCAGGTAGGCCATCCGCCGCGGATCCTTCGACAGCGTCAAAGAACTCGTCACCGCGATCAGCGCCGCTATCAACGGCTGGAACAACCGGTGGCACCCCTTTCACCTGGACCAAGACCGCCGACGAGATCCTGCCCCACGCCACCCGTAAACGAAACTCAGACGCGCGACACTAGCGCCAGCCCAACGCTCGATCTCCCAGCCGCTCGGCTACCGACTCGGCACCCAGACCCCTTCTTCCGCTCACCGGCCCGCACCGTCAGCTCGCCGACGGCATCCCGATGCCCGCGGGCGCGAGGCGAGCGCTCGCAGCGGGTCGGTTCCTCAACGGGATCGCGGTCGCCATCGCGGCCGTGACCAGGAGACCATCGATCAGCAGCATCGCCCACGCGCCTTGGGGCCTGGTGACGGCGAATCCTGGGCCGCCGAACGACGGCGCGGTGATCACCCACACGACGAGAAAGCTGGCGAAGACCACTGCGCAGCAGGCGCGGGTGACGATTCGGCGACCCCCCAGGGCATGGGCGCCCACGATCGTGATGACTGGCACCCCGATCGCACCGCCACCGACGCCACTGTCGAAGAACTCACTGAGGTCGAGCAGACCCGGGGCGAGGACCAGGATGAACAGCAGCGGCGCCCACACCAGCAGTCGGCGCGGTCGCCCCCGTCGACGTTCGCGCGCGGCCCAGCCCAGGAGCCCGCCGACGGCGGCCCCGGGCACCAGCACGTTGACGAAGGTGCCCGTCCACGAGACGGTCGAGTCGTCACCGACGACGGCAGCCATGAGCCCGCGTAGCGACGCCGCCCACGCCAGTCCCGCCAGCGCGCCGATCCAGGGCAGGTTCGGTTCAGCGCCACGCAGTCCGCCGCGGTGCGGCAGTGCCGATGCAAGGCTCAGCAGGGCCACGAGGGCTCCGCCCATCACGCACACCCACGCGCCCCGGGGGGTGGACAGCGGGGCGGCCACCGTGGCCAGGAAGAGCACGAGCAGCATCCCGCTCACCCAGACGCCCGCGCAGGCGAGCCGGCCCAGGCCCCGCCCCGTGCCCGAGAAAAGCGTGCCCCCGGCCAGTGCGGTCGCGACGACCGCGAGGGACCCGGCCCCTTCACCGGTGTGGACGAGGGCCGAAAAGACGTCGGGGTCGAGCAGCGCCACCGCGAGCAGCGCCGGTGACAGCACCAGCCAGACCGATGGCTCCTGGCTGTGCGCATGGCGTCCGCACGTCCAGACCACCAGACCCCCGAGTATCGTTGCGGGGAGCAGCACGAGCAGCATGGTCGACCAAGCGAAGGTCGACGACTCCCCCGCCAGTTGCGCCATCCAGCCCCGAAAGCCCGCCGCCCAGGTGAGCCCCACCACCGATCCAGCCGCCACGACGCTGACAGTGTGACGCGGGGAGGAATCGTGTGCGGGGCCAGTCATTCGAGCCCGACTCTTCCTGCGCGCGTCAGGGCCACCCCAAGTGCTGCGAACAGCAGCATCCACCCGGCGATGACGAGCCGACCGACGACCATCGGCCCGCCGAGTGCGGGCGTCATGGGCACGAACACCCACACCCCGCACGCGAGGACGATCCACCGGGCCCAGCCGGGAAACGCGCGGCGCCGGGCGAGGCCCGCGCCGGCCACCACCAGGCCTGCCCCGATGAGGACGGACGCCACGCCGAAGAAGGTGCCGATGACCGCCGCCGCACCCGAGTCGGTGCGGACTTCTATGGCGGCCACCACCACCAGCTCGACCACCTCCATGACGACGAGCAGCACCATCCCCACGCCGGCCGTCACCAGGCCGTAGCGCGTGGGCCGGGTCGACCCCGGCGACACCAGCCGGGTCAACGCCAGCAACCCGAGCAGCAGGCCCACCTGCTGCACGGCGAAGAACGCCTGGAAAACGAGGTGGCTGGCATCGCCCAGCGGGTAGCTGAACATCGCTGGCGTCACCTCAGGTGGCCAGGCGATCAGTGCCGCTCCGGATGCCGCACCGAGCAGAGCAGCCACGGTCATGACCCGCCCTCCGAGACGGGCATCGATCCGAGGCGAGGAGGCCGTCGTGAGCGTCGTTGTCACCATCGGATCAGGCTAGGACGAACCGGGCAGGGTGCGGATCCGTGCCACCACTCATCCCTCGCGCATTTCGGCGGCCGATCCGCCGTGCCGCGTCGGTATCGTCAGGGAATGCAGATGCCCCTCGGCTCGTCCGCCGGCGTCGGCGCGCAGGCCTGGGTTGCCCAAGCGCGGACGCTGCTCACCGGCGGCGACATCGCTGGAGCATGGGCCGTGTGCTCGGAGGCGGCGGGCAGGGCTCGCCGGCGCGGCGACGGCACGGCGCTCGCCGAGATCGCCCTCGTGATCCGGGCCCCTGCCGACCTCGGCATCCGAGCGTGCGTTCACGCCCTCGCCTGTGAGGCGCTACCGCTGCTGGGCGTCGACGAGGACGCTCTTCGGGCCAGGCTCCTCGCGCAGGTGGCGGCGACCCGAGACCCGTTCTACGGGGCCGTCGACGAGTTCGGCGAGCTCCAGTCCGAAACCTCCGAGACCACCCTGCTCGACCTCCAGGCCGCCGTGGGTCGGCTGCAGAATCCCCGGCACGTCGAGAGTCGCTTGCTGCTCGCCCGACGCGCCGTCGCCCTCGGACGGGCAGCAGCCGACCTGGAGCTCGAAGCTTGGGGCCGAAGATGGCGGATGGACGCTCTCGCAGAGCTCGGCCGAAGGGCCGACCTGGCCGACGAGCTGCGTCTCGTCTCACCCCTCGCCGACGCGCTGGGGCCTGAGTGGCGGTCGTGGGTTCTCCTGGTGCGCGCTTCGACCCGCTTGCTCGAGGGTCGTTTCGCAGACACTTCGCACCTGCTGGACACTGCTCTCGCCGTCGGCGGCGCAAGCGGCTTAGCCGGCTACTTCGACCTCGTCTTCCGCTCCGAGATCGCCCGGACCACCGGCGTGGGCCTTGATGGGGTGGCGGTGCGGGTCCGGGAGGCGGTCGACGGACTGCCCTACCTGGCGAAGGGATGGCTGGCCCTGGTGCTCGGTACGGCGGGGAAGCGCGAGGAGTCAGAAGAGCTGTGGCGCGCCATCCGGCCGCACGTGGGGCGGGTGCCGCACGACGCGCCAGAGCTGCTACCGGCCAGTGCCGGTCACGCGGAGCTGTGCCGGTGGTTCGACGACGAGGAGGTCGCATCGGCGGTCTACGACCAGCTTGTCGACTACGACGGACTGCACGTCATCGGCCTCGCGCACGGCCCGTACGGCGGGCCGGTCTCGCTGACGCTGGGCCGGTTGGCGCTTGTCGTCGGACGCCCTGACGATGCGCGCCACCACCTTGAGGCGGCCCTGGCGCAGAGCCAGGCAGTTCAGGCGGCGGGGTTCACAGCGACGGCCCACGCCGAACTGGCACGGTCGTTCAGCCCGTCGACCCGTGGGCGGTCCGAGCACGCACGGGCCGCCCTCTCGGCCGCGCAGCGACTCGGGATGCACCCCCTCACGGATGCCGTTGCGCCGCTCGCGGCCGGGGTCGCCCTGTCGTTCCCAGGACTGACGCCGCGTGAGTGGGAGGTGGCGCTGCTCGTGGCTGACGGGCTGACCAACGCTCAGATCGCGCAGCGGCTCGTGCTGTCCTTGCGCACGGTCGAGAACCACATCTCCCATCTTCTGCACAAGCGTGGGCTCAGCACCCGCACGGCTCTGGCCGTGTGGGCGAAGGCTTCGGGGCCGACGAAAGACAAGTGACCCTCGGTGGGGCTCCCGAGACCACCTGGTCTTCGCTCGTCGGCGCCACGACGATCTCCCGAGTGAGTTCTCGAAGGAAGGTGACGGCATCGACGGTACCGCTGACGATCAGGTTCTTGATCGCGACTTCCAGCCGGTTTGGTTCGTCCCACGTGAACTGCGGTGTTGACGTCAGTCATCGGGCCCGCATGCGGTTGTTGCGCGCGTGGTGCTCGACCTCGGCCAGCCCGAGGTGCTCCAACACCGGGGGTACGTAGTTGCCGAAACGTCCGCGAAAGCCCCTGCGCAGGCCGTACCAGCCTCCGACCGGGTTGTCCTCAGCCCTGGCCCAAGCCTCGACCGTTCCAGGTTTCGCGGTCTTCTGCTCGTCGGTGTTGCCCAGCGGCAACCAGTCGTCGTGCTCCACGAGCATCGCGTGAAGGTCCTCGATGCAGCGCAGGTGGTAGCTCAGCACGGTCGAGCCCACACGGATCTTCAGCGCGGGGGGATCAGACTCCGCCTCGCGCCAGGCTTCGAACTCGGAGATGCCTGGCGGGGTGGTGAGGATCCACGGGTCGTCCGCGATGCCACTGCCCTCGATATGGTCGGCCATTGCCTGTCCTCCTGGTCATGGTGATCGGCTTGTGGGCCGTCAGCGCAGCGCCATCGTGGCACGACATACCTGACACCTTGAGTCATGATTTCCGAGGGAGGGGACATGAGAACCGGACGGTTGTTCCGTCTGTTGCTGCTCCTGCAGGGCGGTGGGCGCCTGACCACGCGCGAGCTGGCATCGAGGCTGGAGGTGTCGCAGCGAACGGTGCTGCGTGATCTCGGCCAGCTGGGCGCGGCGGGTGTTCCGGTGTACGCCGTCCGGGGGCGAGACGGCGGCTTCGAGCTGCTCGACACCTGGAGGCACAGCGATCCACCCCTCGCGCCAGGGTTGGTCACCGCCCGAGGCCGGTTGCGGCGGGTCAGGGTAGGACTCTCTCCGGCGGCCGCGCAGCTCGCGGTGGTGCTGGGCCGGCCCGAAGGATGGCGACCCCGGCCTGATCCTGCGCCGCATCCTGACCGCCCGGACTGGTAACCCACACCGGCAACAATGAAGGGCCCACCACGCGCCTCCACCGTCTGGCTATTCGACGGCCTCAAAGGACCATAGACGAAACGACGTCACCCAGACGGCCGCACACCCATTTTCAGCCCGGAACAGGCGCCCCGCCAGGGGCAAAAAGGCTATTCGGCATGTCCAGAAACACGTGCCTGCTGAGGACCTGCGCCCAACCGAGCAAGCCAACAGAGACGTGGCGAACCGGGCGCGTCCGAAAGTCAGCACCGACTCCTGGGGTGTTCGGTAAAATTGGTTCGGTGGAGAGTCCGACGGCGGGCCGGCCGACCGTCACGGCATCCACCTGGCCCGCTTCACCGCGAAGGAAACATGACATGCCCCGTGTTCGTATCGACCTGTTCGCCTCGTTGGACGGCTACACCTCGACCGGCCAGACCCCGGAGAACCCGATGGGTGAGGACTGGGGGCGCCTCACGGCCGCCTACGCGGCGACCCGCACGTTCCACGAGCGCGTCTTGGGCGACACCAGCGGCGTCGGCACGACCGGCGTCGACGACTCCTACGCGGCGGCGCACTTCGAGGGCGTCGGCGCCGAGATCCTGGGCGCGGCCATGTTCGGCCTGCACACGTTCCCCGACGATCCGCACTGGAGGGGCTGGTGGGGTGACCAGCCCCCCTTCGGCATCCCGGTGTACGTCCTGACCCACACCGCACCTCGTCCGTCGATCCCGATGCAGGGCGGGACGACGTTCCACTTTCGCAACACCGCGATCGAGGACGTGCTCGCCGAGGCGACCGTGGCTGCAGGCCGCTCGGACGTGCGCGTCGGTGGTGGCGTCAGCACGGCGCGTGACTTCCTACGTGCCGGCCTGGTCGACGACCTGCACGTGATGATCGCGCCGATCCTGCTCGGTCGGGGTAACCGGCTGTGGGACAGCCTGGACGGCCTCGAACTGACCCACCAGGTATCGACGGAAGTGGCCGAGAGTGGCACGACCCACGTCACCTTCACGCGATAGGACGACGCTGTGCCGATCGAACGCCACCTTGATCGCGCAGGTTCACCCTGAACCGCGACTACCGCGTCCCTGTCGAGCGGGTCCGGGACGCGTTCGTCGAAGAGGACCAGAAGCTGGACGGGTGGGGCCCTGGTGACAGCATCGAACCCGGCGAATGGTCGTTCGACTTCCGCGTCGGCGGACGCGACGTCGTCCAGGGTGACCGCTGTGGGCGTGACCTGTCTGCCAGCATCGAGTGAGGGCCCGCCGACCTCATGTGACCCAACCGGCTCCGTAGCCACGGCCAACCCACCAACCCCGGGTGGCTCACATCTCCTCGTGGGTCTCCGGGTCACCGTCGAAGAGGCGGCCGTCGGGGCGCGCGAGGCCGGCGACGGCATCCAGCTCGGCCGGCGTGAGCTCAAAACCGAAGAGGTCGAGGTTGGTGCGCTGGCGGTCGGGGTCGGCTGACTTGGGCAGCGGCACGACTCCGAGCTGCAGCTGCCACCGCAGCACCACCTGCGCCGGAGTGACACGGTGCGCGGCGGCCGCGGCGGCGACCGGCTCGGCGTCGAAGGGGGCGCTGCGCTTGCCCAACGGGCTCCACGCCTCAGTGCGAATACCGAGCCGTTCGTGCACCTTTCTCATACCGACCTGCGGGAAGAGCGGGTGCAGCTCGATCTGGTTGACAACGGGCACGACACCGGTGGCGTCGATGACGTCGAGCAGGTGCCGCTCGGTGAAGTTGCTGACGCCCACCGACCCGAGCAGCCCACGACGCTGACACTCGACGAGAGCACGATAGGCGTCGACGTAGAGCCCGCGGCTCGGGTTGGGCCAGTGGATCAGGCCGACGTCGACACGTTCGAGGCCGAGCCGCGCCAACGACCCCTCGACCGAGGCGATCGCCGACGCGTACTCGTGGTCACGCCCGGGGATCTTGGTCTGCACCACGAGCTCGTCGCGGTCGATGCCCGATCGACGGATCGCCTCGCCCACCTCGGTCTCGTTCTCATAGTTGACCGCCGTGTCGAGCAGCCGGTAGCCGGCGTCGAGGGCCGACACGATGGCCCGGATGCCGTTCTCACCCTTCAGCGGGTACGTGCCGAAGCCGACGGCGGGCAGCATCGCGCCGTCGTTGAGGGTGTGCGTGAGGGGAACGGTCATGCCTCCAATCTAGGGGGCCCGGCCCCAAGCGGCCCTCACCCGCGCATCGAGCTCCCCCGCGTGAGAACAACTCCTCACGCGTCAGTCGGCGGTGTGCGCCGCTGCTGGCTGTAGCCCCTCCTCGGCAGTAGTGTCGTGATCACGACCAGGGTCGCCTCGTTGCGTGGCCCCGGGGACGGCCCGAGAAGGGGACAGGTGGGAACGCACGTGGTCAGACGCCAACTGCCCCAGCCCAGCGAAGTCTTCGAACTGGTGCAGTTCAAGAGACCCGAGGTCAACCTCAAGAAGCGTCGCCTCGATGCCGCGTTGACCATCTACGACCTGCGACGCATCGCCAAGCGCCGCACCCCTCGTGCGGCTTTCGACTACACCGACGGCGCCGCCGAGGCCGAGCTGTCGATGCGCCGCTCTCGTGAGGCCTTCGAGGACATCGAGTGGCACCCCGACATCCTCACGCCCGCCCGCCACATCGATGCCTCCACCACCATCCTGGGCGGCCCGAGTGCTCTGCCGTTCGGCATCGCCCCCACCGGCTTCACCCGCCTCATGCACACCGAGGGCGAGGTCGCCGGCGCCACCGCCGCAGGGTTGGCCGGCATCCCCTTCAGCCTGTCCACCCTGGGCACGACGTCGATCGAGGACGTCAAGGCCGCCAACCCCCACGGCCGCAACTGGTTCCAGCTTTACGTCATGCGCGATCGCGAGGTCTCCTACAACCTGGTTCACCGCGCCGCGGCCGCCGGCTTCGACACCCTCATGTTCACCGTCGACGCGCCCGTCGCGGGCTACCGCATCCGCGACGTGCGCAACGGTTTCTCCATCCCACCGGCGCTCACCCTGCGCACGGTCGTCGACGCCATCCCCCGCCCCTGGTGGTGGATCGACTTCCTCACGACCCCCAAGCTCGAGTTCGCCTCGCTGTCTGCCACCGGCGGCACCGTCGGCGAGCTGCTCAACTCCGCGATGGACCCCACCATCTCCTACGACGACCTGCGCATCGTCCGCGATATGTGGCCCGGCAAGATCGTCGTCAAGGGCGTGCAGACCGTTGGTGACGCCGTCAAGCTCGTCGACCTCGGCGTCGACGGCGTCGTGCTGTCCAACCACGGCGGACGCCAGCTCGACCGGGCGCCAGTACCCTTCCATCTGTTGCCCCAGGTGGTGCGCGAGGTCGGCCAGCACGCCACGATCATGGTCGACACCGGCATCATGAACGGCGCCGACATCGTCGCCGCCGTCGCGCTGGGAGCCAAGTTCACCCTCGTCGGCCGTGCCTACCTCTACGGCCTCATGGCCGGCGGTCAAGAAGGCGTCGAACGCACGATCGCCATCCTGCGCACCGAGATTCACCGCACCATGGCCCTACTCGGCGTCTCCACCCTTGACGAGCTGCAACCCCGCCACGTCACCCAGCTGAGCCGAACCACCCCCCGGGCAACCAGCGCGATCCTGGCGTCGCATGGTGACTGAAGGGCAGGCCTTCATGGCAGAATCCGCGCACCTGGGTCGTGACCTACCGTCGAACCCATGACGACCGAGGGCGACACGGTTCTCTCGGGCGGCAACATGGGGGAGGTTCTGCGTCGCGGTGACACGGTCGTTCGCCAGTCCGGAGAGTGGACGCCCGCCGTTCACCGGCTCTTGAAGCATCTCTGCGCGGCCGGCATCCACGGTATTTCCAAGGTGCTCACGAGCACCGACCCGCATGAGGAGGTGCTTTCGTTCGTCGACGGCGACGTTCCCTCCTATCCCATGCCGCACCGGGTCTGGGACGAGGCCGCGTTGCGGTCAGCCGCACGGCTACTGCGTCAGATTCATGACGCCACTGCCGACCTCGCTCGAGAAGGACCATGGCGCTCCCCGGTGCGTGAGCCCGCGGAGGTCATCTGTCACAACGACTTCGCGCCCTACAACCTCGTCTTTCGCGGGTCTGAGGTTGTCGGGGTGATCGACTGGGACTTCGCCTCCCCCGGGCCCCGGGTCTGGGACCTGGCCTACCTCGCCTACCGCCTGGTGCCCCTCAGCGCGGCGGACCACAGCGACGGGTTCACCGCCAACGAACGACAGTCGCGGCTGGACCTGCTGATGGACGCCTACGGCACCCGGTGGGAACCCACGCAGCTTCGACGCGTGGTGAGCGACCGACTGTGCGCGCTCGCCGAGCTCAGCGACGAGAAGGCGATCGAGCTGTCGAAGCCTGAACTAGCCGAACATGCGCAGCTCTACCGCGCCGACGCCCGCGCACTCTCAGGCAACAACGCCCAACCCGACTGAGCCATCCCGAGCCGCCCTGGCAACGTCAAGCCGGCCGAAGCGGGTCACGAACCACCCGCGAGCGTTCCGGCGAAGATCTGCCACGCCAGCGCTGACTTCGCCACGAAGCTGAGGATGATGTAGAGCCGCTCTCCCACCAGGTAGTCGCGGAACCGACCGACGGGCTTGTACTGCAGCGCATGCACCACGGCGAAGACGTTGAAAAGAAGGAAGAGCGAGATGATGATGGCGTAGACGAACCCGGGCGCTGATGCGTTCGAGGTCGACCCGGGCGCCAGCACGTAGATCAGCACGGCGACCCAGGGGACGGCACCGGCAAGGCACCCAAAGGTGAACGGCAGCCAACCACCGTCGCCCGGCTTCTGGAACTTCTCCTGCAGCCAGCCGAAGAGGATCATCGACGCGTTCACCCCGAAGAGGGCGACGAGGGCGGCGATGTCGCTGATGCCGAGCAGCAACGCGATGATCACGATCATCAACGAGCTCGACAACGAGTACTCCACCCACCGGAACGTGTTGTGGGTCTGCGCCAGCCCCCTCCGGTAGCGGTCGAACATACCCGGCGCACTGACGATCAGGTGGAACAGCGACGACAGGAAGAGGAACAGCGCGATCGCCGTCGCGACCGGAACATCGAACACGGTGACCTGTTCACCGGGCGTTCCCGGCGGACCGGCGAGGTAGGTGCCCGTCACCGGCAGGGTGAACCCGTTGGCCAGCACGAGCACCGCCACGCCGCTCACAAAGTGCAGCAGCGCCGCCCCCAGGTTGAGCCGACGCAACGACGTCGCCCGCTCGTCGGGGATGTCGAGATCGTGGGATGGTGGGCTACTGGTGCTCGCCGCTGACATGTCGGCCCTTCCATTGCGATGCTTCGCCGTCGGTGGTGACCACTGCGGTCTCGGGCGGGGGCCCGTTCGCCTCCTGCCAGCCTACGTGCGGTCGACGCTGACCGCAGGGGTCGGCAGGCGTCATCACCCCATCGTCTCGATCGCAGGCGCTCGCCGGGCCCATTGCCTCCTCGGCCGCCCGATGGAACGGCCGCCTTGCGGATGACCAGGGCCCGCCACGTCGGTAGGTTCGACCCATGCGTGGGTGTGGAGTTCTTTCGGCCGGAGGTGAGTTCGCGGTGTTCGAGCTACCGGAACCGGGCCCACCCGGCCCCGGTCAGCTAGTGCTCGCCGTGACGGCGGCCGGCATGGGTCGATGGGACTCGTTGCTGCACACGGGGGGTTGGGACGTGGGTCTACGACCACCTGCCGCCCTGGGAGTCGAGGGTGTCGGCACGGTCATCTCGGTCGGCGCCGCCCGAGATGACGGTGCCTCCATCGTGGTCGGCGACGTCGTTCTCGCGCACGAGGCGCCGTTGCCGGGCGGCAGCGGCTTCTGGGCCGAACGCGTGCTGGTCGACGCGGGGCATGTCACCTCCTGCCCCGCCGGGCTGGATGCCGTGGTCGCCGGCGCGCTGCCAGTGCCAGGGCTGACCGCCCGCCAGGCTCTCGACCAGCTCGGCGTCCGAGCGAACACCCGGCTGCTCATCACCGGGGGATCTGGCACGACCGCCGGCCTGGCCCTCCAGCTGGCCGCCCAGACGGGCGCGCACGTCGTCGCGACAGCCGCAGCACACCATCACGACCGGCTCAGACAACTGGGCGCCGTCGATGTGCTCGACTCGCACGATGCCGACTGGGCCACGAACGCACAGTCCACCGGACGCGGCGCAGGCGGCTTCGACGCCGTGCTGGTCGCCGTCACTGGAACCGCAGACGCCGCGATCAGTCTGCTCCGCAAGGGCGGTCGGTTGTGCTCCATCACCTCCGATGCGCCGCGGGGCGACGGCACCCAGCTGTCGACCAACCTCTACGTGCGCCCGGATGCCGGCCAGCTCGGCAGCCTCGCGGCCGCCGTGGCGAGCGGGACGCTCCACCTCGCGGCCAACGCCGTCGCCCTGGCCGACGCGCCCGGCGTCGCCCGACTCCTGGCTACAGGTAAGGCCGGCGGCACCACCTACGCCGTAACCCCCTGACCCGGCCAGGTACCCCAGGGTCGGCTCGGCCCGCACCTGCCCTGCCGAACTCGGACCCACGACGAGGCACCCACCCGCCCGTGCTGGTGCGGTACCTCCGGTGGCAGCATGAAGCACGGGCGGCATCCGGCCCGCCGAGTACTGCGGACAACGGGTAAGGAGCGAGCATGTGGGAGAAACGTGAAGACACGATCGTGCACGAGGTGGAGCCCTACAACGCCGAGCCCTCCCGAGCCGCGCTCGACCGCGCCCTCTGTACACCCATCGACACCTTCTACAGCCGCAACCACGGGCCGGTGCCCACCATCGACGCGAGCACCTGGCGACTGAAGGTCGACGGGCTGGTCGACCACGAGCTCGAGCTCGACCTCCCCCGTCTCAAGGCCGACTTCGCGCATCGGGAGGTGGTGGCCACGTTGCAGTGCGCCGGGGCGCGAAGGGCCGATCTGGTCGCGATCCGCGACATTCCCGGCGAGGCGCCCTGGGGACCCTGCGCCACCTCGACGGCCCGCTGGGCTGGCGTCGCGCTGGCCGACGTGCTCGCCGCGGCAGGCCTTCAGGATGCCGCTGCGCACGTCGCCTTCGAGGCCCCCGACGTCTCGGACCACCCCACCCCGCCGCAGTGCTACGGCAGCTCGGTCACGCGACGTAAGGCCGCCAGCCCGGAGGTGCTGCTCGCCTGGGCCATGAACGGGGAGCCACTGCCAGCCGTCCACGGCGGTCCCGTGCGCGTCGTGGTCCCGGGCTGGATCGGGGCCCGCAGCGTCAAGTGGGTCGAACGGGTCACGGCTCGCCTCGACCCGTCGCAGAACTACTTCCAGCAGGTCGCCTACCGCCTGCTCCCTGCCGACGCCGACCCGGATCACGCCGATCTCGACCGGATGCCCATGCTCAGCTCGGTCGCCCTCAACTCCGACACGCTCGTGCCTGCACCCGCCAGCGTGGTCCCGGCCGGGCCCACCGAGGTCAGCGGCTACGCCTACGCCGGTGACGACCGGTCCGTCATAAGGGTCGACGTGTCGATCGACCGCGGGCAGAGCTGGCGACAGGCCGAGCTCGAGCAGGATGCCGGTGACTGGGCGTGGTGCCGGTGGCGCACGCTCATCGACCTCGAGCCGAGTGCCACGACCGTCACGGTGCGAGCCTGGGACTCAACCGGGGCAGCGCAGCCGGATACCGCTGCGGCGCTGTGGAACCCGAAGGGATATATCAACAACGCCTGGAGCCACACGACTTTCGACGTCGAGGCCCAGTGAGCGGGTCGTGCTGCTATCGTCCCTGGCGGCTCGGGCGCTCCGAACGCGAACCTTGGTTCGAGCTCCGATCCCTCTCTACCGCAACGGCTTCGGCTGGCTGTTCGGTTCGCGCATGCTCATGCTCGAGCATACCGGGAGATCAAGCGGCCAGATCCGCTACGTCTGCCTCGAGGTCGTCGAGCGCCCCGCGCCAGACCAGATCATCATCGTCAGTGGCTTCGGCGAGGAGGCGCAGTGGTACCGCAACCTGCAGGCCGACCCGCACTGTTTCGTCAGCATCGGCCGTCGGCGCCACCTGACCGCGCACGCGACGTTGCTGGACGACAACGAGTCGGCACTCGCGCTCGGCCGCTACCAGCGCGCCCATCCCCGGGCGTGGGCCCGCCTGCATGGCACCATCGAACGGGCCGTGAACCATCCCGTCACGGGTCTGCCCATGGTCCGCCTGACGATGCACCCCCCTAACCACTCCTGAGGAGGATTCCGTCCGCGCCCACCCCGGGCAGCTGCGCGGGACCGACACGTGTCCGGAGGCACGGACCCTGCGTGACACGATGACGAGCGTGGACACCTGCGAGCTCGAGGGCTTCCTCGCTCAGTACCCCCCCTTCGTCTCCCTCAACGCCAAGATGCTCAGGTCGGTCGCGAGCGCCGCAACCGTCGTCGTGGTCGGGCGCGGGGAGCAGATCCTCGACGCCTTCACCGACCCGACCAACGCGGTCTTCATCGTGCTGCAGGGCCGGGTCGACATCTGGAACGACGCCGACCGCATCCGGGAGGCGGCTGACGAGTCCCTCGGCGCGGGAGAGGTGTTCGGCTTCTCGGCCATGCTGACCGAGCGATCGGTCGGGCCACGCGCCGTTGCGGCCACCCCGGTCACCTTCGCCCGGATACCAGCCGCTGCCGTGGCACCGGTCTTCGCCTCCCGACAGGGTGCGCGCTTCCTCGCCGAGACCCTCCTGTCGACCCGGCGGCAGGCACTGGCCGCCCCGGCCTACAGCTCCGTGGAGGAGCTCATCACTACGCCGCCGCTTCTGGTCGGGTTGACGACCCCCGTGGCTGAGGTCGCTCGTCTGATGACAGAACGGAACTCGCGGTATGCCGTGGTCCCCGGAGCCGACCACACCTTCGGACTGGTCACCGACTCGATCCTGCGACGGCGGGTGCTGGTCGAGGGGATGCCGCTCAGCACTCCCGCGGCCGAGGTGATGCAGCCCGCCACGGCAACCTCGGTGGTGGGCGAGTCGGCCCAGGAGGCCCAGATCACCCTGCTCGACCACGGGAGCGACTTCCTCGTCGTGACCGACCGCGCCGGCACGCTGCGCGGAGTCGTCGCTCCGCGCGACTTCGCCGTGTCACCGTCCACGGCCGGGGTGGCCCTCAACGAGCAGCTGCGTCGCGCGAGCGCCCCCGAGCAGCTCGACGCCCTGGCGCGGCAGGCCCCGATGATGCTCGCCGACCTGCTCGGCCGAGGGCTCCCCTCGGGGCGGGTGATCGCGGTGTACTCGTCCATCGTCGACACCATCGTGAGACGCGCGATCCAGCTGACGTTCCGGCGGCATCCCGACCTGACCACCGATGCGTTCACCTGGCTGGCGCTCGGCAGCAACGGACGCCGCGAGGCCGTTCTCAGCTCCGACGTGGACTCTGCCGTGGCGTTCGTCGACGGCACCCCACCCGACGAGATCACCCGCTACCGCGCCGCGTTCGCCGAGGTCGACGAGATGCTGGTCGGCGCCGGGCTGATGAGTGACGACCACGGGGCATCCGCGCGACGCACCCTGTTCGCCCGCACCAATGCCGACTGGCGCGCACAGGCCAAGCGGTGGCTCGCCGCCCCGACCGACGGCAACGGGGCCATGATGACCTCGCTGCTCGTCGACGGACGCCCGGTTCACGGCGACACCGGGCTGCCGGAGGTGGCCAAGGTGTTCAGCGACCTGCGTCGGCATCCGGGCACGATGCGGCTGCTGCTGCAGGAGTCGTTGTCGAGCCGGGCCCGGCTGCACTCCATGCGCCAGGTGCTCTCGCGACGCAACGACACCTTTGACGTCAAGTCCTACGCCCTCGTGCCCGTCGTCAACATCGGTCGCTGGGCCGCCCTCAGCGTGGGCTCTGCGGCGCTGCCGACGACCGAGCGGCTGCGCATCGCCGCAGGGTCGGCGATGCTCCCGCGGTCTCAGGCGAGCACCCTCATCGAGGTCTTCGAGACGCTGCAACGTCTGCGGCTGCGCTACCAGCTGCTGCAGATCCGCGAGGGCAGCAGGCCGTCCGACGTGCTGGTGCTCGACCGGCTCTCCGCCATCGATCGCACGGTCATCGCCCAGGCGGTGCGGGAGGTTTCGGGCATCCAGCGCAGCATGGCCAACGTCTCCAACTACGTGCCCGCCGCCGACTGGTCGTCCTCCGACGGCCTGTGACCGCCCTGGCGCCACTGGGCCGCCGAGAGATCCACGCCACCTGACTTCGCGTCCATCGCGGGCCTCGTAGGCAGTTACGTCAGCCTTCCTGTGCACCCAGGTGGTCGACCCCTGCGTGGCAGACGTGACGGCGCCGTAACAGCCCGGGTGATAACCTGAGTTGAGACCACGAGGAGTTCTCATGGGTGCCACTCGGGTAACGCACGAAGTGCGTCCACACACCACATCGCCCCGGTCGCTGCTGGCCCAGCGCGAGATCTATCGCCGAGGTCGCACACCGGTGTCCGACTCAGTCGGTCGGATCCGTGCCCTGGACGTCGCCCCCGCCGGCCCGGAGACAACCGCCCAGCATCTGGGCGAACTCGCCTGGCGCTTCGGCCGGATAGGCCTCGGCCACTCGATCCGCGGGCTGGATGTGACGCGCGGCCGCGCATTCACCGATGCGGCCCTGCGGTTGGCACCTGACCGCGTCCGAACGCAGGTCCCGGTGGAGGCGCTCGGTGCCAGGCTCGGCCAGGGCGGCGACGACGAGCTCGTAGGGGCGGCAGGCCCCAGGGTCGCCGCCGCCGTCGCCCGCTCGCAGCCGTCACGGACCATGCCGGAGGCGGTCGTGGCGCGCGTGGAGCGCGTTGCTTCGAGGCCAGGGCACGACATCGGGACCGTAGCCATCCATGACGATCCCGCGGCCCACGCGGCGGCACGCATGCTGAGAGCGGACGCTTTCACAGTAGGTCGGTCGGTCTACCTCGCCGCAGGCGCCTACCGACCGGCCAGCTCCGACGGCATCGATCTGCTAGCCCACGAGTTCGCCCACACCACCCAGCAGGACGGCGCCTCGCCCGCAGACGTCGCCCGCCTCCCAGTCAGCGAGCCGGGCAGCCCGCCCGAGATGGGGGCCGATCAACTCGCCCGCGGCGGTGCGCCCGCAAGCCCGGCGGCGACGCGTGCTCCGGTGCAGATCATGCGCCGGGTCAGCTTCGCGCGGAGCAGCGACGTCCTTACGTCAAACGATCCCGGTTCCACCGAGACAGCCGCGACCTTCCAGATTGCCGCCGGGGTGCCGGCTGCGCCACACTTCCGTTGGACGTCCGACGTGACGGTCAGCGGGAACGCCGGCGACCCGTTCGCGAACTTCACAGTCGGACCGCACCAGGTTGTGCGGTCCTTCTGGCTGAACATCTTCTGGGGGACGGATGCCAACCGCACCCACCGAACCGCGACAGTCGCGACGCCGGTCAGGGACGCCATAGCCGTCGGCAACACCTGGTATCACGACCCGTTCGCGTCGGGGCGCTTCGCCGCCTTGGGGGACGTCCGCAGCACGCAAATCGAGGACTCACCCGGGGTGCGGAGTCAGCCCTTCGCCAATCCCGTGGCGGGCCGAGTCGGCACGCGTGGTTGGTTCAACTGGGGCATGTCGTTCGTCGCGGCGATCAGTGCGCGGGACTCCACGGCAGGTGCCGGAGCGGGCGCCTTCCAGACGCTCGGACACGTCTACTGGAATTTGAGCCTTGCCGGCAACTTCGACACCACGCGGCCAGCATTGGGTCGGGTGGCGATCACAGGGGGAGGGAAGACAAACGTCGGGAAGGTGCTAGACGGTGGGAGCGGCGACTTCCCCGTCATGCACGGCGGCACCACGTTCAATGTGGCTGCCAATGCGGCGCTCACCACGACGTAGGGACGACCATGATCGTTGTGCACCGGATCCCCGTCGGCGACCTCGGGGATGATCCGCCGCAGTACGCGGTCGAGCCCTCGGAGCGGCCGGGGTCGGCAGTCGCCCGGCTGCTTCGGGCGACCACCCGCGTGCCGCCGTCGCAGCCCTTGGTCGCGGTGGTGCGGATCGGGGTTCTGCACAGTCCCGACAGCATTGAGGTCGCCTCCGCGGAATGGGCGGAGCGACGCTTCACCGTGGTGCTGATCGGCGCCCGGAGCGGCGAGATCCTCGGCGCGGATATCGTCAGCTACGCACTGGTCGAACTGCCTCTCGAGCCGTTACCCGCCGGCACCCATATTTGCGCCGCGCTCCTCCGATGGTCGGATGCCGCTGTGGAAATGGAGTCCGTTGAGGGTGAGTTCACCGTCGAGTAGACCGCGGCTGCCACAGACGCCGACAGTGCTCTGCCTTTCGCAAGCACACTGAACCGCCCCGGCATGTCCGGAGACTCCGAACCTTGGGAAGGTTGGAGTCATGCCAGGGAACACGTCGAAGAGGTACCCGTCTGAGCTGAAGGCGCGGGCGGTACGGATGGTCGCTGAGGTCTCGCGGTGAGCACGACTCGGAGTGGGCGGCGATGACCAAGGTCGCGCAGCTGCTCGGGGTCACCACGCCGGAGACGGTCCGCAAGTGGGTGTGTCAGGCGCAGGTCGACGAAGGCGCCCGGCCGGGGGTCACCACGGAGGACTCGGTCGAGCTGAAACGGTTGAAACGAGAGAACGCTGAGCTGCGGCGGGCGAACTCGATCCTGAAGGCCGCTTCGGCTTTCTTCGCGGCCGAGCAGGGCCGGCCCTCCCACTGATCGTGCTTGTCGGCTGACTTCGTCCGCGAGCACGCCGACCACCGCGATACCGGTGGGCTGCGTTGGGGTGCCCCGCCGATCTGCGCCGTGCTGAGTGAGCACGGACTGCCGATCGCCCGCGTCGACGTACTACGAACACGTGGCCAAGTCACCCACCAGCCAGAACCGCCGGGACGCGATGCTGGTCAACGAGATCCGCCGCGTCCACGCCGGCAACTACGGCGGGTACGGGGCGCGGAAGGTGTGGCTGACCCTGAACCGGGAGGGGATCGCGGTGGCCAGGTGCACGGTCGAGCGGCTGATGCACCAAGCAGGGTTGGCCGGCGCGGTCCAGCCAATCAACTGGAAGGTCGAGCGGACCACGATCGCGGACCCGGCCGCGTCGCGGGCGCGGGACCTGGTCCGGCGCGACTTCGCGCCGCTGGCTCCGGACCGGCTCTGGGTCGCTGACATCACGTACGTCTCGACGTGGTCCGGGTGGGTGTACGTGGCGTTCGTGATCGACGCGTACGCTCGGCGGATTATCGGGTGGCGGTGCGGGACCAGCATGTCCACGCAGCTGGTCCTGGACGCGCTTGAGCAGGCTGTCTGGACCCGTGAACGTGAGGGGCGTTCGTTGGGTTCCGTTGTGGCACCTACCGATCGCGGTTCGCAGTACACCGCGATTCGGTACACCGAACGCCTCGCCGAGGCGGGGATCGCGGCGTCGGTCGGTAGCGTCGGATCGTCGTATGACAACGCGTTGGCGGAGTCGATCAACGGGTTGTACAAGACTGAGCTGGTCAAACCACGTGGCCCGTGGCACGGTCTCGATCCGCTCGAGATCGCGACCGCGGAGTACGTCGACTGGTTCAACCACCGCCGCCTCTACGAGCACTGCGGCGACATCCCACCGGCCGAGCTCGAGACCGCGTACTACGCTCGAACACGAGCCCAGCCAGAGTCTGAGCTCTCAAACCGGTAAGTCTCCGGACTTGATGCCGTAAGGCGTGGTCGAGCAGGTCCTGCGCTGCGTCAGCGGCGGCGGTGGCCTCGCCTGTGCCGCCGAGGCTGGAGACAGCTTTGGACAGCACGGGGTGGGCGCCGGCGGGCCGGTGTCCCAGAGCGGGCCGGGGTGGGTGCCGTGCAGGTGGGTGGTGTTGGCCCGCAGCACCGTTCCGAGTGCTGCGTCTCGTTCCTGGTCCGGCCAGACCTGCATCAGTCCGTCGGCGACCGTTCACACAGCGTGCTCGAGCTGGTCGTTGTTCATGGTGTCGGTGATGGCACGTTGGGCCAGGGCGTGGATCCGGACTGCGCTTGGGTCTCCGGACGGGTCGTGGCTGATCACCGAGAGTTGATTCAGGGCCCGCAGCCCTGCCCGCGCCTACTCGAGGGACACCACGTCATGGTCTGAGGCGGCCCCAGCTTCGTTGGCATGAGCCGGGCCGGGGCTACGGTGGTCGGTGGTGAGGTAGGAGCGAGCAGCCTCACTGGTGGACAGGCTCTCGGGGGCGCCGGCCGGGTCGACGGGAGCTCGATAGCGGGGAACCAGAAGTCGAACTGCGCCAGCTCACCGGCCTCATAGGTCGTGCGGCCCACCGGGTCCGGCGGCAAGTACACCGGCCGCAGCTCAGCGACCCTGGCCTTGAACACCGTAAACCCACGGTCCCACCCAACCCGATACGCGATCACGGTGGCCGGCATCGTCGGAACCGCCTGCAGCTGCCCACGGATCAACATCTGGGTGCCGATCTTCCTCGGGCTGATTACGGCCGTCGTCGGCCGCGCTGTGCTATCAACGTCGCGGCTGCGTCGTGATCTTGATGCTCATCCGGATACCGTAGACCCGCTGACGCCGCTCACGGTGCGGCTGCATAGGGTCACCTCATGACGCAGCCACAGGTGACCACCGTCGACGCCGGCCCTCACACGGTCTCTCGCCGGGTGACGGTGCATGCATGTTGCCGGCCACGTCGGTTGAGGATGTAGGCGTCACGATCGGTGAGGATGTTCT
>JAKDLG010000121.1 GCA_030452985.1 Humibacillus sp.
AGCCCACCACGCCGACCAAGCCCACCACGCCGACCAAGCCCACCACGCCGACCAAGCCCAAGCCGTCGCCGGGGAGGGCATCTCTCTCGCTGTCGGTCTCATCCACCCAGGTCGACGTGAACCGCAATGGCAGGCGAGACGCAGGCGACCGCATCGACTTCAGGTACCGGCTCACCAACACCGGCGCGGTCAGGGTCACCGGGTTGCGCCTCAGCGGTGCCGCGACCGGAGCGATCACGTGCGCCACCTCCACCTTGGCGCCTGGCAGCCAGGTGAGCTGCCAGAGCAGCCACACCCTGAGCCAGTCCGACATCAACCGCGGCCGGCTCTCGAGTACTGCCACGGCCAAGGGCGTCAACAGCGCGAGCGGTGCGTCAGTGGGCGCCTCGAGGTCATCCACCGTGCGTTGGAGCTCCGCGGCCCGGCTCGCCCTCTCGCAGACGGCCCAGCTGACCAGCGACCCTGGTGGCGACGGATTGCCCAACGAAGGGGATGCGGTGACGTACCGCTTCACCGTCACGAACACCGGGGCGGTGGTGCTGCGTTCGGTGCGGGTCAACAACGCCTTGCTCAAGCGTCTCGGCTCCACCATCTCGTGTGCCTCGACCACGGTGGCGCCGAAGAGCTCGACCACCTGCGTCTCCACCCCCCTGCGCATCACGCGCACCCAGGCGATGGCCGGTAAGACGGTCAGCAAGGCCGGCGCGTCGGCCCTGACCCTCTCCGGCGAGGTCGTGCGGAGCAACTCCACCCAGACGACGTTGACCGTGCTGAAGCCGAACGCCTCCGGATCCAACTGGATTCGCCGCGACGGCAACGGAGGCTCCGGGGGCAAGTCCCGACGCGCGTTCGCCAAACTGTCGATGACGCAGTCGCTTCACTCCGTGGTCGACAACAACAAGAACGCCGTGCTGGACCGGGGCGACAGCGTGCGGTATGCGTTCACGATCACCAACGTCGGTTCTGTGCCAGTCAGTGGCATCAGGGTCGCTGACACCAAGCTGGCCAAGCTCAAGGTCAACATCCGGTGCGCCTCGGTGACTCTGGCGCCTGGTCAGTCCACGGCCTGCGTGTCAGCTCCCCTGGTGCTGACCGACTTCCAGGCTCGCGCAGGGATCGGCGCGAACTTTGCTACGGGGCAGGGAACCGCTTTGGGAGTCATCGTCAAGAGCAACCTCACGTCGATGAGCGTGCCCAAGCGAATCGCCGGTGCACAGCCGGCGGTCGCGGCCGCAGTGGCCCCGCTCGACTTCGGCGAGGGCCTCTTCAGCGCCGGACCGTCGGAGGTCTCGGCGCTCAGTGACGCCGACCGAACCGCAGCCAGCCTCACCAAGACGAAGACGAACTTCGACTCTGGCACTCTGGGCATGTTGGGCGGCGGACTGCTGGCCGGTGGCCTGCTGCTGGCCTCGGTGACCAAGGTCGTGGTGAAGCGGCGTAAGCCGGTCATCCACCTCCCCGGCTCGGACTCGTAGCCTTGGTGGAACTGGACTCGACCCGGCTGGTGTTCATCGGCGGGTTGCACCGCAGTGGCACCACGCCCCTGGCGCGTGCCATGGCAGAACATCCGGCGATCAGTGGCCTTCGCGACACCGGAGTCAAGGAGGACGAGGGCCAGCACCTGCAGTCGGTGTATCCGAAGGCCAAGGTGTATGGCGGCCCCGGCCGGTTCGCCCTCGACCAGCGGTCTCACCTCACTGAGGAGTCGCCACTCGTCACCGAGGCGAACGCCCAGATCCTCTTCGACGCCTGGGCACCCTACTGGGATCTCGGCCGCCCCTTGCTGCTCGAGAAGTCTCCGCCCAACCTTGTGATGGGCCGCTTCCTGCAAGCGATCTACCCCGGCTCGGCGTTCATAGCCGTGGTGCGTCACCCCATCGTGGTGGCCCTCTCAACGGTCAAGTGGCGTCGTCTCGCGTCCAAGAATTTCCAGAACCACACGACCGTGCACGCCATGGTCGAGCACTGGCTGAGCGCTCACGAGACGCTGCGTGACGATCTGGCGTCCCTTTCACGCACCCATCTGCTTCGCTACGAGGATCTGGTCGACGACCCGGACCGACAGCTGGGGCCGGTGCAGCAGCTGCTCGGCCTGCACGAGCCCATTCCTTCGGGGTCGCTTCGATCCACTCACAGCGACCGCTATGAGCAGACCTGGAGCGAGCTCTCGACCGGGTCTTGGCTCGACCGACGAAAGCGACGCTCCATCGAGAAAGACTTCGGCGAACGCGTCGCGGCGTTTGGGTACGACATCAGCGACCTGGCAGCGCGTCAACCGTTCCCATTGGCCGAAGCGACCGGTACGGAGACCTGATTTTCAGGCGGGGTTGCTTGGGCGAAGGGAAATGGGCCCCCACCGCGAGGTGGGGGCCCATTCCTCTTCGTCTCAGTCACCTAACGGTGACGCACCGGCGGGGTCAGCGATTGCTGAGATCGATGCGGGGAAGTGAGCTGGTCAAGCGCTTGTAGCCCGCCAGCGAGCTCGCATTGGCGTCGATCCGGGTGGTGCCCTTGTCGAGCTTGTTCGCGTTGAAGTACGAGGCCGCCTTGATGGCAGGGTAGCTCGCGAGCTGGGCGCGCATCTGATCGTAGAACCAGGCCTGTCGGGTGGGGTCGCTCTTGTTCGCGAAGACCCCCCATTCACCGATCATCAGCGGCTTTCCGGGGTGCTGCGACGTGGCCCACTTGTACCAACCGGTCCATGAACCCTTGGTGCGGTTGACCAGGTCGTGGAAGTTGCCGGCGTTGTAGCCGCTCGACTTGCCGCTGTTGTAGGAGTCAGTGCCGATCCAGTCGATCACGTCGTCACCGGGGTACAGATCCTTCCACCACGACTGGGCAGCGTAGGCCGGATAGCCCTGGAAGATCTGTACGAAGACAGCGTTGCTGACACCCTGGGCCTTCAGGCGCAGGATCACGTGACGCACCATGTTTCGGTAGTCCACGGCGGTCATTCCCGAGCCCGCCTTCTGGTTCACGAAGTGCTCCGGCTCGTGCCAGATGGCGATGAAGAACTTGCCCGGATAGGTGGACTTGATGTGCTTGGCGAGCCGGTCGAGCCGGGCGTCTCCCTTACCCGAGGCCATGGCGGCCCACGTCATGTCCATGCCGGGCCGGTAGTTGATGAGCAGGAGGCGAGGAGAGCCGCTGGCGCCCTGGGCGATCGACTTCTCCTCCGCACTGGGGAAGAGCTGGTTGTTCGACTTGTAGCCGTGGTAGATGTCGAGGTTACGCCCGATCAGGCTTTCGAACCGTGCTGTGCTCTTGACCCTCGATGAGTAGTCGAAGGCGGCCGGAGCCGCCCCCCACAGCACGCCGCAGGTCGGCACGAGCTTGGCACCGAGCGAGCAGGAGGCCTTGGACGAGGCTCCCTTCGCCGTGACACCTGCACCGTCGACCGAGGGTGTCGCGGGGTCGGCAGCGCGCTGAGAGCCGAGCGGCGAGCTCATGGCTGCAGGGGCGAGAGCAACAAGGCCGAGAGCGGCCGTCGCGGCCACGAGCAGCGCGGGGGCGCGCCGACGTGATCGGCGGCGGGGGAGCGCCCCCGAGGCGGGGGGCATGGATGGGACGTCAGGGGACATGCGAAGGAACTCCTCAGGTTGGACGGCCCAGAGCTTCCACTAGGGGCGCGGGCCATCGATTCCACGACGTTCAGGGCAGGCAAGGGTGGAGGTGGTCTGAACGTCGCCATCGGGGCGGGGTCGAATCTGACAGACATAGGCGGCTCGGGCCAGTCGCCGCCCGCGACGATCGACGCCGAAATGTGACCTATCCGGGTGAAAGAGGTCACAAGAACCTCGCATTTCGGATTCGATATGAGATTTGTCACAGCAGCATGGGCTGGCCACCCCCCGCCCTGTCGGCCGGTCTCGACTCGGCGGATTGCCTGACTGAAAGTGCTGCTGCAGGGCCGATACCGTTATATACCGGACGTACGGCCCGCCCGAGAGGCGACCGGTTACCACCTCGAAGGTGCGCCGCGCCGCGCAATCGTCAAACCGGGCGCCGGTGGCCGCTTGGCCCCGAAAAGGCACTTTCTGCAAAATGATCACTGTCAGGTCGCGTTCAGGTTAATTTCGCATCGCCCGCATTCTCGGCGTCGTCGAACGGGCTTGTCCCTGGGGGGGATTCATGTTCAGCACGACCATGTCCAGACGGCTGGGCGGGGTGATTGCGTCGGTTCTCGGCCTTTTCGCCCTGACTCAGGCTCCGGCGCAGGGGAGCACTCCGCAAGACCGGGTTCCGGTAGCGGTGCCGTCCACGGCGACGCCGGATGTCAACGACGGCACCGTCTTCGCCATCGAGAAGACGGGTAGCCGGGTCTTCCTGGGCGGCGACTTCACGTCCGTCACGCCGCGGGATGGCGGTGCCTCGATGCCGAGAAACAACATTCTTGCCTTCGACGCTGCGACCGGGGCGGTAGACACCGGTTTCGTGCCGCAGCTCGATGGCGAGGTCGATGCCATTGCTGCCGGCCCCGACAACACCGTGTATGTGGCCGGGTTGTTCAAAACCGTCAACGGCAAGAAGATGCGGTTGGCCCGCCTCGACGCGGCGACCGGCGAGATCGTGAGCGGATGGAAGCCGGCGGTCTTCTCGGCATTGACAACCAGCCTGGCGCTGTCGAAGGGCGTGCTGTACGTCGGTGGCTACTTCGCGAAGGTTGGGGGCGTGGAGCACTCTGGTCTGACCGCGCTCGACCCACAGACCGGCAAGGTGCTCGACTGGTTCAACGTCAACACCTTCGGTCACCACGGCCAGGGATCGGCGAAGGGTGGAGTGGGTGCCAGAAAGATCGACATCGACGCAACCGGGACCAAGATGGTTGTCATCGGCAACTTCACCAGTGTCGTCGACGGCGGCGGAACCTTTGATCGTGACCAGGTCTTTCGCATCGACCTCGGGTCCGGCACCGCAACCGTCGACCCGACCTGGCGCACGCTCGCCTACACCGGTCAGTGCTACAACTGGGCCTTCGACTCGTACATCCGTGACGTGCAGATCTCCCCCGACGGCAGCTATTTCGTGATCGTGGCGACGGGGGGTGGCGCCGGCGGGCAGAATGTCGACGGCACCAAGGCCTCATGTGATGCAGCATCCCGCTACGAGATGAGCGGCACTGGCACCAACGTGCGGCCGACGTGGATCAACTACGCCGGTGGTGACTCCTTGTGGTCGGTTGTGGTCACGGGTACGGCCGTGTATGCCGGCGGACACCAGCGCTGGTCGAACAACTACAACGGAAACGACTTTGCCGGCGCCGGCGCCGTGCCCCGCGCCGGGCTCGTCGCGATGGACCCGCAGAACGGTCTGCCTCTCTCGTGGAACCCTGGACGCAACCCTCGCGGCGCCGGGGCGTTTGCGCTCCTTGCCACCGACGACGGTCTCTACGTCGGCAGCGACACGAGCTACATCGGCAACTTCCAGTACAACCGCGGTCGGATCGCCTACTTCCCGCTCGCGGGCGGCTCCGTGCTGCCGGCCAACACACTGGGCACGCTGCCGGGCAAGGTGTTCATGGCCGGTGGTCCGGCCAACGCCAGGCCGGACGTCCTCTACCGGGTGAACGCTGGAGGCGGAACGATCGGTGCTCCGGACGGCGGACCAGACTGGTCCTCCGATGACGCCGCCGGCTCGCCACTGCGCAACTCTGGCAGCAACGCAGCCGGCTACAGCCCCGCGGTGCCGCTCGATGGCACCGTTCCGAGTGGCACCCCGTCATCACTCTTCGACAGTGAACGCTGGGATCCGGGCAGCAAGAACGACGGCGGCGAGATGAAGTGGTCCTTCCCTGTGCAGAGCGGTACCACTGTTGATGTTCGGGTCTACCTTGCCAACCGGTGCGACTGCACGGCAGCCGTGGGCCAGCGCAAGTTCGACGTGTCGGTGCAGGGTGCGACCGAACTCGACGACTTCGACATCGTGGCAGCCGCGGGCAAGAACGTGGGCACGATGCGCCACTGGTCGGTCGTCTCCAACGGTACGGTCACCATCGACTTCGGTCACGAAGTCGAGAACCCGCTGGTGAACGCGATCGAGATCGTGCAGACCGACCCGGCCCCCCCTGCCGCCACCGACGGCAACATCCTGACGGGGCGCAGTCTTAATGCTGCTGGTGACGTCGGTGCCTCGAGCACCATCGACAGCTCGATCGCCTGGAGCCAGGTTCGGGGCGCCTTCATGGTCAACGGCATGCTCTACTACGGCCTCGCGGACGGCACGTTCAACACCCGTTCATTCGACGGCACGACACTCGGCCCGGTCACCGCGGTCGATCCGTACAACGACCCGTTCTGGAGTGACAAGCAGACCGGTTCCGGACAGACCTACCGCGGGGTCGTGCCTGGCCTGTACGGCAGCACGATGTCGAGTGTCACGTCCATGTTCTACAGCGGTGGGAAGATCTACTACACGCTGAGCGGCCAGGCCGACATGCGCAGCCGTGCCTTCACCCCGGAGTCGGGCATCATGGGCCCGACCGAGAACAAGGTCGACGACGGCAACGACTGGCGCGGCACGGCGGGGGCTTTCGTCACCGGAAGCAGCCTGTACTACGCCACCAAGAGTGACGGGGTCCTCCACAAGATCGCTTGGGGCGCCAACGGGGCCACCGGCTCCTCGTCCGTGGTCGACTCGAGTCAGAGCTGGGCCACTCGGGGGCTGTTCCTGATGTCTGCGGCGGAGCGGGTAAACGAGAAGCCGGTGGCGGCTCTGACGAGCAGCTGCGCCACCAACGCGCTCACGTGCTCGTTCGACGCCGGCGATTCCGCTGACCCCGACGGCTCCATCACCGGGTACGCCTGGGACTTCGGTGACGGCCAGACGGAGACAACCAGCGACTCGACCAGGTCCCACACCTACGCGTCATCGGGCGCCAAGACGGTGACCGTCACGGTCACCGACAACGACGGGGCCACGAGCACTGCCAGCGTGACGGCGAACGTGTCGGCTGCCGCGAAGCCGATCAGTTTCCGGGGCCAGACCTCTTTCGCCGGGTCGGGTACCCAGTCACAGGTGGGCGTGCCGGCAGCGGTCGCGCCCGGTGACACCCTCCTGCTCTTCTCGACGATCAGCATCGCCTCGGCCACGTCGAACGACCCGGCCGGGTGGACCTTGTTGAAGACCCAGAAGCAGGCCAGTGGCATGGTCACCAAGATCTGGTCAAAGGTGGCCGCGCCCAGCGATCCTGGCAGCACGATCACCGTGACCTATAGCGCCAAGGGCAAGATCGGTACGGTGCTGGCCGCCTATGCCGGCGGTGCCCTCACCAGCCCGGTGAGCGCGATTGCGACATCGGTCGACTCCGGAACGGCGACGCACGTCACGCCGGTGGCTGACGTGTCGTCCAAGGGAAGCTGGGCGGTCTCGTACTGGTCTGATCGCAGCAGTCCCGCAGCCAAGGCGTGGGTAGCCGCGTCGGACACGACTGCACGGGCGACAACGATTGGCAGCGGCACGAACAGCATCTCGACCTTGGTCGGCGATTCGGGCGAAGCGGTGACTGGAGCGAGCTACGGGCCCAAGTCCTCGACAGCCGACGGCAACGGGTTGAAGGGAGTGACGGCCACCGTCATCATCAAGCCTGCCCAGGACTGAGCAGCGACGAAGGGCCTTCCTACCGCGAATCGGTAGGAAGCCCTTCGTCGTCGGTGCGACCTTGCTCCAGGCGGTACTTGTCCAGGGGGCACTTGCCGCGACACTGCTGGTACGCATTTCCTGCAGGGGAGCGCATGGACGTCGTACGGGTCCGTCAGGAACCCGACCGAACGGCTTGCCGCTTGCGGTCGATCGAGACCCAGTCCACCGGATCGTAGGTGTCCACGTCGAGGACGTACGCCATGGCCGTCACCCTTGTCTTGCCGGTCACAAACGGCTTGTTGGGGGTGGCGGTGAACTCGCGCTCGTGCCAGGTTCCGTCGCAGAGCGGGTTCTCCGCGTCGGTGGCTCCATGTCCGACGATCCGTCCGCCGTTCTGGGATATCGAGACGTAGAAGCCTGAGATTTGGTAGGGAGGCTGGCACTTGACGGAGGCACGGACGAGGGCGCTGCCGTTGGCGTTGAGCCGAACGGGGCCTTTCGCCACCGTGACGCTGACGAAGGGACGCAGGTAGACCCGGTGCGTTGCGACAACCTCGGGGAGCGCCGCCAGCGTCCGCGGATCAACCACCGTCAGCCGAGCGGTGACCATCGCCGGCCCAGCCGTGAAGTCAGCCCCGTCGTCGCTGTAGGGGAAGACGGGCACGTCCCGTCGAACCCCGTCACAGACGATGTCGTCTCGGGTGTCAGAACGCCCTCCTGACACCTCGCCCTGGGTGATCGTGACGGCCAGCTGCTCGGCGAGAGCACCGTCAAAGCAACGGACCGACACGGTCACGGCGGCGGAGCCGTACTGCTGAAGATCGCCGACATGCTTGATCTTGACCTGGGGCGCTGGGATGTCCCGTGCTGCGGTGGCAGCAGAAGCAGGGCCTCCCAGACCGGCCAACACCATGGCCACCACGGCCGTCGCGCCGGACACACTGATCTTGACTCTGTTCATGACCAGACCCACTTCTCATGAGAAGTTCGCGGAGATGCGCTTGATGTGGTCGCAGTGTGACGCAAACTCGCGGCAGGCGTTGCATTTTGGCGATTTCGCCAACCTCAGGTTCCCTTTGACGGGGCCCGGCTCACGTCAGCAGCGGCATCTTGACTCGGTCGAGGGTCTCGAGCGTTGCGGCGGCATGGTGCTCCAGAACGGCGACCTCGGCATCCGTGACTCGGGTCCGCCAGGCGTGCGCCACCTCGGTGGGCTTCCGGTTGAAGTTGTGCAGCCTGGTCTCGCTGGCCCCGGTGTTCTCCGAGGCGTCCGTCGCCGAGGCGGCGGACCGGCTCGGCGCCGCCGGTTGTGTCTTCGGGGTGAGATCACACGCGGCCGTCAGACGGGCCAGCGCTTCCGTGCCGCCGGACGCCAGGTCTTCGTGGGAGACCACCAGCACCCCCGGCGTTGCAGCCACATCCTCGAGGGCAGCGCGATGCAAGGCGTCCCAGAAACGGCCCATCTCGTCGACGACCGGATCGACCTCGTCCAGATCTGGGCACGGGGGACCGACCGGCAGGATGGTCGCGATCTCGGCGAGGTCGGGGGTCCACCCCATCCGTCGGTAGCTCGAGAGGATGGCCCCAGGATGCCGGTAGACGAGCACCACGGTCGCTGCTGTCGCTTCGACGACGGCCGGAACGGAGAGGACGGCGAAAGGGTCCTTGACCACGATCCGTGTCCACGGCAGTGGAGCCGCCCACTGCCGCAGACCGTACCGGCTGTACACGGAGGGGAGAAGACCTCGGTAGGCGAGTCGCAGCAGGCGGCGCTGCTTGGGGGTCGGTGAGGTGAGCCGCGACCAGCCCGGCAGGGTATGGCCCAACCCGTACTGGTTCCCCCGCGGGTTCATCGGCTCCCGCCCCGTCAGGGCGGTGCCCTGCGAGTACGCCAGTTGGCGAGCCAGCCAGGTCGTCCCGGATCGCGGCATCCCGGTCACCAGGATGGGTGACCGGGATCGACGCGCCGTTGTCTGGGTCGACGAGGACGTCGGCGACTCGAACGGGCTCACGGGGCTCCTCGGTTGCTGGGTCAGTACTCAGACAGGCGCGTCAGCTCTGTCTGCGGGTCGGGTTCGAGCGGAGGGAGAAGAACTGGCAGCTGAGCGGCCCATGGAGCGGGCTCGTCAACACGGGCACCAGTAGAGGGGTGACACCCCAGCAGTATGCCGGTCAGCCGGGTCTGCCTGCTGAGCAACCTCAGGGCCGAGACGGGCAGGCCTGAGGAGGCCACAACGGGGCAGACCACCAGCTGCTCGGCGCACCCTCTAGTAAGGAAGCAGGCAGATACCAGCGTGTCCGATCTTGCCGCCGCAAGACTTCGAAGCCGACCCGGCGGTGCCGTTGTCAGAGCCGATCCACAGACCCTGACCAGGAACGACCACCATGTCATCGGCGCCGAGCCCGCGGCTGCGTTGGTACTCGCCCGTGAAACCACCAACGGCGGTCGTGTAGGCGCTTCCGTCGGAGGGCTGGAGCGCACCCATCCCCGGCGAGGACACCGGGTTGGTGCTGAGCTTGTTCTCGTCGCAGTTGTTCGGGGAGTTGAGCCGGCGCTGGTGACCGCCGACGTAGACGGCGGTGAGGTCAGCGGCGGTGGCGTACAGGGAGTCGCAGCCCGCATAGTTGACCCAGAGGTGGTTCGGCGCCGGCATGTCTGAGGTCACCGAGGTGGAAAATGCTGCGGCAGCGTCACACAGCCCACCGCGGGGGTCGCTGGTGTAGAAGCCCGTCGTGACACCGGATGCAGGGTCGGAGTTCGTGGCCGGCTTGTAGCCGGTTGCTGCGGTGTAGATCGTCTGACCGTCCACAGCCCATGACGCGTCCTGAAGCCAGAAGGGTTCTGCAAGGAAACAGTTCTGGTTGAACTCCGTCGAGTACCAAGGGTTGACGCTCACGGCCGAGGCTCCGAGGTCGAGCATCACGATCTGACGCCGCGCCTGCCCGCCCACGCTGGTGAACACACCCATGGCCAGCAGCTTGGTCTGGTCGGGGCTCAACGAGAAGTTGTAGACCCGAGTGGCGTTCTTCGCACTGTGCCGTCCGTCTTGTTGCGTGTAGACGTAGTTGCCGGAGATGTTGAGATCCACGTACCCATCGTCCTTGCCCGTGACGAGGCTGTGGCTGGAAAGGTACTTGTGCTTCGACCCGTTCACCGCCGCGTAGGAACCCACCAACAGGTGGGGCCCGCTCACGAGCAGCGCGTTGACCTGCCCACCGGCAGAGTGCTTGAAGGCGGGGATGACCGCGCCGGTGGCGGTGCTCACCGCGGCGATGTTCTTCACGCTGACACCGCCGATACTCGTGAACGAACCTCCGAGGTAGGCGGTGGAGCAGTCAGCGGACAGGGCGATCGAGTTCACCTGGCCGTTGACGTCCGGGTTGAACGTGCTGACCTCACCGGTGGTCGACGAGAACGAGAAGGCATTGTTTCGCGGAAGGACCGCTGCGGTGGGCTTGACCTGCTTGATGCTGGTGAAGTTGCCCACTGCATACATCGTGTCGCCGCAGGGCACGAGCTGGCGAACGATCCGTTTGGTGGTGGTGTCCGCAATGCTGGGGGTGTAAGTAGCTGCGACCGGACCGACACTGGTTCCGACAGGGGCGGTGCCGGCGCCAGGGGTGGCGAACGCGGCGGTCGCGCCGAGCACGAGTGACGCGACGGCCAGGCCGGTCACTGCGGTAAGACTCTTCATGGAAGCTACTTTCCTGGGCCGCTGCGAACGTCCTCGTTGACCTGTTGACCACGGTGGTCGCTGGAATCTGAAGTTACCTCCGCTGCGAGCCTGTGGTATGACAATTCGAGAAATTCCGTGACCAGAAACTGGAGCGTCCCCATCTGGACGCGCGGCCCCTCCCCCTGATCGAGGAGGAAGAGGTTCCAGCAAGGTCAGGAACGTGGCGACGCCGCATGGAACGGCTCGTCAGCGTCATCCTCATCGACCGTCGGTGATTGCCGGATCGCGGCGTCATCGGTGTGGCCACGTTCGATGTGACCGAGCCGGACGAAGCCCGGGAACCCGTGGTGGCGACGGAGGCCGAACCAGACGAGAGGGGCGGCGAGCAGGACCGCCAGGAGGACGAACCCGGTCGCCACGGTGGGGACCCCGAGCAGCTTCAGGGCCGAGGCCAGCAGCACGAAGGCGAGGGCGCGTCGCACGAAACCACCGGGAGCCCGAGAGGAGATGCGAGCGCCGAGCCACGCTCCGGGTACGCAGCCGATGAGCAGCGACAGCGTGAGGCTGAGCTGGAAGTCGCCGAAGAGCACGTGCCCGAGAGCGGCTGCCGCGACCAGTGGGACGGCTTGAACCAGGTCGGTGCCGACGAGCTGGCTGGCCTTGAGGGCGGGGTAGAGGGCCATCAGGGCGATGATGATGAGCGAGCCAGAGCCGACCGAGGTCATGCCGACGATGACGCCGCCCAGGATGCCGACGACGACGGTCGGCAGCACGCGCACGACCACCTCCGGGCGCTCCTGGGGGAGCCGCTCGGCGCTCCCGTCACGCCGGCGGGCTCGTTCGGCCAGCCGGACGTAGGCCCGGACCGAGAGCCCCGCAGCCGCGACGAGCAGGGCGACTCCCAACGCGATCTGGATGCCGTGCTGCACCGCTTCACCGTCACCCATCGCCCGAGTGATGAGCACACCGCAGAAGGCGGCCGGCACCGATCCGATCGCCAGCCACTTCACCAGCGCCAGGTTCACTGTTCCGCGCCGCAGGTGCACGAGTGAGCCGACCGGTTTCATCACCGCGGCCGCGACGAGGTCGCTCGAGACTGCGGTGAGGGGTGGGATGCCGAAGAAGATCACCAGCACCGGGGTCATCAGGGCGCCCCCGCCCATGCCCGTGAGGCCGACGACGATGCCGATCCCGAAGGTGGCGAGGACGAGGATCCAGTCGATGTCCATTGGTTCAGTTCTCTCGTGGTTGCGTTGACGACGGGGTGGAGGGTGTGGGCAGCCAGCCGCCCGAGTGGAGCAGCTGCACCACGCTCGCGAGCGCAGACTCCCGGTCTACCGAACCGGTGTCGACGGCCAGGTCGGCGTCGGTGGGCTCTTCGTAGGGGTCTGAGATACCGGTGAACTCGGGGATGAGCCCGGCGCGGGCCTTGGCGTAGAGCCCCTTGAGGTCGCGCCGTTCGCACTCCTCGAGCGAGGTGTTGACGTGCACCAGCACGAAGTCGCCGGTGGCCTGCGCCATGGTGCGCACGGCTGCTCGGGTCTCGGCGTAGGGCGCGATCGGGGCGCAGATCGCGATGCCGCCGTGACGGGCGACCTCGGCCCCGACGTAGCCGATCCGCCGAACGTTGGTCTCACGGTCGGCCCTGCTGAAGCCCAGACCCGACGACAGCATGGTGCGCACGACATCACCGTCGAGCAGGCTGACCGTGCGGTCGGTGTTCGTGGTGACCCACTCGCTCACGTCACGGGCCAGGGTCGACTTGCCCGACCCCGACAGGCCGCTGAACATCAGTACCAGACCCCGTTCCGTTCGGGGGCGGCGCCACCGCTGAAGTCGAGCGCGGATGGGCGGCGAGACCTGCCTGAGGGCGGTCGGGCCGGCGTTGCCTGACTCGAGCTCAGCCCGCACCGACGGCCAGCCGCCGGCGGCCGTCGAGGCATCGTCGGGATCGAGGAAGACGGTCGGCGACCCACCGAGAGCCTGGCCCAGACGATCCGTGAGGGCCGTGTTCGTGGCCGGGTCACGCCAGGCGAGCGGCGCCGAGACGACCCGTGCGCCCGTCAGTCCCCGGTCTTCGATCCACAGGCGCGCGACGTCGGTCATGACCGGCGGAGGCACAGCCGACGAAGGGTCGTCGGAGACGACGACCAGCACGGCGCCGGCCGGTTGCGGCTGTGCGAGCTCGCCGTCAGTATCCCCTCGGCCCGCCAGCGCCGCGTCGAGCGCGGGGGCGTCAGTGAGCAAGGGGGGGCGGCCGAGCACGACGACGGTGCGGTGCTGGTCGGCAGAGAGGTCGGCAGCGCTGATGGCCCGGCGTCTCCCGGTTCCGGACTCCCGCTCGCGAAGACGGGTAAGAGTGCCCCGCACGAGGCCTTCGTCGGCCAGTTCCGCCGGCGTCCGCGCCTTCCTGAGATCAAGCCTGGCCAACGGCGTGAGCTCCTCGTCACGCAGCACGACGCCGCCCCGGGCGCGCGCGGCCGCTGCCAGCTCGGCCGGGAGCTCGAGCGATACGGTCGTCTCACCGTCGAGAGGTTCCTGCGTGGCCGTTCTCGTAGAGACCAGCGGCCCGCCGAGCCGCTGGCCGATGGGCAGCAGTCCAAGCAGGGCGAGGTCGATGTCGCGCGCCACGAGGTGGTCGACCTGCACGTCAGGGAGGTCGACCTTCGGTCGGTCGGTCTGGGTAGAAATGGTGCAAACTCCTCGGGCGCGATGCAGGCGGGTCCAGGTGACCCAGCCGAACTGCGTTCACGTTATCGCCAACTCACACCAAACACGTGTGAAATGAAAATCTTGGACGGCGGGCGCACCGAGAGCCCGCTCGCCGACGGCGTACTCGGCCGGCCAGTCGAGTGGCCACTTGCGTACAGGAAGAAGCCCCGCGGCATCCGGTGTGATCGCCGCCGGCTCATGCTCCGGCGCTCGCTGTCGGAGCGCTGAACTACGCTGTCAGGGCCACCGGGTCTCTCCCGGGCGTGCCTCCTCAGCGACAAGGAACCACTCAGCGCATGTCCGTGACCGCAGTCT
>JAKDLG010000122.1 GCA_030452985.1 Humibacillus sp.
CCCACCCCACCACCAGGCGGCACCCCGACCACCCAAGAAAATCAGCGCTTCCCTAACGGGACCGCGATCGACCACGCAATGGCTCGGGCGATCGAGCTGTCCACCGGTTTCGTCTCCGTCGAGCGCGTGATGGCGTTACGAGCCGCAGCCGGTGTGCGCCATCAGCGCGGTGACCCCAAGGCAGCGCTGGTGCTGCTCGACCAAGCCCTGGCCGTCGCAGACGCGGTGGGGAGCGGCATCGAGCGGGCGCGCACCCTGTTTGCGCGCTGGTATCCGCTCGCCGACCTCGGCCGCTATCCCGAGGCGATCAGGATCATCCGCGAGGGCGTCGAATGCGCTGCCGCCGATGGGCACCCCGGGGAGGGGGCCAACCACGACGCCGTCCGAGCGCTCCTGCTCATGATCGTGGGTGAGCTCGACGAAGGGGTGGCGGTCGCCCGCGCAGGCAGGCAGGCGATGTCGGAGCTCGGGCTGATGGGACGGGCGGCGTTCTACGCCGAGCAGGAGCAGGAGGCGCTGCAATGGCGCGGGAGGTTCGCCGAGGCGGGGCGGTTGTTCTCCGACGCGGTCGAGCCCGACCTGGTGGCGTACCGGTCGACGAAGCTGCGGTGCCGGCTGTTGCAGGTTCAGGGCCGGTTCGAGGAGGCGGCTCCGCTCGAGGCCGAGGTGTATGAGCTCGGTACGCGCCGGACGTTCTTCTCCAACGATGAGCTCGTGGAGTCCCACGTGGAACAGCTCGTTGGCACCGGGGCGTTCGCCGAGCTGTTGGCCTACCTGCCGGTTCCGGTCGACCGCGCTGAAGCAAGGGATTCTGTCGCGGATACCGCCGCCGCCGCCTGTTTCGTGATGCTGGGGCTCAGCGCCGCAGCCGATGCCGGCCTCCCGCCGCCGGGCGAGCTGCTGGCGCGAGCTGAGAAGCAGGTCGGCCGGGCGGAGGCCACCCTCGACGACCAGTGGGCCGACTCTTTGGACGGTCTGCGCCTGCTGTTCGCTCGCGGCTACCGCGCCCGCCTCCAAGGCCAAACGGGGGCCGACCTCCAGGCGACGTGGCGCCGAGCCGTCGACGCGTCGGCCCGCTTCGGAGCGTTCACCGCCCTGCGCCCCCGCCTCGAGCTGGCCCGGGCCCTGCTCGAAAGCGGCTCCCGAGAGAAAGGCCGGCCGCTGCTCATCGACTGCTGGGCCGACGCCGCCCAGATGGGCGCCGGCCACTTCGAACGCCAGGCGACCGCCCTCGCCAGGCACCACCGCATTCCGCTGCGCGAGGGGGCCGCGGGCGCAGGGCCGCGGGCACGCCTCACCGAGCGGGAAGTCCAGGTGCTCGACCTCATCGAGTCGGGCGCGACCAACCGCGAGATCGCCGGCCGCCTGTTCATCAGCGAGAAGACCGTGAGCATCCACGTCACGCACGTGCTAGCCAAGCTCGGCGTGAAGAACCGCGGCGAAGCCGCCGCGCTAGCGCGACAGGGTTCCCGCTCCCGGTTGACGCGACAATGACCCTCCTCCACGCTTCGTTCATCGCCTTCCAACACGGCTCGCCGCTCGTCACATTGGGCAGTAGGCAGTGGGTCTCGTACACGCCCTATCTGGGCGAAGTGACCCGCCCTCATCTGCATGTGGATGAGGGCGGGGTGCGGTGCAGTGCCATCCGAGTGTTGCCGGTGCCGTGGCTATCTTCGACTGCTGACGTACCTGGGAGGCTCAGTGCACGTTGTTGGCCCGCAGGCGGCTATCGCGTCTTCTCGACAGCTTCGCCACGCCGTAATCGAGAAGACCTACAGTCGAAGGGCGATGGGCCTCAGCGAGCCGCGGCCCCGTGATGATGAGGAGCGACATGTCGACCACGACGTTCAGTGGGATCAGTCACCTCGACTTCTCGGTGTCCGACGTCGAGGCGAGTGCGGCATGGTACGAGCGGGTGCTCGGTCTGCGTCGCCTGAGACGGGTCGATCTGGCTGAGCGCGTCATGATCGTGCTGCTGCACGAACCGGCCGGACTCGTGATCGGTCTAAACGAGCACAGCGCGACCATCGGCGGGGCCTTCGACGAACACCGGGTCGGCCTCGACCACGTCGGGTTCGCGGTGACGACCCGGAACGAACTCGACGTCTGGCAGGCGCGGCTGGCTGAGCTGGGTGTCGAACACTCCCCTGCCGCCGACACCGAGTCGGGTGCGGCGCTCGTCTTCCGCGACCCCGACAACATCCAGCTCGAGTTCTGGTGGACCAAACCGCGCGGAGGCGCTGCGACGTCCTGAGCCCGAAAACGCCGCCTGCGACGCGCCACGCTGCCAGGCCCCATGGGCAGACCGGATTCCGGTCCGCCGCGGCAGTCGCGAGGCGCTCGCGGGGCGCTCGCGGGGCGCTCGCGGGGCGCTCGCGGGGCGCTCGCTGGGGTGGTCACCTTTGGCGGTTACCGTCAGGTTCCGATAGACATGGGGCGGTAGGCGCCCTGGGGGCGTCGACGGAGCGGAAGGACGGGCGTGCGCATGGCTGCCGACGAGGGCATCGTGCCGGTCTTCTTCCTGTCCGACAGCACCGGTATCAGCGCAGAGACCATGGGCAACGCCCTGCTGATCCAGTTTCCCCAGCTGCACTTCGAGCGGCGGCTGATCCCCTTCATCGTGACCGCGGCCGAAGCCCGGCGGGTGGTGGCGGTTCTCGACGCCGCCGCGGACGGGCCAGTCACGCCGATCGCCTTCACCACGGCCGCGACCGATGAGATCCGTCACATCCTGAACACGACCCGCTGCCCCATGATCGACTTCTTCGAGCTGCACATGTCGCGGGTCGAGGAGGTCTTCGGGGTCGCCGCCAAGCGCCACGTGGCCAAGCTGCACGGGGTCGGCGACATCCAGCGGTACAACTCGCGGATGGCGGCGATCGAGTACTCGATCGAGCACGACGACGGTCAGAGCATCCGGGCGCTCGACCGCGCCGACGTGGTGCTGGTGGCGCCGTCACGCTGCGGCAAGACGCCGACCACCATGTACCTCGCGTTGCAGCACGGCCTGTTCGTGGCCAACTACCCGCTCGTCGAGGAAGACCTCGACGCCGCCGAGCTGCCGCGCCCGGTACGGGCCCTGCGCGAGAAGTGCGTCGGTATCCTCGCCGACGCGAAACGACTCTCGGAGGTGCGCCAGGCCCGCCGGCCGAACTCCCGCTACGCCTCCGTCGAGCAGTGCCGGTTCGAGCTGCGTCAGGCCGAGGCCATGTACCACGCGAATCGCATCCCGGTCATCAACTCGACAACCCGGTCGGTCGAGGAGATGTCGACCCTGATCATCCAAATCCTCGAGACACGAACGAAGGACAGGTCATGAGTGAGAGTGTGAAGTGGTTCTCCGCCCTGGGCATGGGCGATCTCGAGGAGGTCGGCGGCAAGAACGCCTCGCTCGGCGAGATGATCAGCAACCTCGCGTCGGCCGACGTGCGGGTGCCTGATGGGTTCGCCACGACGGCCCAGGCCTTTCGCGAGTTCCTCGCCCAGTCGGGGCTGGCCGAGAAGATCACCACCCTCATGAAGGGTCTCGACAGCGACGACGTCGAGGCGCTGGCTCATGTCGGTAAGCAGGTACGGCAGGCGATCATGGACCAGCCACTCCAGCCCGAGCTCGAGCAGGGGGTGCGAGAGTCGTTCGCAGCGCTCGTCGGCGACGACGAGAAGATGTCGTTCGCCGTGCGCTCGTCGGCCACGGCCGAGGACCTTCCCGATGCCTCGTTCGCGGGTCAGCAGGAGACCTTCCTCAACATCCGCGGCATCGACGCGGTGCTGCAGGCCATCCACGAGGTCTTCGCCTCGCTCTACAACGACCGCGCCATCGCGTACCGCGTGCACCACGGTTTCGAGCACGAGCACGTCGCGCTCTCGGCGGGGATCCAGCGCATGGTGCGCTCCGACATCGGGGCGTCCGGCGTGATGTTCACGATGGACACCGAGTCGGGCTTCGCGGATGCCGTCTTCATCACGTCTTCCTACGGGCTGGGCGAGGCGGTCGTGCAGGGCGCGGTCAACCCCGACGAGTGGTACGTCTGGAAGCCCGGCCTCGCGCAGGGCCGCCCCGCGGTGCTGAAGCGCGGGCTGGGCGAGAAGGCCGTCAAGATGGTGTTCACCGACGACCCGTCGGTGGGCCGCACCATCGAGTTCGTCGACGTCGAACCGGCCGACCGGGTGCAGTTCAGCCTCACCGACGCCGAGGTGCAGGAGCTGGCTCGCATCGCCGTCTCGATCGAGACCCACTACGGCCGGCCGATGGACATCGAGTGGGGCAAGGACGGTGTCGACGGGCGGCTCTACGTGCTGCAGGCCCGCCCCGAGACGGTGCAGTCGCGCCGGTCGGTCTCGAGCGTCGAGCGCTACCGGGTCGCCGGGTCAGAGGCCGACCGGTCGGTGATCATCGAGGGGCGCGCCATCGGGCAGAAGGCCGGTGCCGGGCCGGTGCGGGTGCTGGCGAGCGCCGAGGCGATGCGCGAGTTCGTCACCGGTGAGGTGCTCGTCGCCGACATGACCGACCCCGACTGGGAGCCGATCATGAAGCGGGCCAGCGCGATCGTCACCAACCGGGGCGGGCGAACCTGCCACGCCGCCATCATCGCCCGAGAGCTCGGCATCCCGGCTGTCGTCGGCACCGGGTCGGCCACCCGCGAGCTCGCCGACGGGCGTGAGGTCACCGTCTCGTGCGCCGAGGGTGACACCGGCTTCATCTACGAGGGCATCCTCAGAATCGACGTCGAGTCGACCGACCTCGGTGCCATGCCGGCGGTCGACGTCGGCATCATGATGAACGTCGGCACGCCCGACCAGGCCTTCGGCTTCTCGATGCTGCCCAACCAGGGGGTCGGCCTCGCCCGGCTCGAGTTCATCATCAACCGCCAGATCGGCATCCACCCCAAGGCGCTGCTCGCCCACGCGGCCGGCACCCTCGCCGCCGACGACGCCGAACTGGCCGCGCGCATCGACGAAGAGGTCGGGGCGTACGCCGGGCCGCGCGAGTTCTTCGTGCAGCGCGTGGCCGAGGGGGTCTCGACGATCGCCGCCGCCTTCCATCCCAAGCCGGTCATCGTGCGGATGAGCGACTTCAAGTCCAACGAGTACGCCAACCTCGTCGGTGGCCGCCGGTACGAGCCGATCGAGGAGAACCCGATGCTCGGCTACCGGGGAGCCTCGCGCTACCTCTCGGCCGACTTCGCCGAGTGCTTCGCCATGGAGGCCGAGGCGCTGCGGTACGTGCGCGACGAGATGGGCCTGACCAACGTCAAGGTCATGATCCCGTTCGTGCGCACCCTTACCGAGGCCGCGGGCGTCATCGCCCTGCTCGGTGAGCACGGTCTACGGCGCGGCGAGAACGGACTGCAGGTGATCATGATGTGCGAGCTGCCCTCGAACGCGGTCATCGCCGACCAGTTCCTCGAGCACTTCGACGGGTTCTCGATCGGGAGCAACGACATGACGCAGCTGACCCTCGGTCTCGACCGTGACTCCAGCCTCGTGTCTGCCGGCTTCGACGAACGCGACCCCGCCGTGAAGTACCTGCTGTCACTGGCCATCGCGGCGTGCAAGAAGTCGGGGAAGTACGTCGGCATCTGCGGGCAGGGCCCCTCCGACCACCCTGACCTGGCGGAGTGGCTGCTCGAGCAGCACATCGACACCATCTCGCTCAACCCCGACACCGTCGTCAACACCTGGAACGCCCTGGCCAAGCGCTGACCCGGTCGCAGCGGCACTGGGGCGAGCTCAGCTCCCCACGATCCCTCGCGGTGCTCGGGCCGGCCTGTCCGGCATCCGCGTCGATGCGGCCCGTCCAGCCGTGGTCGCAACAGCCGTCGATGATGGACAGGGTGGCGCGCCGGGGTATTGGATGGGGTTTCCGTCGGCCTTGGGAGTTGCGATGCTGTTGACCCTGCACGAACGCGAGCGGTTGATGATCTATACGGCGGGCAAGCTGGCGCAGGAACGACGCGATCGCGGTCTGAAGCTGAACCTGCCGGAAGCCACCGCAGTCATCACCTCCTTTCTCCTGGAGGGCGCCAGAGACGGTCGGACCGTGACAGACCTGATGGAGGCCGGTCGTCAGGTGCTCACTCGCGACGATGTGATGGAAGGCGTCGCGGAGATGCTGGGCCAGCTGCAGGTCGAGGCCACCTTCCCGGACGGCACGAAGCTGGTCACCGTGACGGGGCCGATCTCGTGAACCGCGGCCGGCACCCCAGCGACGACCCGCAGGGGAGTCGTCCGGAGAGCGGGTCCAAGGCGGAGGGTCACCCGCACAGTGGCCCTGGTGGCCCGAGTCTGCCGCGCCGGCCGGGAACCAGCGAGCGGCAGGCAGAGCGGCGGCCCTACGTCGGTGACCAGGCCCACCTCGATGAACCTCTCATCCCCGGAGAGATTCTCTACGGCGACGAGCCGATCGTGATCAACGCCGGAATGAAGGTGACGCGGCTGCGTGTGGTCAACACCGCCGACCGACCCGTTCAGGTGGGGTCGCACTTCCACTTCGCCGAGGTCAACCCGGGGCTCGAGTTCGACCGGAAGGCGGCGTGGGGGCTTCGCCTGAACGTCCTGTCCGGCGGGTCGGTGCGTTTCGAGCCCGGCGCGGTCGAAGAGGTCCAGCTCGTTCCGATCGCCGGCCAGCGCATCGTGGCCGGCCTGCGCGGCGAATGTGCAGGGAAGCTCGATGACTGAGATCCCCCGGGGGGAGTACGTCTCTTCGTTCGGTCCGACCACCGGTGACCGAATTCGACTGGCCGACACCAACCTGTTCATCGAGGTCACCGAGGACCGGTGCGTCGGTGGCGACGAGGCGGTGTTCGGGGGCGGAAAGTCGATCCGGGAGTCGATGGGCCAGTCCCGCGCCACCCGCGCCGAGGGCACCCCGGATCTCGTGATCACCGGCGCCGTGGTGCTCGACCACTGGGGTGTCATCAAGGCCGATGTCGGCATCCGCGACGGGCGCATCGTGGCGCTGGGCAAGGCCGGCAACCCCGAGACCATGGACGGCATCCACCCCGATCTCGTGATCGGCCCGTCCACGGAGATCGCCTCCGGAAACGGGATGATCCTCACGGCCGGCACGGTCGACACCCATGTGCACTTCGTCGGGCCGGACATGCTCGAAGAGGCCCTCGCAGCGGGCACGACCACCGTGGTGGGCGGCGGCACGGGCCCCACCGAGGGGTCGAAGGCCACCCTGGCCACCCCCGGCTCGTGGTGGACCGCGCGGATGCTGGAGGCCCTCGAACCCTGGCCGCTCAACGTGCTCTTCCTCGCCCGCGGAAACTCCGTCTCCCATGAGGCACTGTGGGAACAGCTGCGCGGAGGGGCCGGCGGCTTCAAGGTGCACGAGGACTGGGGCGCCACCCCGGCGGTCGTCGACGCAGCGCTCAGCGTGGCGGATGAGTCCGGGGTGCAGGTGGCCATCCACTCCGACACCCTCAATGAGGCCGGCTTCGTGGAGGACCTGCTGGCGGCCGTGAAGGGCAGGACGTTCCACTCCTTCCACACCGAAGGCGCCGGCGGGGGGCACGCGCCCGACATCATCCGGATCGCCGGCGAGTCCTACGTTCTGCCCGCCTCCACCAACCCCACCCGGCCGTTCACCCGCAACACCGTCGCCGAACACCTGGACATGGTGATGGTGGCCCACCACCTCAACCCGCAGGTCCCGAACGACCTCGCTTTCGCCGAGAGCCGGGTCCGCCCGGGCACCATCGCCGCCGAGGACGTGCTCCAGGACATGGGGGCGTTGTCGATCATGTCGTCCGACGCTCAGGCGATGGGCCGCATCGGGGAGGTGGTGATCCGCACCTGGCAGACCGCGCATCAGATGAAGAAGCTTCGCGGCTCGTTGCCCGGCGACGGCCGAAACGACAACCTCCGCGCCCGCCGGTATGTCGCCAAGTACACGATCTGCCCGGCCGTCGCCCACGGGATCGACCACGAGGTCGGTTCGGTGGAGCCGGGCAAGATGGCCGACCTGGTGCTGTGGCAGCCGGCCCTGTTCGGGGTGCGGCCCACGATGGTGATCAAGGGTGGGGTGGCCGCCCTGGCCGCTCTGGGCGACCCGAACGCCTCCGTCCCGACGCCGCAGCCGGTCCAGCCGCGGCTCGGGTTCAGTGCCAAGAGCCCGCTCGCGGCCTCGACCAGCGTGGCGTTCGTTTCGCCCGCCGCGATAGACGACGGTCTGGCCGAGAGGCTGCCGCTGGTGCAGCGGCAGCTGGTGGCCGTGGAGAACGTTCGCGGGCGGGGCAAGCAGGACCTGCCCGAGAACACTGCCCTGCCGCGCATCGAGGTCGACCCGGACACCTACAGCGTGCGGGTCGACGGCGAGCTGATCGAGCACGAGCCGGCCGATGAGCTGCCCATGGCGCAGCGGTACTTCCTCTTTTGACCAGCGCCGGCGCCGCCCCCACCCCACCAGACCACACGGCGAGGACGACACCCATAGCGTCAGGGGCCGCCCTGCTGCTGCTCGCCGACGGCCGGTTCCCGGCCGGCGGCTACGCCCACTCCGGCAGCCTCGAGCCCTCCATCACGGCCGGGCGGGTCCATGACCTCACCACCCTGGAGTCGTTCCTGAGCGGTCGAGCCGCGACCGTGGGCCTGGTCGCGGCCGCGTTCGCTGCCGCTTCCTGCCGCGCCACCCATGACCACGACCCGGCTCGGTTGGCCGGGTTGGACACGGCTCTGGACGCGCGAACACCGTCTCCCGCCCAGCGGGCCACCTCGAGGCAGCTGGGCCGCCAGCTGCTGCGGGTGGCAACGGCGATCGCTCCTGACCACCGCCTCGACAGTCTTGGGGCCCGTCCCCACCAGCCGGTGGCTCTCGGCGTCGTGGGTGCGGTGCTCGGTCTCACCCCGCGCGACACGGCCCTGGCCGCGCTGCACGAGTCGGTCGCCGGACCCGTCGCCGCCGCCGTGCGCCTGATGGCCCTGGACCCCTTCGCCACCCACGCAGTGCTGGCCCGCCTCGGGCCCCTGCTCGAGCAGCTCGCGCAGCAGGCCGACCAGCCGCACGGCGACCTCGACGAGATGCCTGCCCTGTCGGCACCCCTGCTCGACATCGCAGCCGAGCAGCATGCCACCCGCACCACGCGGTTGTTCGCCTCATGAGCGGCGTCACGCCATGACGGCCGCCGCGACGCTCGGAACGAGGTCGACACCCCAGGCCGGTTCGGCGCGAATGCTCGCGCACGCCCGAGTCGCCACCGTGCTGAGGGCCGGCCCCGGAGGTCCTCGTACCCACGTCACCACGTTGCGCTCTGACCCGCCCCTGGCCCTACGCCAGACGATCGCCACCCGGCCAGAACCCGGTGTGAGCACCACCCCTGGCATCGCGAGGGTCTCTCTCACCGCGGCTGCGGCAGGGCCGATCGGCGGTGACCAGTACCGGCTCGACGTCGATGTCGGTGCCGGAAGCACCCTGGTGCTCAACGAGGTGTCCGCGACGTTGCTCCTGCCCAGCCACGACGGCGCCGTGTCCCGCTCCGTCATCCGCATCCATGTCGAGACCGCCGGCACGCTGATCTGGTTGCCCGGGGCGGTCATCGCCGCCCGCCGGTGCGACCACCTCAACGAGGTGCAGGTCGAGCTGGCCGAAGGCGCCCGTTTGCTGATGCGTGAGGAGTTCCTCCTCGGCCGTCACCACGAACCGTGCGGACGGCTGCGCCAGCAGGTACGCATCCGACAGGCCGGCCGCTCGTTGTACCGACAGGACCTCGACCTCGGTGGCCCGCCTCGGGCACGCCCGGGGTGGCCGCGGGGTACCGAGCCGTCGGGTCACTCCTCGTCGTGGACCCCGCGTGGCACGACGCTCCCCCGCAGGTGCAGGAGCTGACAGGGCAGGCAGCGATGATGCCGCTCGCCGACGCCGCGGTGCTGATCAGTGCCCTCGCCGACGACAGTCTCGCCCTGCATCACCAGCTCGAGCTCGGCCTCGCCGCGCTCGGGCCACCGTGGCAGCCGCGCCCGTGACTGCCGCAACAGACTCGACAAACCGGAGGAGAGCCATGCCCGACCACGACACCTCACGCCCACCCACAGCAACGCGCGCCCTGCGACTGGGAGTCGCCGGGCCCGTCGGCACCGGGAAGAGCTCGCTGATCGCCAGCATCTGCCGAAGCATGGCGAACGAGCTGAGCATCGCCGTGATCACCAACGACATCTACACCGATGAGGATGCTCGCTTCCTGCGTTCGGCCGGGGTTCTGCCCGCTGATCGAATCCGTGCCGTCGAGACCGGGGCCTGCCCCCACACGGCCATCCGTGACGACATCACGGCCAACCTGCTCGCCGTCGAGGACATCGAGCGCGACTTCGACCCCGTCGACCTCGTGCTCGTCGAGAGTGGCGGCGACAACCTCACGGCCACCTTCTCCCCGGCGCTCGTCGATGCCCAGATCTTCGTGCTCGACGTGGCCGGCGGCGGCGACGTCGCCCGCAAGGGTGGGCCGGGCATCGCCCGTGCCGATCTGCTCGTCATCAACAAGATCGACCTCGCCCCGCATGTCGACGTCGACGTCGAGCAGATGGTCGCCGACGCCACCGCCGCCCGCCACGGGGGACCGGTGCTGCCCATCTCACGCCACCGGGCCGAGACCGTCGACCAGCTGACGGCCTGGGTGAGGTGGATGCGCAGCGAGCACTCCGCCGGCCACCACACCCCCACCGACCCCGGGCCCATGGCTCCCCATTTCCATGCCCCCGGCGAGTCCGAGACTCATCATCACCACGACCACGACCACCACGACGGTGAGACCGAGCATGGTGTTCTGCACCGCTGACCCACCTCCGTCCGCCGCGTTCTCGACCCTCAGGCGTTCCAGCCGAGGCGGCTCACGGCGCCGAGTGCCGTCCAGCCTGCCGGTGGTCGAGCCCCGACACGGCTGACGACACGGTTGACGACGCGGCGACCGCGCCCACGAGGGCGGCGAGCGAGACCCGTCGCGCCAGTCGGGTTGCCGGCTCGATGTCTTCCGCGCCGGCGGGCTGCCCGCGACCGAGCCGGCCGCGGTTCTCGGTGCGACCGTCGTAGACGTTGCTGCCGCCCAGCGACACCCCGAGCACCCCGGCGAAGGCGGCCTCGACCACCCCACCGTTGGGGCTCGGATGAGCCGGAGCGTCGCGTCGGATCGCGGCCAGGCCGTCGCGCATCGTGCCGTGCCCGACGCCAGGCGAGAGCCCCAGAGCGAGGATGCCGCTGAGCCGGGCGGGTGCCCAGTTGACGAGGTCGTCGAGCCGGGCTGCCCCCCAACCGAACTCGGTGTAGCGCTCTGACCGGTGGCCGATCATCGCGTCGAGGGTGTTGACCGCCCGATACCCCAGCAGGCCCGGCACGCCGAGCACGGCACCCCAGAACAGGGGGGCCACGACGGCATCCGACGTGTTCTCGGCGAGCGACTCGACGCAGGCCCTGGCCACCTCGTCGGCGTCGAGCGTGCTCGGGTCACGGCCGACGAGGTTGCGCACCTGCAGGCGCGCGGCCGGCAGGTCGTCAGCCCGCAGCTGGCCGTCGATGATCTTGGCCTCACGGCTCAACGATCGACCACCCAGCACGGCCCACGTGGCCGCCGCGGTGACGAGGGTGTGCACCGCGGCGTGCCGGCGTGACGTGCGCTCAGCCACCACGCCGAGAACAGCGGCGCCACCGGCCAGGACAACGACGTGCACCGCCCCCCGCGACCGACGTCGCTCGTAGGTATGCCCCTCGAGATGGGTGGCGACCGACCCGAAGCCGCTCACCGGGTGCCAGCGTCGGGGGTCGCCGACGACGGCATCGGCGAGCCAACCGATTGCGAGCCCGGCCGCGCGACTCATGCGGTGACGTCGAGCGCGGCCACGGCGCCGATGACGACGACCGCGGGGGCGCCGAGCCCGGCGGTCGCCGAGACCTCGGCGATGTCTGCGACCGTGGCCCGCACCGTGCGCATGCTCGGCAGCCCGGCGTCGGCCACCACGGCGGCCGGGGTTGACGGGTCGAGACCCTCAGTCACGAGTTCGGCCGTCACCGCGGGAAGGGTGGCGACACCCATGAGCACGACGATCGTGGTGTTGGCCCGGGCGATGGCGCCCCAGTCGAGGGTGCTGCGCGGATCATGGGGCGGCACATGGGCGCTCACGACGGTGAAGCCCTGAACGAGGGTGCGATGCGTGAGTGGGATGCCGGCCAGCGCCGGCCCTGCGACGCTCGAGGTCACCCCGGGGACAACGACGACGGGAACGCCGGCGGCGCCGCACGCCTCGGCCTCTTCACCACCGCGCCCGAAGACGAAGTTGTCGCCCCCCTTGAGGCGAACCACGCTGCGTCCGGCTCGGGCGTGCTCGACGATGAGCGCGTTGATCCGCTCCTGTGGCGTGAAAGTTCCCCTCGGGATCTTCCCGACGTCGACCACGACGGCGTCGGGCCGGGCCCGCGACAGGGCGGCGAGCGGGACCAACCGGTCGTGCACGATCACGTCAGCGGTGCGCAACGCGTCGAGGCCGGCGACGGTCATGAGCCCCGGGTCGCCAGGGCCGCCGCCGACGAGGGTGACCTTGCCCGGTACGGATGCCGGCGTCGAGTCGGCGGTCTCCGCGGCGGCATCGGTGCGGGTGACGCGGTCACCTCGCCCTGCCCGGATGACGACGGTGAAACCGGCTTCGTCGTCGGTGGTGACCCTCTCGTCGAGCGACACCAGCCCCCGCTCGACGAGGTCGAGCACGCTGGTCGGGAGGTCGGCATCCGCCGGGCGGAGTGTCACCCGGGCTCCGTCGCGCAGCAGGGCGGCGAGCGTGGCGGCGGTGCGCTCGTCGACCCCCGACAGAAGCACGCGCTCCCCTTGAAAGCTCAGGTCACGCGGCACGGTAGCCCTCTTTCACGTCGGCGAGGGCCTCGGCGAGCCGGCGCGAGACCGCCGGATGGCGCACGGCCACCCTGACCCAGGTCGGGCCGAGGCCCGGAAAGGTCTCACCGCGGCGCACGGCCAGCCCCCGGTCTGCCAGCGCGCCCCTGAGCGAGCCGGGCCCGATGGGCGAGGTGTCGATGAGCAGGAACGGTGCCCGGCTGGCGTGCTGCTTGGGGAGATCCACCTCAGCGAGCGATCGCTCGAGGTCGCTTCTCCACGAGTCGAACTCGAGCGCGGCCGCTGCCGCCTCGGCAACCGCCGCCGGCGTGGCCGTGGCCACCATGGCGGCCACGGCCGGCGCCGACACCGACCACGGCGGTTGGGCCGACCGCAGTGTTGCGACGAGGTCAGGGTCGCCCACGACGTAGCCGGCGCGCAGCCCGGCCAGGCCCCAGGTCTTGGTCAGCGATCGCAGCACCAGCAGACCCTTGAGGTCAGACAGGTCAGGCAGGCTCTGGCCGATGAGCGACTCGGGCTCGCCGGGCACGGCATCCATGAAGGCCTCGTCGACGACGAGCGTTCGGCCCGGGCGCCGGAGCGACTGCAGCTGGTCGGCGGGGTGCAAGACCCCGGTGGGGTTCGTGGGGTTGCCGACCATGACCAGGTCGGTGCGCCCGTGCGCGCTCTCGAACGGCTCGGCCTCGAACCTGAAACCCGTGTCAGGGCTGAGCAGGTGCCGCTCTGGGCGATGGCCGGCGGCGCGCAGGGCGGCCTCAGGCTCGGTGAACTGCGGGTGCACCACGACGGCCGCCCGGGGTGCGAGGGCGCGGGCCACGAGGGTGAAGGCCTCTGCTCCTCCGGCGGTCGGCAGCACCGCCTCGACCGGCACCCCGTGCCGTTCCGCGATGGCTCGGGTCGCCGCGGTCGGTTCGGGGTAGCGCCCGAGGTCGGTGACCGTGCCCCGAATGACCTCGGCCAGCCAGGGCGGCGGGCTGTTCAGGCGCACGTTGACGGCGAGGTCGACGAGGCCGGGCGTGGCGTCGCGGTCACCGTGGTGCTGCAGGTCGACGGTCACGACATGCCCTGCGGCTGGGCGGCGGCGGTTCGAGCGTCGGCCCACGCTGCAGCGTGGGCGAACGCGTGCACCGCCTCGGCGAACCGGGCGGCCAGGTGCGGGTATCCGGCCCAGTGGGTGTGCAGGTAGGAGGCGTGCACGGTCGCCCTTCCGGTTCCGGCGGGGTCGAGGCTGAGCCCGTCGGGCCGCCCGTCGAGCAGCCAGCCGGGGTGCGCCGCGGCGCTGGTTCGCGTGTACGAAAGTGGCCACTCGACTGGGTGGGGGGTGCCCAGGTCCCCCCCCCCCCGAGAATTGCCACATTA
>JAKDLG010000321.1 GCA_030452985.1 Humibacillus sp.
TCACCCTCAACGTCGTCGACCCCCGCACCCTCCGCAACCAAGGTGTCGCTCAACAGGCGCGAGCCGCTCACCCCGAAAGGTTCGCCAACCACCACGACCCGAAGATCCTCGCGCTACCCGAAGCGGCCTGGATCAACCCACCACCAGCAGAAACCCCGGAGTCAGCAGCATCGGCTTAACACCCACTGGCCTCACTTACCTTGACAAATTCCGTGGAGGCGCTTCGTCATCAGGGGGCTGGTCGCGGTAGGACGTGGCGCGTGACCGCCCGATGAGGTGGTTCGGCGCCGGTAGCGTTTGTCGCCCTTGATCGGCGGGTGGTGCTACCGAACCGCCGTCATGTCACCCGTCCGAGTGAAGGCTTCACAACAGGTCTAGCCAGCGGTCACCGACAGTGCGCAGCTCAGAGAGGAGTGATGACGATGGTCGTCGGCCCGTGTTGCTCGAAGTAGCTCCCGGGCCCGCCGTACTTGGCGTGGAACGACTTCTTTAGGTCGTTCACGGTATAGATGTTTGCGTTGGCGTTTCCCTTGCCCACATCGTTCCAGGTCTCCAGGACAACACAGTCGTCGCCGTCGCGACCGACGACGGCGCCTGCGTGGAACTGAGAGATTTTCTTCGATGGGTTGGGCGTGGTGGCGACGATGACGAAGGCCTGCCCCACGTCCGGGCTCGCGGACACGTCCTTGCTTCCGGCGTACTGTTTCGCCCTGTCTCGGTTGAGCTCGTCACTTTCGCCGAATTCCTCTACACCACGATTGGTGGTGATCTTGCTGTAGATCCCGCCGCCATGCTCGAGCTGGTCGACCTGGTTGTTGATGATCTCCTCCGCGGCGTGCAGGCAATCCTTAAGAACGGGTTGCCCGAGGGAGTACTCCTTCAGCGTTCCGATCGGTGTGTCGGTCTGTGCGGTCCCGGTCGGCTTCAACGCGTCCGCGATCTCTGAAGTGGGACCACCATTGGCATCGATTCGGACGTAAACGGCAGGGCCGTTCGCTTTGACTGCAAAGTAATATTCGGGCGTCGTCACCAGCATCGGGGAGGGTGCCGGACTCGTATCCTTCTTCTCGTACCGCTGGAGCACGGGGCTGTCGTCTGCCGCGGGTCGCCTTCCGCCGGCGTTTGGGGTCGATATGAGCGCAGCCACCGCCGCGTTGCCGGCCGTTCGTTGTAGGGCGAGGATCGTTTCTGTGCCCGACCTGGCCGGGCCGGGAACAGTCGCCCGTCTTTGAGAGACAGCGACTCCAGCGTGATCGGTGCCGTGAGAGTGGCTGAACATTCGAAGGAGTCCCTTCGTTCAAGTGTGATCGGGTGCGTTCAGCTTCCAAGATGCCCGCCGCATCCGAAGGGCTGCCTCCTCCAGCCTGACTGCAGGCCAGGCGATCCGGAAGGTGCAAACGGGCAGCAGAAGGGGCCACCACCGGTGGTGGATGAATTCGATGAGCGCCCGTTGTTGGACTGGAAGGATCGGATTCGTGGACGCACAGACCTCGAACTACCAGGTACGACGCGCTAGGGCTGCCGATGTCGACGCGATTGCGTATGTCCATGTCGAAGCCTGGCGTGAGACCTACCGGGGCCAGATGAGCGATGACGTCTTGGACGATCCGGTCTTGCTCCCTCGCCGTCGGCGGATGTGGGATGCGATCCTGACCGATCCTGCGTACGCCGACCGGAGCGCTGCAGTCGCTGAGGTGCACGGGCAGATCGTGGGGATTGCGCTGACCGGTCCGCCGCGTGCGGACGGGACTGCCTGGGAGCGGCAGTTGTACCTGCTTTATCTCCTTCGCGCGCACCATGGCAGTGGGGCGGCCGATGACCTCGTCGGCGCCGTGCTTGATAGGGCCACCTCGGCTTGTCTGTGGGTCGCTGATCCCAACCCCCGGGCTCAGGCGTTCTACGCCAAGACCGGCTTCACCCCTGACGGCACGACGACGGTCGAAGATGGTGTGCGCGAAATTCGTATGACCCGGCCATCCCGGCCTGCCGCACCTTCACAGCGGGACCGATAGGTTGAGTGAAGTTTGCCGACGGGCTCCGTGTGTGGGTCCTGGGATCGGCCGGGCGGTGGTTACAGTCGGTGCGTGCGTACCTTCGTTCTCGTTCCGGGCGCCGGCGGGTCGGCGTGGGTCTGGGGTCGGGTGGCTCGGCTGCTGGTCGAGGCGGGCCACGAAGCGATCGCGGTTGATCTGCCTGGCGAGGATGAGGCCGCTGGGCTTCCCCGCTACTGCGAGCTGGTAGTCGACGCGATCGGTTCACGCTCCGAAGTCGTCCTGGTCGCAGGGTCGCTCGGAGGCTTCACCGCGCCGCTGGTCTGCGAGCGGGCGCCGGTCGGGGAGTTGGTTTTGGTCAACGCAATGATCCCTGAGCCTGGTGAGACGGTGCGTGACTGGTGGGCACACACGGGCGCGCTGGAGGCCCAGGACGAAGCGGCCGGCGCGGGTGGTTATGGCCCGTTCGATGCGGCGGCCTATTTTATGCATGATGTCGACGAGCAGGTCGCTGCCGAGGGTGAGTCGTATCAGGGCGCCGAGGCCGATATCGCCTTTGAATCGGTGTGTGACTTCACGGCGTGGCCGCCGATCAGGATCCGGGTTCTGGTCGGCCAAGACGACCGTTTCTTCCCGGTCGGCTTGCAGCTCCGGGTCGCGCGTGACCGGCTCGGCGTTGAGGCCGATGTGCTTCCGGGTGGGCACTTGCTGCCCCTGGTGCAGCCGCGGTTGGTGGCTGACTATCTGCTTCAGACGACTCGCCTCGGCGAGGTCGACTGAGTCAGGGCCACTAACCGCAATGCCGCGCAGTTTGCTGGTGTGTCTTGGGGTCAAGGGGCGGCGGG
>JAKDLG010000123.1 GCA_030452985.1 Humibacillus sp.
CGGGGTCACCGGCAGGCGGGGTCACCGGCAGGCGGGGTCACCGGCAGGCGGGGTCGCCGGGAGGCGGGGGTCGCCGGCAGCGGCCCGGCGCAGACAGACGCACGAGGGAAGAGGCACTACCGTCTAGGGGTGAGCGACCCGAGCGTTGCGCCCGAAGCGGGCGAGTACCAGAATCCCGACCAGACTGCCGACGAGGCCGGCGACCAGGTCTCGTTCGAGAGCCTGGGCTTGGGCGACCGGGTGCTGAAGGCATTGCGCGCGGTGGGCTACGAGCACCCGTCGCCCATCCAGGCCGCAACGATCCCGGCTCTGCTCGAGGGGCGCCACGTCGTGGGCCTGGCCCAGACCGGCACGGGCAAGACGGCAGCCTTCGCGCTGCCGATCCTCAGCCGGCTCGACCTGTCGCAGAAGAGCCCACAGGCGCTCGTGCTGGCCCCGACGCGTGAGCTGGCCCTGCAGGTGTGTGAGGCCTTCGAGCGCTACGCTGCGTTCCTGAAGGGCGTGCACGTGCTGCCCGTCTACGGCGGCCAGGCCTACGGCGTGCAGCTGAGCGCCCTGCGGCGCGGGGTGCACATCGTCGTCGGCACCCCCGGACGCATCATGGACCACCTCGAGAAGGGCACCCTCGACCTGAGCCAGCTGCGGTTTCTCGTGCTCGACGAGGCCGACGAGATGCTCAAGATGGGCTTCGCCGACGACGTCGAGACGATCCTGGCCGACACCCCTGACGACAAGCACGTAGCGCTGTTCTCGGCCACCATGCCGGCGCAGATCCGTCGCATCTCGAAGAAGTACCTGCACGACCCGGTCGAGATCACGGTCAAGAACACCGCTCAGACCACCCCCAACATCACCCAGCGCTACCTGATGGTGTCCTACCCCCAGAAGGTCGACGCCCTGACGCGAATCCTCGAGGTCGAGAACTTCGAGGGCATGATCGTGTTCGTCCGCACCAAGCACGAGACCGAGACGCTCGCCGAGAAGCTGCGAGCCAGGGGCTTCTCGGCGATGGCGATCAACGGCGACATCGCCCAGAACCAGCGCGAGCGCACCGTCGACCAGCTGAAGTCCGGCAAGCTCGACATCCTCGTGGCCACCGACGTCGCCGCCCGTGGTCTCGACGTGGAGCGAATCAGCCACGTCGTCAACTACGACATCCCCACCGACACCGAGTCGTACGTGCACCGGATCGGCCGCACCGGGCGAGCCGGACGCAGCGGTGACGCCATCTCGTTCGTCACCCCACGAGAGCGTCACCTGCTCAAGGCGATCGAGAAGGCCACCCGGCAGTCGCTCACGCCGATGAGCCTCCCGACCGCCGAGGACATCAACGCCACCCGGCTGAACCGGTTCGACGACGCCATCACCACCGCCCTCTCCACCGACCGCGTCGACTTCTTCCGCGAGGTCGTTGACCACTACGTGGCCGAGTACAACGTGCCCGAGGCCGATGTCGCCGCGGCGCTCGCCGTGGTGCTGCAGGGCGATGAGCCGATGCTGCTCGACCCCGAGCCGCCCCGTCGCGCACGCACCTTCGACGAGCGGCCGGCGCGCGGTGGCCGTGACGAGCGTGCGAGCCGGGACCACTCCGGCAGTCACGACGGGCGCGGCAGCCGGCCGCAGCGCGGTGAGCGTGCCCGTACCGGCCAGGGCGGCCCGCTCGTCGGGTACCGGATCTCGGTGGGCAAGCGGCACCGGGTCGAGCCTCGGCAGATCGTGGGCGCCATCGCCAACGAGGGAGGGCTGGGTCGAGCGGACTTCGGGCACATCGACATTCGAGCCGACCACTCGATCGTCGAGCTGCCCGCGACCCTGCCGCCGGGGGCGTGGGAGGCGTTGCGCAGCACCCGAATCTCGGGCCAGCTCATCGAGCTGCGGCTCGCGGGTGGCGACTCTGCTGGCGGGTCCCGCACGAAGCCGCGGTCGAAGGCCCGCCGCGACTGAGGCGCCCCTTCCACCGACCCGATACACTCGGCTGAGCTCGTTCAGCAACGGGTCGAGGTGTGCCGGGAAGTCTGGTCGGCGTTGCATCACCCGACGAATCCGACTGACCACACCGACCGAACCGACCCCCCTGATCTGAGGGCCGCATGGCTGACGAGACGAACGCCACCCCACCCGCTCCCCATCCTTCTGACACTCCCGAGGCGAACACCACCGACGGGCCACCCGATGCCTCAGCGGCCGCGCCGGTGCGAGCCCGGCTCTTCGGGCGCGGCAGCTGGAAAGAGGCACGCATCGTCGCCGAGTACCTGCGCGCTGAGACGGTGGGCGGGGCGGTGCTGCTCATTGCGGCGGTCGCGGCCCTCATCTGGGCGAACAGCCCGTGGCGCGAGGGCTACGCGACGCTGCGCGACACGGTGGTCGGTTTCGAGAGTCTGCACCTCGACCTCAGCCTCGGCGCCTGGGCCGCCGACGGGCTGCTCGCCATCTTCTTCCTCGTGGCCGGCATCGAGCTGAAGCGTGAGTTCGTCGCCGGAGACCTCTCCGACCGTCGTCGAGCCGCCCTGCCCATCGCCGCAGCCGTCTGCGGCGTCGTACTTCCCGCCGTGCTCTACGTCGTGACCGTGCAGCTGCTGAACCAGGGGCTCGGCGCGAGCGAGCTGAGCAGCATCCTGCGCGGGTGGGCCGTGCCGACCGCCACCGACATCGCGTTCGCGCTCGCGGTGCTCGCTGTGATCGGCTCGCACCTGCCGAGCGGGCTGCGCTCGTTCCTGCTGACGCTCGCGGTGGTCGACGACCTCATCGCGATCACGATCATCGCCATCTTCTACACCGAGAGCGTCAACCTGTTGCTGCTCCTCGCGGCCGTCGTGCCGCTCGTGGCCTGGCGCCTGATGCTCAAGCACTCGATGCTCAACCCCTTCCTGCTGGCGGTCCCAGCCCTGCTCGCCTGGGGTCTGGTGCACGCGAGCGGCGTGCACGCAACCGTGGCGGGCGTGCTGCTCGGCCTGCTCGTGCCGGTCAGCCGAGAGCTCGAGGACGACCCCGATCGGCACTCGCTCGCGGAGCGTCTCGAGCACCGCATCCGCCCGTTCTCAGCCGGCTTCGCCGTGCCCGTCTTCGCCTTCTTCGCTGCCGGCGTGACGGTGGTCGGTGGGGGTCTGGGCGCCGCCGTTCGTGACTCGGCCGCGATCGGGGTCGTGGTCGGGCTCGTGGTGGGCAAGGCCGTCGGCGTGCTGGGTGGCACCTGGGCCGTAGCCCGGTTCACCAAGGCACAGCTCGATGAAGACCTGACCTGGACCGACGTGCTGGGACTGTCGTTGCTGAGCGGCGTCGGGTTCACCGTGAGCCTGCTCGTCGGCGAGCTCGCTTTCGGCACCGGCTCCGAGCGCGACGACCACGTCAAGCTCGCCGTGCTCGTCGGCAGTCTCATCGCGGCCCTGCTGGCCACGATCGTGCTGCGCGCCCGAAACCGGCACTACCGGCTCGTCGAGGCGCGGGAGCGGGTCGACACCGACCACGACGGCATCCCCGACGTCTACCAGGCACAGTAGGGTTGCCATCGTGGGGGCCAAACAGGGCTGCCACCTGCACGCACGAGCACGAACCCAGCACCGCGCAGCTGCGCACCGTCGGCCAGCAGTACGGCCCGACGGCCGAACCAAGGAACGCGAGGACGACACTCGATGAGCACCGACCCCCAGCAGGAACGTACCCTGGGCCAGCTGGTCGCCTCGGCGTCGGCTGACCTGTCCGCTCTCGTGCGCGGCGAGATCGCGCTGGCCAAGGCCGAGGTCGGCAAACAGGTCAAGAAGGCGGGGGTCGGCGCGGCGTTCCTCGCCGTCGCTGGGGTCATCGGCTTCTACAGCGTCTACTTCATCTTCACGACGATCGCCGAAGGCATCCAGGCCCTCGGGCTATCCCGCTGGCTCAGCTTCCTGATCGTCACGGTGTTCATGCTGCTGGTCGCGGCCGTGTTCGCGCTGCTCGGGATCCGCAAGATGAAGACCGTCGAGCCCACCCCGGAGAAGACGATCGAGACCGCCAGGGCGACCGTGGCCGACCTCAAGGCCGCTGTCTCGAACCCGGGCACGGTCACCCCCGCGGCTCGACCCGTGGTGCAGGGGCCGCCCCAGCCCGCTCCTCGGGGACAGACCTCGCCGACCCCGTCGGCCTCGGCGTCTGCGACGAGCCCCTCGAGCCCGTCGACCCCGACTCCTGCCGGTGCTGCCCCCGACGCCACCCGCGACGCCTGACGGCAAACCGCCCCCTTCTCATGCCGGTCGACAGCGCCTTCGTCAACATCGAGGGCCCCTGGGAGCACCGGTACGTCTCGGCCAACGGGGCCCGCTTCCACGTGGCCGAGATGGGCGAGGGCCCACTGGTGGTGATGCTGCACGGGTTCCCTCAGTTCTGGTTCGCCTGGCGCCACCAGATGCGCTCGCTGTCGGCGGCCGGGTATCGCGTCGCTGCGATGGACCTGCGCGGCTTCGGTGGTTCCGACAAACCGCCGCGCGGCTACGACAGCTACATGGCCACGCTCGACGTCGCGAGCGTCATCCGCGCGCTCGGTGAGCAGCAGGCGGTCGTGCTGGGTCAGGGCCTCGGCGGCTGGATCGCGTGGTGCATGCCGACTCTGCGGCCCGACGTGGTCAGTGCCATCGCCTCGCTCTCGATGGCCCACCCTCGCGTCATGCGTCACGCCACCTGGACCAACCGCTCCCAGCGAGAGGCCTCGCGCTGGATCAGGGGCCTGCAGAAACCGTTCGTGCCCGAGCGTGAGATGGCCCGGTCGCACGACTACGTCGCCGGCCTGCTGACCGGGTGGTCCTCGCCGTTCGGTCCGTTCCCCACCGACGAGGACATCGCCCGTTACGGCGACGCGATGATGATTCCCTTCGTGGCCCACTCCGCAGCAGAGCACTACCGTTGGATCGGCCGATCCGCGGTGCGGCCCGACGGTCCGATGTTCATGCGGCGCATCCGGCACGCGATCCGCGTTCCGGTGCTGCAGCTGCAGGGCACCGACGACCGCTGCGTGCTGGCCTCCGCCACCCACGGGTCCGGCACCTGGGTACCGGGCGACTACCGCCACGTGAAGATCAAGGGTGCTGGGCACTTCCTCACCGAGGAGGCACCCGAGGCCGTGGGCGACGAGATCCAGACCTGGCTCGGCAGTCTGCCGTGAACAGCCGACTCTCGCTTCCTGACGCCGGTGGGGTCGAGTGGTCGGTGTGCCTGCGCGCAGGCTCAGGGATACCGCTGGGCGCGGTGGGCGCCGACGTGAGCCTGCGCACGGCATCCGTCGGCAAGGTGCTGCTGTTGCTCGAGACCGCACGGGCCCTCACCGAGGGTGAGCTGCAGGCCGACGAGGTGCTCACCCGAACGCTGGAGGAGTGGGTGGCCGACTCGGGCCTGTGGCACACCCTCTCGATCGAGTCGTTGCCGCTGGGCGACGTCGCGGCCCTGGTCGGGGCGGTGTCGGACAACCTCGCCACCAACGTGCTGCTGCGCCGCATCGGGCTCGACCAGGTGGCTCGACTCGCGACCGAGCTCGGGTTGCGTGCGACCGCGCTGCACGACCGGGTTCGCGACAGGCGCACGTCATCGCACGCCGCGACCCTGTCGACGGGCAGCGCGGCCGAGCTCAGTGAGCTGATGGCCCGGATCGCCACCGGCACGGCCGTGTCGCACGCCGCCGACTCCCTGGTGCGGCAGTGGCTCTCGGCCAACGTCGACCAGTCGATGGTCGGGGCGGTCTTCGTCGAGCAGGCGGGCCTCGACCCGATCGCCCACCACGTGCTGCTCACCGAGGCGGTCGACCGGGCGCCCGAGCGGGCTGCCGAGCCAGCGGCCGGGGATTCTGGCGCAAGGGGGAACACGACGGCATCCGGGCAGCTGCTCGGCGTCTGGAACAAGACCGGCACCGACAGTGGGGTGCGGGCCGACGTCGGTGCGGTGACCCGAGGCGGTCGCACGGTGACGTGGGCGGCCATCGCCAACTGGGAGCCGCACGACACGACGAGCTTCGAGATGCCGGGTGATGACTCCGGGGTCGGGCCCACCACCGGGCTCGGCTCGGCCCACCTCTTGGCCCGCACCCGCGACGACCTGACCACCTGGGCGGTGCTGCGAGGGATGCGCCTGGTGGGCGAGTTCGCGCTCGACGCCCTGACCTCCTGAGTCTGACCTCCTGAGTCTGACCTCCTGAGTCTGACCTCCTGAATCTGGCCACCTCTGGACTCCGGCCGGCGCCTCCGAGCCCAGGTCGAGTGGCCAGTTTCGTACGGTCGAGTGGCCAGTTTCGTACGGTCGAGTGGCCAGTTTCGTACGGTCGAGGCGCCGTTTCGACCCTCTCCCGTGTACGGAAGTGGCCACTCGACCTGGGCATCCCCCGGTAGCCGCTCGACCTGAACGAAAGTGGCCACTCGACTTGGGGGTGGGTCGGTCAGGCGGCCAGGCACGCTCCGGTGTTGACCGCCGAGCCCGCCGAGGCGGCCCGGTCGATCACCGGCATGGCTTCAGCGAGCGTGAGCGCGTAACCGGTGCGAACGTCCTCCAGTGACTTCGCGAAGATCACACCAACGACCCGACCCCGAGTGTCGAGCAGGGGCCCGCCGGAGTTGCCCGGCTGCACCGTCGTGTTCAGTGAGTAGATCTCACGCACCACCTGGCCCGTGGAGTAGATGTCGTAGCCCCGGGCGTTGAGGATGGTTCGCACCCGAGCAGAGACGACCGTGTAGGGCCCGTCGAGCGGATAGCCCGGAACGACCGCGGACTGGCCGCTCTCGAGCGCTCCGCCCAGGCGCAGGGCGGGCGCGTCGAGCCCTTCGACGCTGAGCACGGCGAGGTCGCGTTCGGGGTCGAAGAGCACGACGGTGGCCGGCCGCATCTCGTTGCCGGACTCGACCCGCAGCCGGCTCGCCCCCGCCACGACGTGAGCGTTGGTGATGATGCGACCCGGGCTGACGACCCAGCCCGTGCCCTCCTGCCCCCGCTGGCACGAGTCGGAGACGGTCGTGACCTTGACGATCGAGGGCCTAGCCGCCCGGATCGCCACCGAACGGGCCACGCCCGGGTCGGGGTCCTGCACCGGGGTGATCGGTTCGGGTGCCAAGCCGTCGAAGACCTGCGGGAAGCCCTGGTCGGAGAGGAAGTTGCGGAACCCCGCGAAGATCTGACCGGTCTGCTCCGGTGCCACCTGGTCGACCGCTCGCAGCACGCGCGACTCGGACACCGCCCGGGCGAGACTCGGGTTGCCGGCCGTGCGCAGGGTGCCACCGATGAAGCCGAGCACGAGGGCGGCGGCGACGGCGACGATGACAGCGCCGAGCACCGCGTCGACGCTGCGCAAAGCGGTCTGACCCACCTTGCGGCTGATCGACCCGCCGATGAGACTACCGAGGAACTGCCCCAGCCAGCCGACGGCGACCACCCCGACGATCAGGGCCACCACCCGCCACCGGTTGTCGTCGGCCACCGCGTCCCACCGGGCGAGCAGGGAGGGCAGCCGCCAGATGGCGATCAACGCGCCGGCGAGGAAGCCGACGAGGGAGAAGACGCTGGCGATCAGCCCCTGACGGTAGCCCGAGACCGCGTAACCCACCAGCACGACCACGAGCACTATGTCGATGACGTCGCCCCCGGTCATGACCGCTCGCCCTGCAGGTAACGATCGGGGATCGGCCGCTCGATGCTGGCATCCCACGCCCGGTCGAGCCCGCCGAACTCGAGAACCCGGCTGAGCAGGCCTGCCGTGAACCCCCACAGCAGCAGGTCGTCGAGGTCGAAGGCCGGGCCGACGAAGCCGCTCGGATGCGTGACCGTGAACCGGTGCTCAGGGTCGAGCAGATGCGAGACGGGCACCGAGATGACGTCGTGCACCTCGGCGGGGTCGCGGACCGACAGGGGCGAGGGGTGTTGCCACCAACCGAGCACGGGAGTGACGACGAACCGTGACGGCGGCAGGAAGAGCGACGGCATCTCACTCAGCACCTCGACCCCCGACGGGTCGAGACCGGTCTCCTCCTGCGCCTCGCGCAGGGCGGTCGCCACCAGATCAGGGTCGTCGAGGTCGCGAGCACCGCCGGGGAAGGCGATCTGGGCGGGATGGCTGCGCATGTCGTGAGAACGTTCGACGAGCACCACGTGCTCCTCCCCCACCTGTGAATCCGGTGTCAGAGGCTGTGAAGGCGCCGCCGCGGGCCCGAACAGGATCAGCACCGCCGACTCTCTGCCCCCCTCTTCCGGTGGCAGCAACCGTGAGAAGCGCTCCGGCTCGATGCCCGGCATCCGCCTCGCCAGGTCGCGAAGCCAGGGGGGACAAGGGGCGCCACCCGCGGCAACGACAACCGGTTCGATCGTTCCCCGAGCGCCGGAATAGGCGATCTTGCTCGGGCCATCGCTCACTTCGGGGCCAGCTCGTACTTCAGCAGCTTCGCCGCCTTGTCGGGGTCGGTCTCGCCGATGCCGTAGCTCGGACACCAGCGGGCGACGGGGCAGGCACCACAAGCCGGTCTCTTCGCGTGGCAGGTGCGCCGGCCGTGGAACACGACGACGTGGCTGAGCATCGTCCAGTCGCGGCGAAGGAACATCGAGCCGACCTCGTGCTCGACCTTGACGGGGTCTTCTTCGGTCGTCCAGCCGAACCGGCGCGAGAGCCGCCCGAAGTGCGTGTCGACGGTGATGCCCGGCACGTTGAAGGCGTTGCCGAGCACGACGTTCGCGGTCTTGCGCCCCACGCCCGGCAGCGTGACGAGGTCGGTGAGCCGGCCGGGCACTTCGCCGTCGAACGACTCGACCAGCGCCGCGCCGAGCTTGATGAGGGAGTCGGTCTTGGCCCGGTAGAAGCCGGTGGGTTGAATGATCGTCTCGAGCTCGGTGCGGTCGGCGCCGGCGTAGTCGGCCGCCGTGCGGTACTTCGCGAAGACGATCGGCGTGACCTTGTTGACCCCGACGTCGGTGGTCTGCGCCGAGAGAATGGTCGCGACGAGCAGCTCGAGAGGGTTGGTGAAGTCGAGCTCGCAGTGGGCGTAGGGGTAGCGGTCATGGAGTGCGCGGTACATCTTGCGGGCTCGCCGAACGGTCGCGACATCCTTCTGGGGCACGGTGACGGGGGGCTTGGCGCGGGCTCTGGCGGGCACAACCGTCACCTTATGCCGCCGCGCTGACTCCGCAGTGGCGGGCGGCTGACCGGGCCGACGGCTCGACGCCGACCACGCCCGGATGCCGGTCCGTTCGCAGTCAGCCCCGCGGCATCCGGTCCATGACACACTGACCACGTGGATCTCGACGTGGTGAGGCGCGCCCCCCTGTTCAAGGCACTCGACGACGAGGCGGCCACCGCCCTTCAAGGCGAGATGGCCCGCCTTCACATGGAGCGCGGAGACGTGCTCTTTCACGAGGGTGACCCCGGCGACTCCCTCTACGTCATCGCGGAAGGCAAGATCAAGCTCGGCCGCACCAGCCCCGACGGGCGCGAGAACCTCGTCGCGATTCTCGGCCCCGGTGAGATGTTCGGCGAGCTCAGCCTGTTCGATCCCGGCCCCCGCACCATGACGGCCACGGCGGTCGCCGAGGCCCAGCTGCTGGGCCTGCGCAACGAGTCGCTCACGGCCGTGCTCACCGGTCGCCCCGGTGTGGCCAAGGCCCTGCTCGCCGCTCTGGCCCAACGGTTGCGCCGCACGAACGCCCACCTGGCCGATCTTGTCTTCACCGATGTGCCCGGTCGCGTCGCCAAGGCGCTGCTCGACCTGTCCGAGCGCTTCGGCCGGCCGGTCGAGGGCGGCCTCATGGTCTCGCACGACCTGACCCAGGAAGAGCTGGCGCAGCTCGTCGGGGCCTCTCGCGAGACGGTGAACAAGGCACTGGCCGACTTCGCCACCCGCGGCTGGTTGCGACTCGAGGCCCGGGCCGTGCTCCTGCAGGACGTCGAGCGGCTGAGGCGCCGCGCCCGCTGACCCACCCGTCATGGGGGCTCGTGGCGGCCTGTCGGCCCCGCCGACGACCGCTGACGGGCAGGGACTGCGGCACCGCCACAGGGTCGCAGCGCGCCGGGAGCCGAGCGGCCCGCTACGACCGGCCGGCATCCCGCCGTCGGTCAGTGGCGTAGACCGCGGCCTGGGTGCGACTTTGCATACCGAGCTTGGCGAGCAGCCCCGAGACGTAGTTCTTCACCGTCTTCTCGGCCAGGAAGAGCCGCTCACCGATCTGCCGGTTGGTCAGACCCTCGGCGATCAGTTCCAGAATCTCGCTCTCGCGAGCCGTCAGCGGGGGCTGGCTCGACGGGCGGGCGTCATCGCCCGGGTCACGCAGGCGGCGCAGCAGCCGCTCGACGAGCGCGGGGTCGATGAGCGAGTGGCCCTCTGCGACGTGTTCGATGGCGTCGGTGAGTGAAGCCCCACGGATCTGCTTGAGCAGGTACCCGGAGGCTCCCGCCATGACCGCCGCGAACAGCGCCTCGTCGTCGTCGTAGGAGGTGAGGATGAGGCACTTGGTGTCGGGGCTGCTCACGCGAACCTCGCGGCAGACGTCGATGCCGCTGCCGTCGGGGAGGCGAGCGTCGAGGAGCGCTACGTCGGGAGCGGCGGCAGGGATGCGGCGCAGGGCTTCGGCAGCCGTGGCCGCCTCGCCGACGACGGTGATGCGCGGGTGCGCGTCGATCAGGTCGACCAGCCCTCGGCGCACGATCTCGTGGTCGTCGAGCAGGAAGACCGTGATGACGGCATCCGCGGTGGGGTTCATCCCCGATTCGGCCGTGTGGTTGGCCTCGGCGCCGACGTGGTGGTTGGCACGAGGGCCGACTCCACCGCCCTGGTTGTTCGTTCCGGTGGGCTGGCTCACGTGGGAATCCTCTCATCGTCACCAAGGCCGGGTGCCGTCGGCAGGGGAACGGTCCACCGCAAGGTCGTACCGGCGCCGAGAACGAGATCCGAGGTGCCCCCTCGGGCCGCGGCGCGCGCCTCCAGGTTGGCCAGACCACTGCGCCTCAGCGTAACGATCCCCGCGAGCGCGCCCGACGCGTCCAGGATGCAGGCGCCGTCGTCGGCCACCTCGACCGTCACCCCCGTGGCCGTGACGACGACATGAGCGGTGGCGACGGTGGCGTTCGCGTGCTTCGCGACGTTCGTGAGCCCTTCCCGCAGCACCGCCTCGAGGTCGTGCAGCAGGGCGACGTCGACCACCGTCTCAACGGGTCCCTCCACCACCAGACGCGGCGCGAACCCCAAGCTCGGAGAGGTCGACTCGGCAACCTCCTGCAGCACGGAGCGCACACTTCGCGGCTGGTCGGGCTGTCGGTGCAGCTCGAAGATGGCCTGACGGATCTGACGGATCGTGTCGTCGAGGTCGTCGACGGTGCGCAGCAGGGTGTCGCGCAACAGCGGGTCAGTGACCCGCTGGGCCCCCGACTGCACGGTCAGGCCGATTGCGAACACGCGCTGGATGACATGGTCGTGCAGGTCACGGGCGATCCGGTCGCGGTCCTCGAGGAGCATCAGGCGCTCGTGGTCGGCCCGCCGGTCGGCCAGCTCGAGGGCGATGGCAGCGTGGGTGGCGAACGACTGGGCCATGTCGAGGTCGGAGGCAGCGAACGGCCGCGACCCGACCCGCCGGCCGACGACGATCGCCGCTCGCACCCCGGCCTCACCCACGAGGGGGCAGGCCATGACCGGCCCCACCTCCATCGCCGCCCGGAGGTGCACGAAGTAGTGAGCCCCCTCGCCGGTCGGGTCGATCGTCATCGCCTGCCCCGCCTCGATCGCCTCCCGGGCGATGGACTCGTGGGTGGGATAGGTCAGGCCGGTCAGATGTTCGGCTCCTTCGCCGCGGGCCACGAGCACCCTCATCCGCTCGGGCCTGACACTGCCGCTGTCGGATGGGGTGGTGTGTTCGGCGCGATCCCAGGCTCCGGATTTAGCTCCCGAGGGTTCGTGGTCCGGCTCGAGGAAGACGATGGTGACGACGTCGGCATCCGCCAGACGCAGCACCGCTGTGGCCACCTGTTCGAGCGCGTCCTGCCCGGGGTCTGGCTGCAGCAGCTGCCGACTGATCTCGCCCGAGGCCCGTAGCCATTCCTGACGACTGCGCGACTCCTCGTAGAGGCGCGCGTTCTCGATGGCGACCCCGGCGGTGGCCGCGAGCGCCAGCACGAGGTCTTCGTCGTCGTCGGAGAAGTCGGCGCCGTCGAGGCGGTCAGCGAGATAGAGGTTGCCGAACACCGAGCCGCGCGATCGGATCGGCACACCCAGAAAGGTGCGCATCGATGGGTGCCCCGGTGGGAAGCCGGTCGAGCGTGGGTCGTCGCTGATCGCGTGCAACCGGATCGGCTCCGGCGTGTCGATGATGGCCCCGAGCATGCCGCGCCCGGAGGGCAGGTCGCCGATCCGCGCCACGGTCGCGGGGTCCATCCCCTCGTGCAGAAACTGTTCGAGGCGGCCGTCGGGGCCGATGACGCCGAGCGCTGCATACTGCGCCGACGCGAGCTCTCGTGCTGCCTCGACGATCCGGCGCAGCACCCCCGCCAGCGACAGTTCAGCGACGATCGACCGGTTGGCGATCAGCAGCGCCCGGAGGCGGTCCTGCTCAGATGCAGCCGTCATCGACGGGGACCCCACCTCGTGGGTGCCGGCGGCCTCCGGCACCAGGATGGAACCGCCTCCCCGCCGTGCCGGTGCCTGGTCATGGCTCAAGGTTAGGTGGTGCGGCACCGCGCTGGCCCCGCGTGGGTCGGCCTGTCGAGGCGGCTCGGGTCGGTCACCCGCGGGGCCGGCGGTGAATCGTCGAGGTGCCACCTCAGCCATGTGGTGGCGTCGGCGGTGACGGCGACCCACCACCGCGCCCTGGTGGTTCGAAAATCCTGCCACTGAGCTGGGCGACACTGATACCGATGAAGACGTTGCGGATGCCGGTCGCCCACGGCTCCGCACCGTCCACCGTCCAGAGCCGGGCCAGCTGAGCCGGGGAGGCGATCCCCGTCGCGTAGCCCCGTGCGAGCACGCTCCAGCCGGTGTGGCTCTCCTCGTCGAGATGGTCGACCTCGAAGACGACCTGGGTGCGCCGGCTCAGCTCGGAGAGGATGCCGTAGGGCGAGGTGCGGAAGACGACGAGGTCGTCGTACCAGGCGTAGCTGACCGGAAAGATCTGCGGCCCGTGCGCTGCGCTCCACCCCACCCGGCCGACCTCGCCGGCCTCGAGCAGCTCCTGACACCGGTCCAGCGACAGGGCGCCGACCGTCACCGGGTGGTCGTTGTGACGACCAGTCCCGGTGACCGACCCCGGTTCGATGGCGACGCGGCCACCTCCTGCGATCTCGCTGTTCGCGGTCCCTGTGGTTCTACCGCTACTCGTCTGCATCGTCCTGGCCATCCGAGTCGCGGGTTCAGGGAAGCACGCGACCGAGAGACGTCGCGCGCCACTGCCTGGCCAGACCCCAGACCCGACCCGCGCCGAGCAGGGCCAAGGTGATCATCGTCAGGGCGTAGATCAGGTGGTAGTCGATGATCGGGTTGGTCGAACCGCTGGGCTGGCCGGAACTCGTCATCTGGGCGAGCGGCCACTCGGCGGCCCACATCATCATCAGCATGACGGCACCACTGATCGCCGAGATCCACATCGCGATGCCGAAGGTGAAGGCGAGACCGATGCCGAGCAAACCGAGCATGAAGACCCAGTCGACGACCGTGTTGCCGGCCAGGCCTTGGAAGAAGTCGCTCAACGGGCCGACCTCGACGTGACTGAGGAACCCCTTCGTCGGCGACCCTCCGGAGATCCAGGACCGTGCCGAGGGGGTCGAGTAGCCGAGACCGAACATCTTGTCGAAGAAGGCCCACAGGAAGGTGAGGCCGAGGGCGATGCGGGTGACCGCCATCCACTTTCCGGCCCGCGGTGCGAGCTCGGGCTCAGTGCCTCTCGTGGGGGGAGCGTGGGTTCCGCGCGCGGCCGGGTCCGTCGGTACGTCGACGGTGTTGGCCCGGTTGTGCTCGCGGTCCTGGCTAGTGGTGGACATTGTTCTGCCTTCCTCGCTGAGGTGGTCTGTACCTACAGTTCGACTCTGCTCGCTCGGTGACGCCTGCGGTACGGCCGCTGGTCCCCTCGCTCTCGGGACGTTGGTCCCGACTGTCAGGGCCTCACCCCCACCCCAGCCCAGCCCAGCCCAGCCCACCGAACGCGGCGTTCGTTCTCGAACACCGTGTTGTAA
>JAKDLG010000322.1 GCA_030452985.1 Humibacillus sp.
CGCCGGGGGGGGGGGGCGGGGGGGGGGGTCCGGGTGTCCTAATGGGCCCACGCGTCGGGTTCGCCGGCCCGTCGGCCGTTCCCCCCCGTCGAGTGGCCACTTCCGTACGCCCCACCGGCCGGACGTGAAGCCCTTCGGTCCGTACCGAGATCGGCTCAGGGGCGGCGCTGGCGAGCGATCTCGTAGAGAGCCACGCTCGTCGCAATCCCGGCGTTGAGCGACTCGACCGCCGACACCATCGGGATGGACACGATCTGGTCGCAGGTCTCGCGCACGAGTCTGGAGAGTCCCTTGCCCTCCGAGCCGGTCACGATCACGAGAGGCTCGGCGGCCAGCGTCAGGTCGGGCAGCTCGACCTCCCCCTCCATGTCGAGCCCGAGGATGAAGAACCCGGCCTTCTTGAACTCCTCCAGCGACCGTGTCAGGTTGCCGGCCTTGGCCACAGGGACCCTGGCGGCCGCCCCTGCAGAGGTCTTCCACGCCGACGCGGTCAGGCCCACCGACCGACGCTCAGGCACGACCACACCGTGGCCTCCGAACGCGGCCACCGTGCGGATGATGGCGCCAAGGTTGCGCGGGTCGGTGATGCCGTCGAGGGCCACGACAAGCGGGATGCCGGGCAGCTCGGGGTCGATCAGGTCGCTCGGGTGCGCGTACTCGTAGGGTGGCACCTGCAGGGCGAGCCCCTGGTGGACCGCGCCGTCGGTCAGCCGGTCGAGCTCCCCGCGGGGGGTCTCGAGGATGGGCAGGCTTCGGCCGGTGGCGATCTTGAGCGCCTCACGAACCCGGTCGTCGGTGTCGATGCGATTGGCGATGTACATCGTCGACACCGGGATGTTGGCTCGCAGGGCCTCGAGCACCGAGTTACGGCCGGCGACCATCTCGCTGCTGGCCTTGCCCTTACGTCCGGTCCGAGCCGGACCGCGGGACGCGCCGCCGGCTGACGACGGGCCACCGGGCCGCTTGGCTGCTGCGCGATCCTGGCTGCGCGCCTGCTTGTGAGCTGCGTGGTACTCGCGGTCGGCGGCCTTCGGTGTCGGACCCCGCCCTTCGAGGCCGCGCTTGCGCTGCCCGCCCGAGCCGACGGTGGCGCCCTTGCCGCCCTTGCGAACGGCCCCGCGCCGCTGGGAGTTGCCTGCCATGTCAGTCCTTCGAGTTGAGAGCGGAGGTGTCGGTCGGGCCAGGTCGAGCCTGCCGAGCCAGCGCCCACTGCGCACCCGAAGGCGTGTCGGTGATCTCGATCCCCACCGCTGCAAGCTGGTCACGGATCGCGTCAGCGCGGTCGAACTCGCGCTCCTGTCGCGCGGACTGACGAGCGTCGAGCCGGCTCCGAACCAAGGCGTCGAGCGCCTCGTCGGCGGCCACGGCCCCCGCGTCACCCCGATGGTGCCAGTGCTTGGCCAAGGGGTTCACCCCGAGCACGTCGGTCATGGCCACCACTGCGGCGGCCGCGGCCAAGGCGGCTTCATCGTCGCCGTCGTCGAGCGCGCTGTTCCCGGCCCGGACGGTGTCGTGGATGACGGCCAACGCACCCGAGACGCCGAGGTCGTCGTTCATCGACTCCACGAACTCCGAGGGGAACCGCTGGTCGGCAACCGGCCCTGCGGCATCCGGCCCTGCGGCATCCGGCTCTGCGGCATCCGGAACCGGGATCTCGCCCCGGCGGGAGGCGCGTTCGAGAAAGCCCTCGATGCGTTCGACCGCGGCGGCCGCCTCCTCCAGCGAGCCCTCGTGGTACTCGATCATCGAGCGGTAGTGCGCCGCGGTCAGGTAGTAGCGCAGCGCGATCGGGCGGGTGGTCTTGAGCAGCTCGCGCACGGCCAGCGCGTTGCCGAGCGACTTGCCCATCTTCTCGCCCTTGACCGTGACCCACGCGTTGTGCAGCCAGTAGCGCGCAAACCCGAGACCGGCGGCCCGAGACTGCGCCTGCTCGTTCTCGTGGTGCGGGAAGCGCAGGTCGATACCGCCGCCGTGGATGTCGAACTCGTCGCCGAGCCAACGGCGGGCCATGGCCGAGCACTCGATGTGCCACCCCGGCCGGCCCGGGCCGAAGGGGGTCGGCCAAGAGGCGCTCTCGGGCTCGCCCGCCTTGCGGCCCTTCCAGAGCGCGAAGTCACGTGGGTCGCGCTTGCCGCGCGGGTCGGCGTCGTCGGCGTTCGCCATGTCGTCGAGCGACTGGTTGCTGAGCGAGCCGTAGTCGGGCCACGACCGCACGTCGAAGTAGACGTCGCCGCTACCGTCGGGCGCGGCGTAGGCATGGCCCTTCTCGATCAGCGTCTCCATCAGGGTCACCATGTCGGGAACGTGCCCAGTGGCGCGCGGCTCGTAGGTGGCCGGCAGCACCCCCAGCGCGTCGAGCGCCGCCGCGGTGTGGCGCTCGTTGCGGTAGGTGAGGGCGAACCACGGCTCGCCCGCCTCGGCCGCCTTGCGCAGCACCTTGTCGTCGATATCGGTGACGTTGCGCACGAGGGTGACCTCGAAGCCGTGACCCACCTCGAGCCAGCGGCGCAGCACGTCGAAGGCCACAGCGAAGCGGATGTGCCCGATGTGCGGCTCGCCCTGCGTCGTGAGGCCGCAGATGTAGATGCCGACCCGGCCCGGCTCACGCGGCGTGAAGTCCCGCTGTTCGCGGGAGGAGGTGTCGAACAGTTGCAGAGTCACCCGCCCGAGTCTATCGGCGCATGGGGCGTCGACTGTCACAGTGCCCGTCGCGGCGGGGCACTGACCCCGTCGTACGAAAGTGGCCCCAAGAACCGGGTTAAAGTAGAAAGGCCCAATTAATATTGACCCAGCGGGAGAGGGGACGTAACATACCACC
>JAKDLG010000124.1 GCA_030452985.1 Humibacillus sp.
CGCTGTGCACACGGTGCAGGCCGAGCACGCGGCGCAGGCGATCCTGCGGCTGTCGCACGCGCACGCCGGCCGCTTGCTGCTGGTCGCGCTCGGCCCGCTGACCAACCTGGCGGTCGCGCTCAAGCTCGACGCTGCGCCCGCCGTCCCCCACGGCCCGCGCGGGGGCCGCCGCGACGGTGGGACCAGCGTCGACTACCTCGCTCAGGTCAGGTCGGGGATGCCGCTGATCACCGGGCACCCCGACGCCGAGGGCCGGGTCGGCGAACCGGTCAACCAGGTGCTGCCCGCGTGGGACGTGGCCGCCGGCCTCTACCTCGCGACCGGGCTCGTGGCCGCCGAACGGCATCGGGTCGTCACCGGTGTGGGCCAGTCGATCCGCGTCGCCCTCGACGACGTTGCCCTCAGCACGCTCAGCACGCTCGGCTACTACGCCGAGGCCCACCTGAACAACGTCGAGCGCGCGCCGATCGGCAACGAGGTCTACGGGTCACTCGGTCGCGACGTGCTCACCGCCGACGGGGCCCGCCTCTACCTGCTGGTGCTCACGCCTCGCCACTGGAGCGACCTGCTCGACCTCACGGGTCTAGGCCCCCGGATGGCCGAGATCGAGCGCGAGGTGGGCGCCGACTTCGCTTCGGAGAGTGACCGTTTCACTCACCGGCACCGGATCTTCGCGCTGCTCGACCCGTGGTTCGGCGCCCGATCGTGGGAGGAGGTGAGCAGCGGGCTCGCGCGCACCAAGGTGCTGTGGGCCGCGTACCGGTCCTTCCGCGATGTGGTGGCCCTCGACGCGAAGGTCCTGCGCGACGACCCGATGTTCCACGAGGTCGACCAGCCGGGGGTCGGCCCCCTCCTTCGCGCCGGGATGCCGCTGACGATGGGCGGGCGCGACGCCGTGCCGACCCCCGCCCCCGCGGTGGGGCAGCACACGCGGGAGGTGCTCACCGAGGTGCTCGGCGCCCCACCGGCATCCCGCCAGCAACCGAGCCGACCAGCCTGACCCAACCCGCTCCGCGCTCACGGCGCCCCCGCATGAGGAGTCAACGATGACGACCTACGACGAACGCCCATGGCTCGCGCTCTACGACGACGGGGTGCCCGCAGACCCGATGCTCCCGGTCGAGCACGGGCTCGACATGTTCGACGCCGCGTTGCGGGTGCGACCCACGGCACCGCTCATCCACTACATCGACGTCACCCTCACGGTGGCCGAGGTCGACCGGCTGTCGGCCGGCCTCGCCCGGGGCCTGGCCGAGACCTACAGCGTCGGCCGGGGCGACCGGGTCATGATCCAGGTGCAGAACATCCCCGCCTTCGTGCTCGCCACCATCGCGACCTGGCGCCTGGGCGCGATCCTCGTGCCGCTCAACCCGATGTTCCGCCCGGCCGAGCTCGACACGCTGATGGCCGACGCGCAGCCCCGCGTCATGATCCTGCAGGCCGGCCTGTTCGCCGAGCTGAGAACCGTCGCCGACCAGCACTCGGTGCCGCTGATCAGTGCGAGCGAGCTCGACTTCGTGCAGGAGTGGCCTGCCGACCTCTTCCCGGGCGCGGAGCGCGCCCAGCTCAGCGGCATCCGGGACGTCATGGATCTCATCGCCGCCCACGACGGTGAACGACCCCCACCGATCGAGCTCACCGGCGACGACATCGCCTTCCTCGTCTACACCTCGGGCACCACCGGGCCCCCGAAAGGGGCGATGAACACACACCGGGGCGTCGTGTTCAACTCCGAGAACTACCGCACCTGGTGCGGGCTGACGCCTGACGACGTCTGCCTGGCGATCGCGCCGCTCTTCCACGTCACGGGCCTCATCGCGCACATCGGCGTGGCGTTCCTGCTGCCGATGCCGCTCGTGCTCGGCTACCGGTTCCACCCGGTCGGCATGGCGCGGCTCATCGAGCGGTACCGGGCTACCTGGGTGATGGGTTCGATCACGGCGTACATCGCGATGCTCAACGAGCCCCGCGTCGCGGACCACGACTTGTCGTCGCTGAGCAAGCTCTGGAGCGGAGGCCAGGCCGTGTCGCCGTCGACGGTCGAGCAGCTCGAGGCGACGTTCGGGGCCTACGTGCACAACCTCTACGGGCTGACCGAGGTGACGTCGGAGTCGCACGCGGTTCCGGCGAGCCGCCGCGCGCCGGTCGACCCGACGAGCGGTGCGTTGTCGGTCGGGCCGCCCGTGAGCGGATTCCGGGTGCGCGTCGTCGACGAGGCAGGGCTCGACGTGCCGGTGGGCGAGACCGGTGAGATCGCCATGGAGAGTGCGAGCGTCGTTCCCGGCTACTGGAACAAGCCCGACGAGACCGCGGCCGCGATCCCTGGTGGGCGCCTGCTCACCGGCGACGTCGGCTTCATGGACGAGCAGGGCTGGTTCTACATCGTCGACCGCAAGAAGGACCTCATCATCGCCTCCGGGTTCAAGATCTGGCCCCGCGAGGTCGAGGACGTGCTCTACGCCCACCCGGAGGTTCGAGAGGTCGGGGTCGTCGGCGTTCCCGACGCCTACCGCGGTGAGACCGTGGCCGCGTTCGTCAGCCTGCGCGCCGGGGCGACCGTGACCTCCGAGGCCCTCGTCGACTTCTGCCGCAACCGGCTGGCGGCCTACAAGTGCCCGGCCGAGGTCACCGTGGTCGATGAGATCCCGAAGAACCCGAACGGCAAGATCCTGCGCCGCGAGCTGCGCAAGCGCGCGGTCGGCTAGCACTGGGATGATCCAGGGCAGCGGGGCGCTCGCGGTCAGCGACGACGTTCGGGCAGGTCGCGGTCGAGGTAGCGGATGACGGCGAGCACCCGACGATGGTCATCGGCCGAGGGGGGCAGGCCGAACGTGTCGAAGATGGCGGAGATGTTGCGGGCGACGGCGTGCTCGGTCACGACGAGCCGTTCGGCGATGCGGGCGTTGCTCAGCCCCTCCGCCATGAGGGCGAGGGTCTCCCGGCGGCGCGGGCTGAGCCGGTCGACCGGGTTGTCCTCGCGGCGACGCCGGATCATGCTTTCGACCACCTCGGGGTCGATGACGGTGCCACCGCCGAGTACCTGGCGCACCGCGTCGAGGAACGGGTCGATCGCCATGATCCGCTGCTTGAGCAGGTAGCCGACGCCCTTGGCCCCCTTGGAGAGCAGCTCTGCGGCGCCCACGCTGTCGACGTGCTGGGAGAGCACGAGCACGGCGAGCGTCGGTACCTCGCCGCGCAGGCACAAGGCGGCCTCGATCCCCTCCCGGGTGTGGCTGGGCGGCATCCTGATGTCGGTGATGACCATGTCCGGGCGCAGCTCCCGGGCGCGGTCGAGCAGCTCTGTGGCCGACGACGCGGTGGCCACGACGTCATAGCCCACGTCGACGAGCAGCCGGGACAGACCCTCTCGGAGCAGGCCTTCATCCTCCGCGACGATCAGCCGCACGGTATCTCCGCCCGAACGGAGCAGCCGGAACCGCTGGTTGACTCGACCCTCAGGGTGCCGCCCAGGGTGGCGACCCGGTCGGCGAGGCCCCGAAGCCCGGTACCGCCCGACAGGTCCGCCCCGCCGGCGCCGTCGTCGGCCACCGTCACCGCGACGCGTGGCACCTCGGGCGTGCCGACCATCTCGAGCGTGACGTCGACCGCGTCGGCGCTCGCGTGCTTGATGACGTTGGTCAGCGCCTCCGAGACCATGAAGTACAGCGTCGACTCCGCATCCTCGGGAAGCCTCTCCGGCATCCCTCTCACCACGACCCGGGTCGGCATCGGCATCCGCCTGGCGAGGTGGTCGATGGCGGCGAGCAGGCCGCGCTCGACGAGCGGCGCAGGCATGATCCCGGCGATCAGCGCCCGGAACTCCGCGAGCAGGTCGACCAGCCCGTCGGCGACCTCGCCGGCGGCCCGAGCAGCGGCCGGATCGGTCGTGGTGCGGCTGACGAGTCGGCTGGTGAGGCCGAGTGCGACGAGGTGCTGCTGAGCGCCGTCGTGCAGGTCGCGGGCGATCCGGCGGCGCTCGTGGTCCTCGGCCTGCAACAACCGTCGCCGCGAGCTGCGCAGCTCCCACTCCCGGGCCTGCAGGCCGGCAACGAGCGAACGCTGCTCGGCGAGCAGACGCTGCTGGTCGATCGCCATGGCCACGATGCCGGCCAGCACGTCGAGCACCGCGTGGTCGGCGACGAGTGAGGGTCGGTGCAGGATCCCGCCAACGACGCGCCCGTCGTGGCGCGCCGGAAAGATCACGCGCGTACGGGTGTCGGGCTCGGGCACGTCGTGCCCCGCCTCGTCGACATAGCCGGTTCCCGCCGACCGGGCGTAGACGACGACGGCGTCGGGGTCGCCGAGCGCGGCCGCCACCGCCTGGGAGAGCTCCGCGGCCGTCGGGGTCGAGGTGCCGACCCGGATCATCATCTCGTTCACCTGACCGGTGCGGCCGAACGACCCGAACAGCAGGCCGCCGAGGAACACGAGCGGCAGGCCCGTCACGGCCAGCAGCTGAATCGTTCCGAGAAGCGCGAGCACCACCGGTTCGCTGGTGGTCCTGAAGGCCACCCCCGTCACGGCGATCACGAGACAGCACAGGATGCGGTACCAGACCATCGGCTCGACCTGCCGACGCTCCCTGACGTCGAGGGAGAGCGCGCGGCGGGCGATGAGGACAGCGGCGCCCAGCATGCTCGAGACCCCCAGGGCCATCTGCGCCCAACCGGTCACGGCGGCCAGGGTGCGCGCCGTGTCGGAGGCCCAGACCGCGGGAGCCGTGTCACCGACAAGGTGCAGGGGCAGCTCGAACACGGTGCTGATGAGGTAACCCGTGAGCACGATGAACCGGGACGGCCGGCCCCTCACCCGGCCGGTCGGAAAGGCCAGAAGCAGATGCAGGGTCAGCGCGAGCGGCAGGGTCGACGCGGCCAGGCCGACCGTCTGCAACAGAGGCAGCGACGAAAGGGTCAGACCTGTCAGCCAGATGGCGAGACCGGTCAGTAGCAGCAGCATCCCGACCCGGTTGTGCGGCCGGCGACGCCAGGCGATGAGGCCGGCGGCGAAGAAGACGGCCGGCGTCATCGCCGACGCCACCGTGGTCAGCGAGACACCATCGGGGACGGCCAGCACGAACGCGGCGCTGATCACGAGCAGTGTCATGCAGAACACGGCGAGCACCGCTGTGGGCGCGTCGGTGGGCAAGGACGGACGCCCGCCTCTTCCTGAGGGAACCGTCGTTGACGCTGCCTTCGAGACCGGCGAACCCACCCGTGTTGTTCCGGGTGTGCCCGCCAGGTGGGTGTCTGCGGAACGGCCGGGCAGCAGTCCCAGCGCCTCACCGCCAACCACTCGCGGTGCTGTCGGGCATGACGGGGACGCGGCTGGTAGCGGTGCCGCCCGGGTGACGGCGCGTCCTCGGCGAACACGCATACCCCCATCATCGCCCCGGAACGGCGCAAGTACGACGACAGCCGACGGTCGGCAATGGAGCCAGGTGCACATCGGGCTGGGCATCTGGGTGCACAGACGCCGGCTGGAGGCGCTCCTACGGTGGGAGAACAGCCGGCTGGGCGGCGGGAGATGCGGCGGGGAGGGGCGCACCTGACGACTGGCCAGACCGCCCGGCCGGCAACTCGACGAACCGGCCGCTCGTCGGCATCCGGACGGCCCGTTGGACGAGAGAAGAGAGGAGAGCGCCACGTGACTGCACTCATCTCACCTCCGAGCGCAGCCTGCGCAGCCCCGCCCATCGTCAGATCCATCATCACGTGGGCCCTGGAGTCAGTCGACTACGGCCAAGAGAGCTATCCGCGTTCCGTGGTGGAGGCACTTCCCCCAGTGCTGCAGGACGCTGTGCGGCGCCTCCCCAGCCTGATCGAGGAGACCCTGGCCCGGTCCGGGGTCCCCGGCCTCGCCGTCGCGGTGGTGCACGACGGCACAACGGTGTACACGGCAGGGTTCGGCGTGAAGACCGTGGGCGCGACCGATCTCATCGGCCCGGAGACGGTCTTCCTGCTCACCACCCTGCCCGAGCCGCCCGAGCCGCCCGAGCCGCCCGAGCCGGCCGAGCCGGCCGAGCCGGCCGGGGCGACCGCGTCGGCCGGACTGACCGTGACTGCAGCGAAGACCTGCCCGCCGGTCATCGGTTGGGACCCTCGGTCGCTCTCTGAGCTGCCGTCCTTCGCAGTCTCGGGCCGTGGGCTCACCTCGCGCGACACCGAGCACGAGACGGTCGGCGGCGCGTGCTCGCACCCCACCTGGCTGCGCAAGGCCGCCGGCGACCTGCTCAAGGACCTCGGGACCAACCGCGGAGCCCTTCTCAGCCACCTCAGGTACGAGCCGCTCGACCCGTTCCGCATCGGTTCCGAGTACGCGGGCTTCGGGCTCGCCGCAGGCGCCGAGGCGGCCGCCGCTGCCGCCGGCACCGACTCGGTGACACTCTCTCAGTGGGCGCCCCACCAACCGTCGGGGATGGCCTCCACGAGCTCGCGCTACCGCGACTACCTGGGTCGTGCCGACCGGGCCACCAGTCACGCCTTCGTGGATGGACGGTTCCAGCCGCGCGACGAGCGCACCGCCGAAGACCAGACGTTCGCCGGGGCCGTGTCGTCCAACGTCGAGGACCTGGCTCGTTGGATGGCTCTGGTGCTGGGGCACGGTGTGGTGGGGCCGGCCCAGCACATCAAAGCGACGGACCGGTTGACGGCCACGAGTGGGCCGGTCGTCAGTTCCCGCGCCGGCGACGGCGCCACCGGCGAGGGAACCTACGGGTACGGGTTCAGTCTCGGAACGCAGGCGGGTGGGCCGGCGACACCGCACCGCTCCGGTGGCTTCACCTGCGGCGCCGCCGTGATGTTGATCCCGAGCGCCGACGTGGGAATCGTCGTGCTCACCAACGGAGCCCCGGTGGGGGCCGCCGAGGCGGTGGCCACGACCTTCGCGGACATCGTGGCGTTCGGGAGCCCCACCCGTGACTGGTGTTCGCTGTTCAGCAAGGCTCTGGCTTCCACCCTCGTGACGGAGGGTGGCCCCGTCCCGTCGAAGGCGCTCGAGGACTTCGACGAAAACGGTCTCCACACCTGGAATCGGTGACACGAGACCACTCCCGACCTGGTGCCTGGGGGGACGCCAGCCTCGGCCCGAGCGCTGAGGGGCTCGGGCCTTGAGGGAGACGGGCCGACCAGGGCGCACCGCCGCAAAGGTGGGCAGGCCCCGGCGCTGGCAGGATGAGGCCCATGAACACCGAAGTGCCGCTCAGCGGGCGCACACCCTCCCTGCTGGGTGACTACTTGCAGGCCCGACGTCACGAGATCGCACCCGAGGAGGTCGGCTTCCACCGGGTGAAGGGCCGCAACCGGGTGGGTCTGAGCCGAGCCGAGGTCGCCGATCTGGCGAATATCTCGGTGGCCTACTACGACCTCATCGAGCGCGGCCACGACCTGCACCCGAGCGGTTCGGTGATCGATGGGCTGGCCCGCGGTCTGGCCCTGACCGCTGACGAACGCGCGCACCTGCACGACCTGGCCACCGGGGCGAAGCCACGGCGCCAGGCCGAGCCCGAGGAGCTGACCGACGAGCTGGAGGAGCTGCTCGACTCGATCGACCCGAACCCTGCCTACGTCGTCGGTGCCCGGTGGGACGTGCTGGGCTCGAACCACACCGCTCGTCAGCTGTTCAGCGACTGGGAGGCCAAACGCACCAAGCGCGAGCGCAACCTGCTCTGGTACTACTGCTGCGACCCGGCGGCGCGCAGTCTCTTCGTCGACTGGGAACAGGAGGCCGCCGACCAGCTCGCGCTCTTCCGCGAGGCGTACGCCCGGCATCCTGACGACCCGTCGTTCAAGCGCATCCTCGACGAGATCTTCAAGAACAACCCGGCTGCCGTCGACTGGTGGGAGCGCCACGACAACGACCCGAACCGCGGCCGTACCAAGCGGATCCGGCTCGCCTCCGGTGAGGTGGTCAAGCTCAACCAGCTCGTGCTCCTCGTGTCAGACACCCCCGACCTCCGCGTCATCAGCTACTTCGCGGATGCTGACGGCGACCTCGACGACGTGAACTTCGACGACGAGGACTGACGGCCGCGGCGAACACGGCGCCACGGCTCGAGCACGTCGATGGCCGGGGCCGGTCCCTGGCGAGCGACTCGTCTGCTGCCCGACTGGGGGTCAGCGCTTGCGGGTGCCGAACAGGCTGCGGGTGATCTCACGACCGAGCACCGTGCCGGCGGAACGGAGCATCGACTTGAAAGCCGTGCTGCCGGCGACCTGCTCGATCAGGTTCGGCTCCTCCTTGGGCGCGCGCGGCGGCTTCGCTGCAGGCGCGGAGGCCGGGGCCTGCGGCGCAGCAGGAGCGTCAGCCGCCGGCGGTGTCTGGGCCTCGAGCCGCTGGGTGAGCAGCTCGTAGGCCGACTCGCGATCGACGACGTCGGCGTACTTGCTCTTGATCTGCGAGGCGTCGACGATGCCGTCGATGGTCGCCTGCGACGAGGGGTCCATGAGCGAGTTCGGCGCCTTCATCCGCGTCCAGGCCACGGGGGTCGGCACGCCCTTGGCCGACAGCACGGTGACGACCGCCTCTCCGGTGCCGAGGCTGGTCAGCAGCTTCTGCATGTCGTAGGCCGTGTGCGGGTAGGTGGCGATAGCGGCCTTGAGCGCCTTGGCGTCGTCGGGGGTGAAGGCGCGCAGGGCGTGCTGCACCCGGTTGCCGAGCTGGGCGAGCACGCCCGACGGCACGTCCTTGGGTGACTGGGTGACGAAGAAGACGCCGACCCCCTTGGAGCGGATCAGGCGCACCGTCTGCTCGATCGCGTCGAGGAAGGGCTTGCTGGCGTCGTCGAAGAGCAGGTGCGCCTCGTCGAAGAAGAACACCAGCTTCGGCCTGTCGACATCGCCCTCCTCGGGCAGGTCGTGGAAGAGGTCGGCGAGCAGCCACATCAAGAAGGTGGAGAACAGCTGCGGCCGGTCCTGCACCCCGGGCAGCTCGAGGCACGAGATGATGCCGCGACCGTCGGGCGCCGTGCGCAGCAGGTCGGCGGTGTCGAACTCCGGCTCGCCGAAGAACGCCGCGGCGCCCTGGTCCTCGAAGGTGATCAGGTTACGCAGGATGACGCCGGCCGTGGCGCTCGAGAGGCCGCCGAGGTCTTTGAGGTCGGCCTTGCCCTCGTCGGAGGTGAGGTGGCTGATGACCGCGCGAAGGTCCTTCAGGTCGAGCAGCGCCAGCCCGTTCTTGTCGGCGTAATGGAAGATCAGCCCGAGGCTGCTCTCCTGCGTGGAGTTCAGCCTCAGCACCTTCGAGAGCAGCGTCGGGCCGAAGCTGGTGATCGTCGAGCGGATCGCGATGCCACTGCCCATGCCGCCGAGGGTGAAGAACTCGGTGGGGTAGCCGGTCGCCGTCCACGGCATCCCGACGTCCGTGGCCCGTGCGGTGATCTTGTCGCCGCCCTCGCCCGGGGTGGCCACCCCCGACAGGTCACCCTTCAGGTCGGCGAGAAAGACCGGTACTCCCTGCTCTGACAGCTGCTCGGCCATCAGCTGCAGGGTCTTGGTCTTGCCGGTGCCCGTGGCTCCGGCGACCAGACCGTGCCGGTTGAGCACGCTGAGGGGGATCTGCACGGGGGCATCCGCGTGGGCTTGGCCGTCGATCACGGTGGCCCCGAGCTTCAGCACCGGCTCGTCGCTCGCGTAGCCGTCGCGGATCTCGTCGAGCTGGGCGTTGTCGGGGTGAGGTCCGGGCGTCTCGGTCACGCCTCGACTCTATCGGCCACCGAGGCGCCATCGCTGTCTATGCTGTCCCAGTGATTTTCAAGGCCGTCGGTGACACCCGCCCCTACCCAGATCATGGTCTGGTGAGCACCATGGACTGGTCGAACGTGGCGCCACGGGTGGTCCAGCTCGGTGAGCTCATCACGACGAAGACCACCCTCGACCTGCGCGACCTGCTCGCCGACGACTCGACGTTCTACGGTGACCTCTTCCCGCACTGCGTCGAGTGGGAGGGCCAGCTCTACCTCGAGGACGGCCTGCACCGAGCCCTACGGGCAGCGCTCCAGCAACGGCCCGTGCTGCACGCCCGCGTGCTGGTGCTCTCCTGAGCCCTACTGCTCGTACGATCCCCAACCAACCCCTGCCCCCACTGCCGCGCACCAGGAAGGAGACCCGATGACCGAGACCCAGCACCGCGCCCCCAGTGCCTTCAGGGTGCGTCGCCAGCGTCGCTCGACGGTGGTGGTCATCGTGGTGCTGCTCGGGCTCGCCGCGGCGTTCTACTACGCCTCGAGCTACTTCCGCGAGACCGCTCCCGTGCCGGTGCCGTGCACGACGGTGGCACCGGTCGTCCCGCTGAAGCCCGCTGACGTCTCGCTCAACGTCTACAACGCCACGAACCGCACCGGGCTAGCGGGCGCCACGGCGAAGGTGGCAGCCAAGCGAGGCTTCAAGGTGAAGAAGGTCGCCAACGACCCGAAGAACGCGACCATCAAGGCGTCCGCCCAGATCCGCTACGGTCCGACCGGCGCCGCGTCGGCGAAGGTCGTGCAGGCTCGGGTGCCGGGGTCGGTGCTGGTGAAAGACAAGCGCAAGGACGACAGCGTCGACCTCGTGATCGGCAACGGGTGGAAGAAGTTCGGCCCCGAGCCGCCCGCTCCCATCGTCACCCAGGGCGCGCCACAGTGCCGCACCGTGACCGTCACCGGTTCGTGAGTTGGCTCCGCCGGGAATAGGCCCTACGGCCGATCGAGGCTTTGGCGGATGGGCCCCCTGGGCCCCCTGGGCCCCCTGGGTCTCGGACGCGGCCCTTCGCTCTCAGGCGCGGGTCATTGGTCCTTCGGGGTGCTCCAGTACGTGGTCATCGCGTCCATCGCCTGCTGAAGGGTCATGTCTGCGACCTCGCGCTCGGCAACGCCGGCCTGGTGAATGAGCTGGTACACAAGCTGAGCAGGCAATGCGTCAGGCGGCGCCTCAACGTCATGGCCCCGGTTGGGGCGAACCCCGTCCTTCACGCACACCCAGAACTCGTCCTCGGTGACCTCGAGCTGGTCGCGCAGGATCGACTTCCACAGGTTGGGGCCGTACCTCTCCTTCTTCAGCGGCCGTGAGATGCGGGAGCGGAGGATGCGGCCGTCAAGGAGCGGGAGCTCCCACGTGACGTGATGCTTGACCTCGCGGCCGCGGGCGTCGCGAACCAGGTCCCATCGGTCGTCGACGCAGAACTGGTTGTGGTCGACCCGGCTGCCAGCGTTCACGCCGGCAGCTGCCGCTCCGGTTGGCCCTGCTCCGAGCCCTCCTCGGTCGCCTGTGTGGCGGCGCCGCCCCCCACGAGCCACTCGCGCAGTTGGTCGTCGTCAGAGAGCTCGATCAGTTCGGCGAGCACATGGTTCTGCGCGTGGTTCGGCGCCCTGCGCAGCCGGGTGTTCCAGTCCTCGGCGTACTCGCGCAAGCTGACAAGGGCGTCGTCGATGGCCTCGTCGAAGGTCTCACCGTCGCCGTGTACCGGCAGGCCGGGCAGGATGATCGCCCAACCACCACCTTCGGCGACAACCGATGCGCGCGAAGGGCGCAGGGCCGCCAGATCTCGACGCTGCTGCTCGGCCGACACCACCAGGAAGCGCTCGTCGTCACGCTCGATCGTGGTGACGACGCCGCTGCTGGCAGCGTCGAGCACAGCCCGGAACTGCTGCCGGGCCTGGGTGTACGAGGTGAAGTGGCGCGAGGTCATGATGTGGCTCCTTCGAGGATTCACTCTATGGTCGGCCTCCGTCTTACGTACGTCAAGTACCTAACGTACTTGATAGCGTTCAGCGGCTCGCACCGGTGTCAGATCGGGGTAGAAACTCCATCGGATGCCGCTCAGCCGGGTAGGCGCTTCTGCCACGCCCCCGAGACGATCCAGGGCACGAAGCCGAGCCGCCGGTTGATCGCGACCATGTGCTCGTTCTCGCTGGCGTTGAAGGTCTTGATGAGCGACGAACCGGGTCGCACCGCGACGAGCCGGCGCAGGTTGGCGACCTTGACGAGCACACCGAGCCCGTGGCCCCGGTGCTCACGGAGTACGAGCGTGTCGAGCTGGTCGGGCACGACCTGGGGGTCGGCCTCGAGCCACAGCTCGGTGAAGGCGACGAGCTGACCCGACGCCCGGTGGACCGCCCCGGCGTAGAGCACCGTTCGCCCGGCCGCCACCTGCATCGCGTCGTGCTGCCGGGTGCGGGCGGCGTCCCAGCGCTCCTCGTCGGCGTCGCGGCCGGCCGACGGGGCATCCGTCGACATGCGCCGGCGCAGCAGGGCGAGATCGTCGATCCGGTGGGCCGCGGTGGGGGCCTGCCACGTGACGATGTCGTAGCCGGTCGAGCGACGCCGCGCCTCTTTCTCGACCTGATCGAGATGGTCGGGGTCGACGGGCAGGGCGAGGGTCGAGCCGAGGCTGGCCTGCTCGAGGGTGAAGCCGTGCCGCACGAGAAAGCGGGTCTCGGGGTTGGTCGCAGGCACCCCGCCCGAGCCTGAGGCAGCCGGAACCAATGGCGCCAGAGGGTCGCTCGGGTGCACGACGAACGACTGGAGGGTGGTGCACCCCCAGTGTCCGGCGTGCTCGACGACACGGTCGAGCAGCGCGGTGCCGATACCCCGGCGTCGGCGGTCGGCAGCGACGGCAATCTGCGCGAACAGGGCGGCGGCTCCGTCGTCGAGCGGTCGACGCCCGCGGGCCGATCCCACGACCTGTTCGCCCTCGAGAGCCACCCAGACGGGCTTCTCGAGGTAGTCCTGGTGCTGCTGGGACAGCAGCACCTGTTCAGGCGACCGGATCAGGGCGTGCTCGCCCTCCACTTCCCGTTGGACGGCGTTGACGTGGTCGGCGAACGCGACGAACTCCGCCCACCCGTCGGAGCCCACGGCATCCGGCACCTGGAGCCTTCGAATCTCAGCCGGCGGCAAGCGAACCCGCCGCCTCGGGGTCGGCCATCGTCGCGACGAGGATGGCCTTGATGGTGTGCATGCGGTTCTCGGCCTGGTCGAACACGATCGACGCCGCCGACTCGAAGACGTCGTCGGTGACCTCGAGCTCCTTGAGACCGAACCGTTCGTGCACCTCCTGCCCGACCGCGGTGTCGAGGTCATGGAAGGCGGGCAGGCAGTGCATGAACTTCACGGCCGGGTTGCCCGACAGGGCGAGCAGCGCGGCGTTGACCTGGTAGGGCCCGAGCAGGTCGATGCGCTCGGCCCAGACGTCTTTGCTCTCACCCATCGACACCCAGACGTCGGTGTGCACGAAGTCGACCCCACGCATCCCGTCGCCGACGTTGTCGGTCAGCGTCACCCGGGCGCCGGTCTGCGCGGCGTACCGCCTGGCCGCCACCACGATCTCAGCTGCCGGCCACAGGCTCTTCGGCGCGATGATGCGAACGTCCATGCCGAGCATGGCCCCGGTGACGAGCAGTGAGTTGCCCACGTTGAAGCGCGCGTCGCCGATGTAGGCGTAGGCGATCTCGGCGTCCGGCTTGTCGACGTGCTCGCGCATCGTGAAGGCATCGCACAGCGACTGCGTCGGGTGCCATTCGTCGGTCAGCCCGTTCCACACCGGCACTCCGGCCCAGGCGCCCAGCGTCTCGATCGTGTGGTGGGCGAAGCCGCGAAACTCGATGCCGTCGTAGTAGCGGCCGAGCACGCGCGCGGTGTCCTTGATCGACTCCTTGTGGCCGATCTGCGAACCGACGGGGTCGAGGTAGGTGGTGCTGGCGCCCTGGTCGGCGGCCGCGACCTCGAACGCGCAACGGGTGCGTGTCGAGGTCTTCTCGAAGACCAGGGCGATGTTCTTGCCGACCAGCCGGCGCTGCTCGCGGCCCTGCTGCTTGGCCGACTTGAGCGCCGCCGCAAGGTCGAGCAATGCCCGAAACTCGTCGGGCGTCAGGTCGGTCTCCTTGAGCACGTTCCGTTGATGCAGCGAGGCGAGCGTCATGAATCGATGTTGTCAGGTCGCGCGGCGGCGGGTAAAGCAGGTCCGAAGACACGATCGGCCCCGACCGGTCAGGGTCGGGGCCTCGTGTCTTCGGTGCCGGCGGAGGATAGGGGATTCGAACCCCTGAGAGCTTTCACTCAACACGCTTTCCAAGCGTGCGCACTAGGCCACTATGCGAATCCTCCG
>JAKDLG010000022.1 GCA_030452985.1 Humibacillus sp.
GACGCCCGATCGAGCTCCTGACTACCGCATGACGACTTTGCCGAGCCCCTGATTCGAGAATGATGTCTGGCCCATTGAGTCCTCATCTGGTGTCATCTGACGCGAGTTCGAAGTCGGCTGTGGAACGTCTGATGACGGTCGGACCCATCGCCCTCGGCCTGCTTTGGTCGATGGAGAGGCATGCGCCTAGGTTGATGAGAAGGCGTACGCCGCAGACGGCATCCGACAAAGACTCTGGAAGGCAACCGTGTTCGAGCCACGCCACCGTGAGCCCGTCAACCCGGCAGCCACCGCCGAGGCGCGCGACCTGTTGGCCCGCATCCAGGCAACGGCCGGGACCCACGTGCTGTCGGGCCAGCACAACACCCCGCGAGAGCGGTCCGCGTACAGCGACCAGGCGGCCGAGCTGACCGGGCACTACCCGGCCGTGTGGGGGCAGGACTTCGGCTTCGCCGCCGACGGCGACATGGACGGCGTGAGCTTTCGCCAGGCCGTGATCGACGAGGCGATCGAACAGCACCGGGCGGGTTCGATCGTGACGCTCATGTGGCATGCCGTCCGACCGACCGAGAACGAGCCGGTCACCTTCGACGGCAGCATCTGCGCCGGCCCTCTGCCGCAGGCTGATTGGGACGACCTGCTCACCGAGGGAACCGCCACCCACGCCCGCTGGGTGGCTCAGGTCGACACGATCGCCGCCTTCCTCATCCAGCTCCGTGAAGCCCGGGTGCCGGTGCTCTGGCGGCCGTACCACGAGATGAATGGCAGCTGGTTCTGGTGGGGCGGGCGTGACGGGGATGCGGGGTACACCGCCCTCTATCGGCAGCTCCACGAACGTCTGGTGACCGGGCACCGGCTCGACAACCTGCTCTGGGTGTGGAACGCCAACGCGCCCCGCGCGGATGCCGCCGCCTACGCCGGGTTCTACCCCGGCCACGACGTCGTGGACGTGCTGGCCGCCGACGTGTACGCGAACGACTACCGGCAGTCGCACCACGATGAGCTGGTGGCCCTGGCCGACGGCCGGCCGGTCGCCCTGGGCGAGGTAGGGGTGTTGCCCACCCCCCAGACCCTGGAGCAGCAACGCCAGTGGGCCTGGTTCATGACCTGGACCGACTTGCTCACCCGGGAGAACGACCCCGCCCACGTGCGTCGCCTGTTCGATAGCCACCGCGTGCGTCACCGCATCTTCCTCGGCTGACAGGCGGCTCTTCGTCAAGCCCGAGCCGCGGGGCGCCGGCCCGTTCGCAGCCTCCGCGCCGACGGCCGCGAGATGGGAGACTGGTCCAGTGCCCGAGTTGCCCGAAGTTGAGAGCGCCCGCGCGGCGATAGAGCGAGCAGGGCTGGGGCGCAAGATCGCTGACGTCGATGACAGTGACACCTACGAGTGCCGTCCACACTCGCCGGGTGAGATCCGGGAGGCGCTCGTGGGCCGTCGCTTGGTCTCGGCCCATCGTCAGGGCAAGTTCCTGTGGTGCGAGACCTCCGGAATCGGCCGGTCCCGAACGGCGGGGCCAGAGCTGGCGATCCACCTGGGCATGAGTGGTCGCCTCGTGATCACCGGCCCCGATGGTCCCGGCGGACGCCCGGGAACGCCGACCCAGGGCGGGGACTACCTGGGCACGGCCGACCCGGAGGGGGTGCTCGATCCGCGAAACCCGGCTTGGAACCGCTTCACCCTGACGTTTGCCGACGGTGGTGAGCTGCGGCTTTTCGACAAGCGCCGGCTCGGTCGGGTTCGCCTCGACCCCGACCGGTCGGCGCTCGGCCCGGATGCGCAGGCGATCACTCTGGAGCAGTTTCGCCACCGGCTCGGTCGCGGGTCCTCGCCCGTGAAGGCCCGGTTGCTCGACCAGTCGGTCGTCGCCGGGGTGGGAAACCTGCTTGCCGACGAGACCCTGTGGCAGGCCGGCATCGCACCCCAGCGGCCTGCCGACGAGCTGGACGACGACGAGCTGGCGGCGCTGCGCCGGGCCCTGCGCAAGGCCACGAGGGCCGCGATCGCCCACGGTGGCGTGCACACCGGAACGTTCATCCCCCACCGCACCCGCGCCGGGCACTGCCCCCGCTGTGGCGCCGAGGTGCAACGGGCCACGGTGGGCAGCCGCACGACCTACTGGTGCCCGAAAGAGCAGCACTGAGCGCTTGCGACAAACCCTTGGTCCTCGACGCCAAGATCACGCGTCGGATTCTGACGTTGACGAACCGAACATTCGGGCGGGCAGTTTTGACTGGCAGTGTCGGCGTCGCGCGAGCGCCACGACGCCGACAACGACAACGACAACGACAAGAATGTATTCGGCACATGGCACGTCCATTGTTGATGCATGTAAACCTTAGAAAAGGCTGAAAGAACCAACAAAGAAGACTGCCAATAATACCGTCTGTCTCCCCATTGAAAACGCACAGATTCAGCGTAGATTCGCGGCGCCGGGTGAATATCCGTGCGCGACGACGGCCTTTCACCATCGTTGATGAATCAAGGAGATGCCTGTGAAGCGTGTTTTCGGAAAGGCGGCGATCGGCTCGATCGCTTGCCTCGGACTGGCTGTAGCCACAGTCGGCATCGCAACCGCCACCTCGGCGGGCGCGACCAGCGCGACTTCAGGGGGCCGTCGTATCGTCGACAACGCCCCCAACTGGACCGCGCACGCTCGGCGAACCGGTGCCCAGAATGGCGCCGCACGTCTGCACCTGTCGGTGGTGCTCAACCTGCGCAACGCCTCCGGAGCCGAGAGCTTCGCCACCGCCGTGTCCGACCCGAGCAGCTCCAGCTACGGCAAGTACGTGACCGCAGCGCAGTGGCGTTCACGCTTCGCCCCGACGGATGCCGACGCTGCGGTCGTGGCGAGGTGGCTCAGGTCGCAGGGCTTCACGGTCACCGGCACGCCGAAGAACCACCGCTTCATCACCTTCGACGGCACGGCCGCTCAGGCGAACGCAGCGTTCGGCACTCAGCTCTCGACGTTCAGCACGGCAGCAGGAACTGCGACCGCGCCGAGCGCGCCGGTGTCGGTTCCGACCGCGATCGCGGGCCTGGTCGCGGGCGTATCGGGGCTCGACAGCACTGCGGTGTCGAAGCCCACCCACGTCGGGGCCGGTGACGAGCTGGCCGCCACGGCCACTGCTACGGCTACCGCCAAGGCGCAGGCCCTCTCGCTGGCGGCCCGCGAGGGCAGCAAGCCGACCGACACGCTCCCCCCGCCGACCGCGGTCTTCCGCAACGCGGCGCCCTGTTCGACCTTCTACGGTCAGAAGATCGCGTCATCGCTACCGCAGATCGAGAAGAACCCGCAGCCGTACGCCGTCTGTGGTTACAAGCCGGCCCAGGTGCGCGGTGCCTACGGTGTCGACTCCGCCCTCAGCCAAGGGCATGACGGCCGCGGCGCCACGGTGGCCATCGTCGACGCCTATGCCTCCCCGACCATCTTCGCCGACGCCTCGACGTATGCGAAGAAGAACGACGCGCGTCACCCGCTGCGCAGCTACCAGTTCAGCCAGTCAAAGCCGGCGACGTATACCGATACCGATTCGTGCGGGGCGGCCTCTTGGTACGGCGAGGAGACCCTCGACGTCGAAGCCGTGCATGCCACGGCACCGGGCGCGAACATCCTCTACGTGGGCGCCCAGTCGTGCAACAACAACGATATCGTCGCGGCCGTGAACACGGTGCTCGACAACGACCTGGCCCAGGTCATCTCCAACTCCTACGGCAATACGGGTGAGCCCCCGTTGGCCCAGATCCAGGCCGAGCACCAGTCGGCCCTGCAGGCGGCGGCTCAAGGCGTCTCGCTCCTGTTCTCGTCAGGAGACAACGGTGACGAGGTGGCCAACACCGGCTCGCGCCAAGTCGACTACCAAGCCTCTGACCCCTTCGTCACCGCGGTTGGTGGCACCTCACTCGCTGTCACGGCCTCGAACGGCTACGGCTGGGAGCAGGGCTGGGGCACGGGCAAGTCGGTGCTCACCAACGGCAAATGGAAGCCGAGGCCCCCGGCCTACGTCTACGGCGGCGGTGGTGGAACGAGCCGACTCTTCGCGCAGCCGAAGTACCAGAAGGGCGTCGTCCCGGCGAGCATCTCGAACTACTTCGGACAGGGCGCCCACCGAGCCGTGCCCGACGTGGGAATGGTCGGTGACCCGCAGACCGGCTTCCTCGTCGGCCAGACGCAGACCTTCCCGAACGGCCAAGCCCGCTACTCGCAGTACCGCATCGGTGGCACGTCGCTCTCCACCCCGCTCTTCGCCGGCATGGTGGCCGTGGCCAACCAGACCCGAGGCGCGTCACTCGGCTTCCTCAACCCACGGCTCTACGAGCTGGCCGGCACCCACGCCTTCCGTGACGTCAACCACTCCCGCAGGGTCACCGACGCCGTGGTTCGGGTCGACTACGCCAACGGCGTCAACAAGAAGGACGGCCTGCTGACCTCGTTGCGCACCATCAACCAGACCGAGTCGATCTACGTCCGGAAGGGCTACGACGACGTGACCGGTGTCGGGTCGCCCAACGGCGCCTCGTTCTTCAACGCGATGAGCCGCTGATCAGCGCCGCTTGATCGAACGACCACTGCTTGACCGAACGACCGACGCCCCCGGGCCGGCCACCGCCGACCCGGGGGTCTCGGCGTCTGCCCATCGGGGCGCTGCGGTACTCGGGCCGCCGAGACCCGTCGGCTGGCGGCGACCCGCGCTCAGCGGCATCCCCACCTGTTCGGAGGCCGTAGGGTCCCACGTTCGTGAACGACACCAATTGCCCTCTCGACGGGGCATGATGCTGGCACCGGTCGATGCCGACGCGCAGCGTCTTTCCGACCTACGCTGAAGACATGGCCTCCCTGCCGCTCTTCCCGCTCGGCACCGTGTTGCTGCCGGGCGCCCGGCTCCCCCTGCAGATCTTCGAGCCGCGCTACGTCGCGATGCTGCGCGACATCGTCGACGGGCAGGGCGAGCGTCCCCCAGTGTTCGGGGTGCTGGCCATCCGCGAGGGGTTCGAGGTGGGTGACGACGGCGTACGTGCGCTGCATCAGGTCGGGTGTGCTGCGCTGCTGACCCAGGCAGCCTCGTTGGGCGACGAGCGCTTCCTCATCGTCTGTGAGGGCACCGAACGCTTCAGGCTGGAGGGAATCGAGAACGCAGGCACCGACTACTTCACCGGCGAGGTCAGCTGGCTTGACGAGGTCGACGGTGACCGGGGAGCCCTCGACGACCTGGCCGCCCGGCTGCGGCGTGAGATCGCCGCCTTCCGCCGCGCGACCGCGGCCGACGACGACGACGAGACACCCCCCGACGACAACCGCGAGCTGTCGTACTGGCTGCCGAACGTCGTCAACCTCGACCTCGGCGAGCGTCAGCAGCTGCTCGCGAGCGACGACACCGAGGCGCGGCTGCGTCTGTCGCTACGTCTCGTGCGTCGCGAACGGGCCCTCGCCGAGGCCTTGGGCGCGGTGGCGCCGCCACCCGACCGCCCGATGAACCTCAACTGAGCCGGTGGCGCCGAGGTAGGTTGTGGCGCATGCGGCCACGGGTGAAGCCCACCACCGGATGCGGCATCCGGTGACGACAGGCCTGAGGGTGCTGGTCACCGGGGGCGCCGGGTTCATCGGCACGAACGTGGTCACCCACCTCGTCGAGCGTGGGCACGCCACGACGGTGCTCGACTCGCTGCGCCCCGACGTGCACCGTGACGGGGGTAAGGCGGCCCGCGCCCGGCTGCAGGGGATCGCCACGTCTCCCCCTGCCCGGCGGTCGGCTCTCGACCTGGTGGTCGGCGACGTTCGCGACCTCGATGCGGTGACGCGACTGTGCCGTGGTGTCGACGTGGTCGTGCACCTGGCCGCCAAGGTCGGGCTGGGGCTCGACATCGACGACATCGACGACTACGTGTCGAGCAACAACCTCGGCACGGCCACGGTGTTGCGGGCGTCGGCCCGGGCCGGGGTCGAGCGCTTCGTGCAGGCGAGCTCGATGGTCGTCTACGGAGAGGGCCGCTACACCTGCGCCGAGCATGGGGTGATGCCACCAGCACCTCGCACCCGCGATTGGCTCGAGCACGGACGCTTCGACCCCGCGTGTCCGGTGTGCGGAGAGCCGCTGGCAGCAGGGCTGGTCGGGGAGGACGCCCCGCTCGACCCGCGCAACACCTATGCCGTTACCAAGGTCACCCAGGAGCAGCTCGCCTCCGTCTGGTCGCGCGAGACCGGCGGGTCGGCGGTGTCGCTGCGGCTGCACAACGTCTACGGGCCGCACATGCCGAAGAACACGCCCTACGCCGGCGTCGCAGCCATCTTTGCGTCGGCGCTCGACCGGGGCGAGGCACCCCGGGTGTTCGAGGACGGTGGCCAACGGCGCGACTTCGTGCACGTGAGCGACGTCGGGGCGGCGTTCGCCGTGGCGACCGAGGCCGACACCAGCGGGCATCGGGCCTTCAACGTCGGGTCTGGGGTGGTGCACACGGTCGGTGAACTGGCGCAGGCGCTGGCCCAGGCTCGTGGTGGCCCCGAACCGGTGGTGACGGGGCAGTTCCGTCTCGGCGACGTGCGGCACGTCACCGCCTCGAGCGATCGCATCGCCGAAGAGCTCGGCTGGCGTGCCACCGTCTCGCTCGACGAGGGTGTCCGGGGCCTCACCTTCAGCTGAGCGGCATCCGACGACGACCTTTCACCAACCCCGACTGCGCGTCGCGCCGCGCGTCGCGCGGTTGGTGTTGTGAGCGTGACCTGTTGTGCGCGTCGCGCCGCGCGTCGCGCAGGTGGTGTCGTGGTCAGACGGGTTCGGCAGACTGGTGCGGAAGCACGAGGTCGAAGCGGCAACCGCCGGGCACGTTCGACACTCCCAATGAGCCGTCGTGGGCCTCGATGACGCCCTTCGCGATAGCGAGCCCGAGCCCGGCACCCGCATCGGCCGTTCCCCGTTCAGGGGCGCCACGCCAACCGATGTCGAAGAGTCGCGCCAGGTCTCCCGCGTCGATGCCTCCGCACTCGTCGATCACCGCCATGTGGACCTGTCCGTCGTCGCCGCGCCGGGCCGACAGCACCACTGAGCCTCCCGGCGCGGTGTGGCGAATCGCGTTGCCCAACAGGTTCGTCAACGCCCGCGCGAGCTCTTCGCCGTTGCCCCGCACCGCGAGCCGGTCGTCGTCAGAGGCGGTGTCGAGACGCAGCGTCACCTGGCGCTGCGTGGCGTGCGCACCCAGCTCGGCCACGATGTCCTGGGCGAGCTCGGCGAGGCCGACCATGGCGCGTTGCGGGGTGACGGACGTCGTGCCGGCCTGCAGCCGCGACAGCTCGAAGAGGTCGCTCACCAGACCGTTCATCCGGTCGACGGTCTGGCGCATCTGCTTCAGTGCCGCCGGGGGGTCGTCAATGACGCCGTCCTCAAGACCCTCGGCGAGGGCGCGCAGGCCGGCCATCGGCGTGCGCAGGTCGTGCGACATGAACGCCACGAGCTCGCGTCGGCTGTCCTCAAGGCCGCTGGCCCGTTGCTGCGCGGCCTCCAGCCGGGTGCGGGTCAGGTCGAGCTCGGCGGCGAGGGTGCTGATCTCGGCCGAGGCGACCGGGCCACTCCTGGCCTCGACGGATGCCGTGGTGCTGCGTCGGCGCGGCAGTGCCAGGTCACGCACGGCGGTCGCGAGCATGCGCGAGTCGGTGGCCACCCGGCGTCCGAGCACGAACGACAGCGTCGCCCCGATGACAGTGGCGCAGGCCAGCGCCACCGACACTGCGGTCGAGTCGTGGCTCGAGATGAACATCAGGCGCACGTTGAGCAGCACCGACACCGACACGGCCACGAGCGGCACCAGCGCAGCGACGACGATCGACCACAGCAGCGAACGGGCGCGAACCGCCCGCAGCGCCAGGCCGCCGAGCAGGGCCGTGACGGCGCAGGCGAGCGCGGTGAAGCCCACGATCTGACCCATGTCACCCATCCACGCTCACCCCCCCGTCGAACCGATAGCCGGCGCCGCGCACCGTCAGCACGAGGGCGGGGTCAGACGGGTCGGCCTCGATCTTCTCCCGAAGGCGACGCACGTGCACGGTGACCGTGGAGGTGTCGCCGAAGTCCCAGCCCCAGACCCGGCGCATCAGGGCCTCCTTGCTGAAGGCCTCACCGGGATGGGTCATCAGGTAGGCCAGCAGGTCGAACTCGCGGTGCGTGAGGGTGACGGGTCGCTGGTCGACGGTCACCGCCCGGCTGCGCAGATCGACCTCGAGGGGGCCGCACCGCAGCCGAGTGGGCAGCAGCGACGTGGCTCCCAGCCGCTCGACACGGCGCAGCAGGGCCTGGATGCGGCCCAGTAGCTCGCGCGGGCTGAACGGTTTCACCATGTAGTCGTCGGCCCCGAGTTCGAGTCCGACGAGCCGGTCGTCCTCCTCGCCGCGGGCACTGAGAATGATCACGGCCGCGGTGTCGTCTTCGGCTCGGCGTCGGCGCAGCACGTCGAGCCCCGACATCCCGGGCAGCATGATGTCGAGCACGACGACGTCGGGCCGGCGCTGAGCCCACTGCTGCAGAGCGGCTTCGCCGTCGCCGGTGACCACCGCGTCGTAGCCGGCCTTGCGCAGATATGCCTCGACGACGCCCGACACGGTCGGGTCGTCCTCGACGAGCAGCACCGTGGCCACCATGGTTGAGAGCGTAGGCCCTGCCGGTCGGGCACAGACGGGCCGGCGCCTCCGGGCGGCTCGCCGTAAGAGTTTCGTCATCGACGAGTGGCGAGCCCGCGACCGCCAAGTCCCTAGGGTCAGACCGTGACCGCTGTGGACGTCGTGCTGCCGTGCCTCGACGAGGCGCAAGCCCTGCCCTGGGTGCTGGGACGGATGCCCGGCTGGGCCCACCCGATCGTCGTGGACAACGGTTGCACCGACGGGTCGGACGAGCTCGCACGCCGGCTGGGCGCCACCGTGGTGTCGGCCCCCGAGCGGGGCTACGGCGCGGCCTGCCACGCGGGTCTGCTCGCCGCTTCGGCCCCTCTCGTGGCGTTCATGGACTGCGACGCGAGCCTCGACCCCCGCCAGCTGTCGCGACTCGTCGCGATGATCGATGACCCCCGTGGCCAGGCGGGCCAGGGTTGCCTCGTCGTCGGCCGCCGGATGCCGCTGAGCGGCGGGGCGTGGCCATGGCACCTTCGCGTTGCCAACCGGGTGGTCGCTCACCGGCTGAACCGTCGAACCGGCTTGCGCCTCAGAGACGTCGGCCCGATGCGACTCGCCAGGGCTGCTGACCTGCTGGCGCTCGGCATCGACGACCGCCGATCGGGCTATCCGCTCGAGACCGTCGTGCGAGCGGCGGAGGCGGGCTGGCGGGTCACCCAGGTCGAGGTCGACTACCTCCCTCGGGCCGGGCGGTCGAAGGTGACGGGCACCCCTCTCGGCGCCGCACGGGCGGTTCGCGACATGACCAAGGTGCTGGCCCGATGAGCGCAGCGCCGATGCAGGTGCTGGCGACCGCGACTGAGACGGTCGTCGTGCTCGCAAAGTCACCGGTGCCGGGCAAGGTGAAGACCCGACTGACACCCACGTTCACGGCGGCCGAGGCGGCGGCTCTGGCAACCGCGGCGATCCGGGACACCCTCGCTGCAGTCGCCGACGCGGTCGCGACCGGAGCGGTTCGGCAGACCGTCATCGCCTGGGACGGACCGGTCACGGCGTGGCTCCCGCGGGAGGCGAGGGTGCTCGCGCAGCGAGGGAAGGGGCTCGACGAACGGTTGCAGAACATCTTCGACGACCTGCTCGCTGGGCAGACCGACCAGCCGACCCTTCTGGTCGGGATGGATACGCCGCAGGTTCGAGCCGTCGATCTCGACATCGACTGGGGCGACGCCGACGCCGTGCTCGGGATGTCGTACGACGGGGGCTACTGGTGCATCGGCCTCCGCTGCCCCCAGCCCGGCGCCATCCGCGGCGTGCCGATGTCGACCGACCACACCGGGGCAGACCAGCTGCGCCGGTTGCGGTTGCTCGGTCTGCGGGTGCGGTTGCTGCCGACGCTGCTCGACGTCGACGAGCCCGCTGATGCGCGCGCGGTCGCCGCCCTTGCCCCCGACAGCCGCTTCGGCCGACTGCACCGCCGGCTCACCGAAACCCCCTGCCACCCGTCGACGCTGTTCGACGCCGCCATGGGGGGCGTCGAGGTCAGGGTGCACCGCGGTCCCTTGCACCGCGCCGACGACACATGGTCAGCCGGTGTCGGATGCCGGCCCCTCGACGTCTCAGCGTGGTCGCGCATGTCGAGCGCAGACGAGCTGTTCGCCGCACGCTGCGAAGGGCCGGTGCTCGACATCGGCTGCGGCCCAGGGCGGTTCGTCGAGGCGCTCGCGAGCCGCGGCATCCCGGTGCTCGGCGTCGACATCTCGCGCAGCGCCATCGACCAGACGTCACAACGCGGCGTCTGTGCGCTCTTTCGCGACATCAACGACCGGCTCCCTGGCGAAGGACGTTGGGGCACGGTGCTGCTCGCTGACGGCAATATCGGCATCGGCGGAGACCCGCTCAGTCTGCTGCGACGCTGCCGCGAGCTGGTGCGGGCCGGGGCGATGGCTCTCGTCGAGATCAGCCCTGACGATGCGGCCGACGAGGTGACGACACTGACCCTGCACGACCTCCATGGCCGGCGCTCGGCTCCGCTGCCGTGGTCGGTGATCGGCGCGCGCCGGCTCGTGCAGCTCGCTGCCCTCGCGGGTTTCGTTCCGGTGGAGGACTGGCGGGTTGACGGCCGCGCCTTCGTCGCTCTGCGTCAGGCGGGGTAAGGGTTGTGCGCGCACCACTGGAATCACGACTGAGAGCACCCGTGCAGGTCGCTGTGGGCGCGGTGGTGTGCGCGGGGGCCTACGCACTGGTGCTGGCGCTCGGCCAGGGCAACTCCCTTGACGCGTCGTTCGGGCAGCTCGTGCTGGGCCTGTGGGTCGTCTGCCTCAGCGCGGCCTGGTGGATGCGGCGAGGTGAGTTCCGTTGGCGTCGGCCGGTGCTCGTCGTTGTGGCGGTGGCGGCGCTCGTGCAGCTGCCCGGCATCCTGACTGACTCGCGCGCGAGCAGCGACGCCTACCGCTACGTCTGGGACGGGCGGGTGCAGCTGTCGGGCACCTCGCCCTATCGCTACGCCCCTCTCGACGACCGGCTGGCCCGGCTACGTGACCCGGTGCTGTTTCCCGGGCTCGGGCCCGGCGATCGCTCAGGCTTCACCACGACGCCGCTGCCCAGCGACCGGTCCGCGCTGTTGGCGCGCGCCCAAGATGACCCCCGCACCCGCATCAACCGCCCGAGGGTACCCACCATCTACCCGCCGGTGGCCCAGGCCTGGTTCACCGGCGTCGCGGCGGTGACGCCGTGGTCGCTCGGCACGCGTGGGCTGCAGGTCGGCAGCGCCGCGATCGCCGTGCTCCTTGCCGGCGCCCTCGCGTTGTGGCGCCGCCGTCGGGGAGAGGACCCCCTCGGGGCGCTGTGGTGGGCCTGCTGCCCCACCGTGATGCTCGAGGCGGGCAACGGCGCCCACGTCGACACCGTGGCGACGGCTCTGGTGGTGGCCGGTCTCTGGGTGTTCACGACGGCGTCAGGGCGCCGGGCCGCCGTCGTCGGTGGCGGACTGCTGTTGGGGCTCGCGGCATCCGTGAAGCTGACGCCGCTGGTGATGCTGCCGGCGATGGCTCCGCTGCGGGGAACGGGGGCGCTCGACCGGCTGCGGCGAGCCCTGCCGGCGCCGGTGGTGGGCGTCGCCACGCTGGCGGTCAGCTACCTGCCGCACGTGGTCGTCGCCGGCTCACTGGTGCTGGGGTACCTTCCCGGCTATTTGGCCGAGGAGGGAAACGCCGGTCGAGCCGCCGTGCTGGGTCTCGTGTTGCCCGAGGCCTGGTTGACTCCCGCGATCGTCGTGGTCATGGCGGTGACGGCGGGCTGGTCACTGTGGTGGGTCTCGCGGGCGGCCGCCAGGCGCGAGGATGCCGTGCTGGCTGCGCTCGTGCTGTTCGGGGTGCTGCTGCTCGCGACCACCCCGAGCTACCCCTGGTACGCCCTGCCCCTCGTCGCCCTCGCGGTGGTGACCAGCCGGATCGAATGGCTGGCCGTGGCCGTGGCCGCCTACCTGGCCTATGGTGCCACCACGTCGCCCCCGGTTGCTGGTCTCGCCTATGGCAGTGCGGGTCTCGTGGTGGTCATCGTGAGCCTGGCCCGGGCCCGTCAGGCGCGCCGCTCCTCCTTGCGCGTCGCGCCGCGCGACGCGCAATCGGTGCGGTCCTGACGACACCAGCTGCGCGACGCGCCGCGCGACGCGCGGAAGCGGTGGGTTTGACGACACCAGATGCGCGACGCGCCGCGCGACGCGCGGAAGGGGTGAGTCCGGGTGGGATGCCGCTGGATCGTCCGGAGTGGTTCGGCTCGTTCAGCGAACGATGGTGACGACCTCGGCGGCGAGCAGCCAGGTGGCGAGCCCGAAGACGACGACGAACGAGAAGTCCCATACGGCTCGCGGCACCGGAGTCAGCCCCGCCAGCACGGCGGGGTCACTGCCGCGGCCGCGATCGCGCACCACGGCGAGGAGGTGGCGCCACCCGCCGATGAGCAGCACCACGCCGGCGCCGAACAGCACCTGGGGCTGCAATGCGTCGTTGCGCCACCACCAGAGGCTGAAGGTGGCCGCGATCGAGACCACCATGACCAGGGCCGTCAAGACCGACCGCACCCGGATCAGAGCCAGCAGCAGCACGGCGAGTGCGGTCGTCACGACCGGAGCCGACCACCCGCGCCCGGCGAGCCAGATGGTTCCCGCGCTGACGAGGGCCGGCATGGGGTATCCGGCCCAGGTGGTGGTCACCCGACCCAGCCCGTGCACCGGTCCACGGGTGACGGCATGGCCCGACATGTCGCCGCGCAGCACGAAGCCGGTGAACGAGCGGCCGACCGCGATCCCCACGACGGCGTGGCCCAGCTCGTGCACGAGGGTGACCGCCAGACGCAGCACCCGCCAGAACGGGGCGAAGCCCACCGCCACGAACGCCACGACGAGCACGGCCACGAGCTGGGGCGTGCTGAGGGCCGGCCCGTGCGCCACGGGCGTCGCCCTCGTCGCGATCGCGTGCAACCAGTCCACGGACAGCAGAACCTAGCTCACTCGGCCGTCAGTCCGATGAGCGCTGGCGAGCCCGACACCGCAACGGGCGATCAGTGACGGGGACGAGCCGAGCCAGTGGACCGGCCCATCTCACCTACGTCGAGCACGACGCTCCCCTTGGGTGTCGCCGATCTTCGCGAGGTCAGGGCAACGCGTTCGGATGCCGGCGTTTGAGCACCTCGTAGAGCAGGCGGTGCAGCTGCACGTCAACGCCGAGGGCGGTGCCGAGCCGCACGACGTCACCGGTCCACGCGTCGAGCTCGGACGGCCGCCCGCCCAGCAGGTCGCGCTGCAGTGACGACGTGGCCTCGGCCGGCATCGCATCGACGAAGGCCATCGTGTCGTCGACGACGGTGTCGGGCAGGTGCACTCCAGACGCCTGCGCAACTCCGTCGATCTCGCCCATCGCCGACTCGAGCAGCCGGCGGGTGTTCTCACCGGAGCGCAGCTGGCCCATGGGCAGGTCGAGGGCGGCGCCGAGCTCGCCGAACGGCACGACGAACAACATCTTCGACCACAGCTCCACCCAGATATCCTGGGGCACAGGCGATTCCACCGCGGCGCCGACCAGCGCCGACCGCAGCGCGGCGACCCGGTCGCTCGACCCGTTGGTCCACTCCGCGAAGGCGAGAGTGGCCGGCCCAGCGCGGTGGGCGATGCGCCCTGGTCCGTCGACCCAGGCGATGATCTTCGCGACCCCCGGCAGCACGGCATCGCGCCCCACGACGGCCGCGACGCGGTCGGGAGACTCCACGCCGTTCTGCGTCGTGAGCACGGCCGTGCCCTCGCCGACGAGCGACGGCAGCATCGGCAGCACGTCGGCGAGCTGCCAGGTCTTGACCGCCACCAGCACGACGTCAACGGCGCCTATCCCGGTGGGGTCGTCGGTCGCGCTGGCCGGGTCGATCACGATGTCACCCAGGTAGCTCTCGACGCGAAGCCCGTCGCGGCGCAGGGCGACCAGGTGCTCCCCCCGGGCCACGAACGTGACATCGTGCCCGGATGCTGCGAGGCGCCCACCGAAGTAGCCACCGATGGCGCCCGTACCGATCACCGCCAGCCGCATGGTGTGCTCCTCTCGGCGGCTCGTCTCATCGGGCCGCAGCTCTGTGCCTGTCCTGCCCATCGTGGCCGGTCGCGACCGGCCATCACCAGCCCCAGCTTCCGGGGCTGCCCTTGAACGGGCCGACAACCCGGTCGGTGATCCACCCGCCGTAGAAGCCGCCCTCCTGGGCGCGCACGAGCTCACCGTCGACCTGGCACGAGCCCATCTGGCCCGGCATGAGGGCGACGTACCCACGGAGCTCTTCGTATCCGGGCACCGGGTCGGGGTAGTGCCAGCCGGCCCGCTTCGCCGTGACGCCTCCGGCGACAACGTCGAAGTAGTCGGCCCGACCCTTCCACTCGCAGATCGTCGATCCTGCTGTCGGGCGCAGCACCCCCGCGGCGAAGTCGGCCTCGGGGAGGTAGTAGGTCGGCGGATGGCTCGTCTCGAGCACGCGCAGAGCGCCGCGTGTGCTGACCACGTGCTCGCCGCCGAGCCGCACCTCTACGAGTTCACCGGTGGGCTCGACGGCGGGCGGGCGTGGGTACTCCCACACCGACTCTTTGCCGGGAGGTGTGGGCTGGGGCTTGGGGCGGGGGCTCATACCTTCCATCAGAACAGAATCCTGACGGCCCTGCCGGGTGCCCGCGTCGCCCGCCCGTGGGTGACGCAAGGGCGTGCGGTGCCACGCGCGTCGGGTTCGGATCGACGTCGAGCATGCCGTTGAAAGACGGCGAATGCTGGGCATGGTTCGGTGCCGGCCCGGCCGATCGGTCAGGGTTGCGTCGGCGACGCCGAAGGTGCGGTTGGTGGTGGGTCGCTGACCAAGGTGGTGCGCCAGTGTTGCCAGGTGTGCCACGTGACGCTCGTGTCGGTGATGGTCGCGGTGAGGTCCTTCTCGTGGACGTACACGTGGTGCCGTCGGCACAACAACGCCAGGTTGCCCAGACAGGTGGTGCCGCCGTGGAGCCAATGCCGCACATGATGCGCATCGGTCCACTGCGCCGGGGTCGAACACCCCGGGAAAGAACAGCCACCATCGCGCAGCCATAGCGCGGTGCGCATGGCGCGGGTGACGAGTCGTTCCTCCCTGCCCACGTCCAACGGTTGAGAGTCCGAGCCGAGGATGACGGGGATGATGGCGGCGTCACACGCCAGCCTGCGCACCATCGCCGCACTGAGGACGTCGCCGCTCAGGCACGACCCGCCCCCGCCCTTACCCGCCGCCCCGTACTTACCCGCCGCACCGTTCGTGCCGTTCGTGCCGGCCGCGCCGTTCCTGCTGGTCGTGCCGTTCGTGCCGTGGTTGCCGTCTCGTCCGGCCCAGTGGGGTGGGCAGCCGTGCGCGACGTAGTCGCGCAGGGCGTCGAAGTCGATGGTGACCACGATCTTCGCCTTGTCCGTGCACGGTGCCTCACCGGGTGACGAGACGCCGCGGGCGATGAGGTCTGTTTTGCGTCTGAGTTCGTGTCCTACTTCCCGGTTTTGATCACACCACATCTGGCGGGTCTTCCGATCACCACAGGAGGATCAGGTCATGGAAAAAGAACAGGCTCCACAGGCGGGCAGGAAACGCGGCGTGAAGCGGGTCTTGACGCCCTCGCAGAAGTACGAGATCTGGTTGCAGCTGCTGCGCCAGGAGGTGACCATGGCCGAGGCCGCGGCGGCCGCCGGGGTGGATCGCTCGACGGTGGTACGGATCCGGCAGGTGGCCAAGGACGGTGCGCTGGCCGCGTTGGCGGCGTCCAAGCCGGGAGCGGCGGGCAAGGCCCGCGATGCCGAGCTGGCGGCGTCCCAGGCGGAGGTCGCCCGGCTGTCGGAGGCGATCAAGGAGCTGGCCGTGAAGTTGACGTTGGCCGAGGGAAAAGACGGTTGGGGCTAAGTGGCCAGGTCCCGAACCGGGTCGATGCGGCCACCAAGTCCGAGCTGCTCGGGTTGCTCGACGACGCGCTCGAAGCGGGTTGGACCTGGCGGCAGGGGTGTCGCGCCCTGGGTCTGCCGGAGCGGCGAGCCAACCGGTGGCGCCGGCGAAAGGCGACCGGTCGCCTCGCTGACGCCCGGCCGGGTGGGGGCCCGGTGCACGGCCTGTTGGCCCAGGAGGTCGAGATTGGGCCGAGGTGGACCGCTCGCACCGCAAACTGGCTCACCGCGGCTCGTACCTGGGCCGGTTCTGGTGCTCACCCTCGAGCGTGCGGCGCGTGCTTCTCCTGGGAGACAAGCACTTCCGACCCCGGCCTCAGCCGGGGAAGTCGGTCAAGTCACCGTTCCCGGACTGGGCGGCGCTGGTCCCGAACTCGATCTGGATCTACGACAGCACGCACTTCACCGCGTGCTCGATGACGGTGTTGATCATCGAGGACCTGATCTCACGCAAGTGGCTCACCCATCTGGTCTCGGTCGAGGAGACCCACACCCAGGTGCAGAACGCGTTCACCGCCGCGTTGGAGGCCGAAGGCCTGCTCGAGGCCGCCATGGAGCGGGCCGGGACCGGGCAGGTCGATCCCGGCCCCGACGACGGGCTGTCCCCGATCCTGCTGGCCGTCAGCGACAACGGGTCGCAGATGATCTCCCGGCACACCCGCACCTTCATGACCCTGCTGGCCATCGCGCAACACTTCGGCCGGCCCTCGACACCGACCGACCAGGCCTGGATCGAGTCGCTGAACGGGACCATCAAGACCGAGTGGCCACACCTGCTCGCGATCACCGACCCGGCCGTGTTGCGGGCCGAGCTCGACACCATCCAGCTCGCCTACAACTCGGTCAGGCTCCACCAGGGCCTGGGCTATGTCACCCCCAACGACGAACACGAAGGCCGCGGCGAAGCGATCCGTCAGGCCCGCCGCGTCGGCATGGCCAAAGCCCGGCAACAACGACTTGCCCGACACCGCGCCGAGCGAGAGAATCGACCCACCCGAGGACCCCACGATGTTGGGTGAAAGATCTCGAAAGCTGGACATTAACTCAGACACACCTCAGGTCGAGCAGGGCGTCCATCCGGCGTTGGTGGGGTTGCCGGGGGTCGTCCTCGATCCGCACCCCGGCCTCATCCGTCAACGGGCAGGGTGCGCTGAGGGGGTCGATGGCGGCCTTGAGGGTCGCAGCGCCTTCGGGATCGAGAGTCCCGGTCATCCCGACCATCCCGGCCGCGTTGGGGCCGGTGAACCACAGACCCCGCCCCTCACGGCGCCGCTGGTCGTGCTCGTCAGCGTCCTTCGGGGGCCTGACCTGGTCGGCGAGCTCTCGGGCGAGCTGGCCGAGCTGTTCCCACCGCAACCCGGCCGCCTGCTCCGTCAGGTGGGCCACTGCTTGGTCGAGGTCATCGGGGTCCGCGACCGGCTTCAACCGGGTGTGGAAGTCGATGACCTGCGCGGCCTTGCCCACGGTCACCCGCTCCGCGTGAGGGGCAGGCGAGGCCCCACCGCCACCGCTGCCGTCGGGCCCGTCGGTGCCGGTGGGATCCGTTCCGCCGGCGCCATACGTTCCGCCGGCGGCGTTGGTGGCGTCGGCGCTGCCATCAGCGCCGTCGGGCTTGGTCTGGGCGCTTTCGCCGGTCACGGCCTCGCGCAGCAGGGCCCAACGAGGCTGGTTGAACGCGGCCGCACACGTCATGACTGCTTTGGCGGCGCTGGCGGTCAACGTGGGGTCGACCCGGCGTAACCAGTCGACCCGAGACAGGCCACCCGGCGACGCGACCCCGCGGGCTTCGAGCTGGGTCACCAGGCGCACCAGGTTGCCCTCGCGGTGGTGCTGCACCGCGCCGAGCTGGGTGACCGACTCGAGCAGGTCGGGTTCGCTCATCCGATCGGGTTCCATCTGGGGCCGGTCCAGGCTCGCGGCCGCGAACGCGAACCCCGACGCGTACGCCCCGCCCACCTTCGAGCAGTTGCCCCAGTGGATCGTCAACGGCTCCGGAAACTCGCGTGAGGGCCGCGACCCCTCAGGTTCAGGCGCGGCAGAGCCGTGCCTCTCGGGAGAGCCACACCCCGCAGCATCCTCTCGTCCCGATCCTGCGGCATCCTCTCGTCCCGATCCCGCGGCAGCCGTCGAGGGCGGGTCAGTCGCCTCTGGGGCGGCCTCAGCGGCATCCGGGCTGGGGGTGGTCCAGAACCCGGCCGTCGCGGGCCCGCCACGTCGGCGCTGGTTCGACTCGAGGTCGGCCAGCTGCTGCCGAAGCCTCTCAAGAAGCGAACCCTTGGTGTTCATGACTCAAACTCTAGAGGCCACCACCGACACTGCCCCGCCCCCGAAACCGACTGACTGTGAACGAAACTGGCCACTCGACTGTACGAAAGTGGCCACTCGACTGGGGCGGGGGCGCTCAGGCTCCAAGGATGGAGCGGAGCCCCGAGACCAGACGCTCGACGTCGTCGTCGTTCGTGTAGGGCGCGAGGCCCACCCGCACGCCACCGGTGACTCCGAGCCCGAGATGGTGACTGCACTCCCAGGCGTAGAAGTGGCCCGCCGGTGCGTTGACGCCGACCTGCGCGAGGGCGGCGCGGATCGCTTGGGGGTCATGGCCCTCGGCCGTGAACAGCAGGGTCGGGGTGCGCCGCTTCGCGTTGCTGTGAACGGTCACGCCAGGAAGGGTGCGGAGGTCGGCGTCGAGCCGCTCCAGCAGGCGGTCCTCGTGCTGCTCGAGCGCCGCGAACGAGGCCACCAGCCGCTCTCGGCGGCTTTTCTGCGGAGTAGGATCCCCGCCCGATACCGACAGGTCGGCCAGGAAGTCGACGGCGGCCGTGGCGCCGGCCAGCAGCTCGTAAGGCAGGGTGCCGAGCTCGAAGCGCTCGGGTACCGCGTCTGACGACGGCACCAGCTTGTCGGGGTGCAGTGTCTCGAGCAGGGCTGGGGCAGCAACGAGTACGCCCATATGCGGGCCGAGGAACTTGTACGGCGAGCACACCCAGAAGTCGGCACCGCTGGCCTCCAGGTCGGTGAGCACATGCGCGGCAGCGTGCACCCCGTCGACCCAGAACAACGCTCCCGCCTGATGCGCGATGTCGGCCAGAGCAGGAAGGTCGGGCCGGGTACCGATGAGGTTGGACGCACCGGTGACGGCGACGAGGCGAGTGCGCCCGGTGACCACATCAGCGAGGGCAGACGGGTCGAGCTCTCCTGTCACAGGGTCGAACTCGACCCACCGAACCGTCGCTCCCGCCCGTTCGGCCGCGATCACCCAGGGCCTGATGTTCGCGTCGTGGTCGAGACGGCTGACGACGACCTCGTCGCCGGCTGACCACCCCCGCGAGAGGGTTCGGGCGAGGTGGAAGGTCAGCTCGGTGGCCGACCGGCCGAACACGACCCCAGCCGAGTCGGCCGCAAGCAGGTCGCCCATGGCGGCCCGGGCCTGCACAACGACGGCGTCGGCCCGGCGCTCCGACTCCGTCACGGTGCCGCGGTTGGAGATCGAGGAGGTCAGCGTGGTCGCGACGGCAGTGGCGACGGCATCCGGGGTCTGGGAGCCGCCCGGCCCGTCGAAGTGGGCGACCCCTGCCTGCAGGGCGGGGAAGTATGAGCGGACGGTCTTGACGTCATAGGCCATCCGTCCACTATCTCAACCGCCTCTGACGAAAAGTCGAGAGGCTCGAGCCAACGGTGGGCGACCCTGAAATCGTTGACACCTGCAGTACGCAGGAATAGCGTCATCAAAGGCACGAATCAAACGATGACTTCACCTCCTGGAGGTTCGCATCAGACACGGCCCCGTCAGAGCACCCACCGCGAACAAGGTGGTTCGCAGGTCGGCTTGGGCGGTATGCGTGGCGGCTCTGGTCGGCGGTCTGCTCGCGGGGTGCGCTTCGTCTGACAACCGTGTCGGGGTGTCGTTGATCCTGAAGACCCAGACCAACCCCTACTTCGTGGCGATGAAGAAGGACGCGCAGGCGGAGGCGGACAAGCTGAACGTGCGACTGTCGGTGGCTGCCGGCGTGGTCGATGGCGACACGCAGAACCAGATCACCGCCATCTACACTGCGATCGCCCGCGGCGACCAGGGCATCTTGATCACGACGAACGGCGACGCCGTCAACGCTGCCCTGCGCCAGGCCAAGTCGGAGGGATTGTTCGTCGCCGCCCTCGACACCGCCCTCAACCCCCAGGAGACCGCCGACATCACGTTCGCCACCGACAACGAGCAGGCGGGCAAACTGATCGGCCAGTACGCTGCGGCCGCCCTCAAGGGCAAGAAGGCCGTCATCGCAATGCTCGACCTGTTCAACGACCAGGTCGTGTCGGTCGACATCAACCGTGACCACGGCTTCCTCAAAGGGATGGGCATCGACCCTGGCAACCCCAACCTCAACGGTCAAGAGGCCAAGACCGGAAAGTACACCGGTGGCTCGGGCGGCACCTACCAGATCGTCTGCCACCTGCCGACAACGGGAGCCATCGACGGCGGCCGGAGGGCGATGGAGCAGTGCCTGTCGATCAACCCCGACATCAACGTGGTGTACACGATCAACGAGCCCGCCGGCCGGGGCGCCTACGCTGCGCTCACGGCGGCCGGCAAGGCGAAGCAAGCCCCGGTGTTCACCATCGACGGCAGCTGCCAGGGGATCGAAGACGTGCGGAACGGCGTCTTCGCCGCGAATGCCACCCAGTACCCCGGCAAGATGGCTGCCCTCGGCGTGGAGGCCACGGTCAAGCACGCCCAAGGCGAGGGGGCGCCGATCGCTACCGCCGGCAAGGACTTCTTCGACACCGGCACCGCGCTCGTCGTGAAGGTTCCCGTACGCGGCCTGAAGAGCCAGACCCCTGACGAAGCCCTGGCCACGTGCTGGGGCGACAAGTGAAGAAGATAGGGAGCTTCCGATGAGCCCGACCGCTACCGAGAGCCCGGGAGCCGCGGACCAGCTGGCCAACCGGAAGCACACGCCCCTCGAACGCGTGCAGCACATCCTGCACCGCAACCCGGCGCTCAGCCCGCTGCTGGTGCTGGTGCTCGCCGTCATCGTCTTCGGGATCGTCGCCCCGAACTTCCTGCGACCAGAAGCACTCTCGCTGATGGTCCAGCAGATGGCCGTGGTCGGCGCCCTGGCCGTGGGTCAGACCCTGATCATCCTGACGGCGGGTATCGACCTCTCCATCGGGATGGCGATGGTGCTCGCCTCCCTCGTGATGGCGAAGCTGAACGCCGACCAGGGGGTCCCGGGGTTCATCGCCCTGCTCATCGGCATCGTCGTGGCGATCCTGACCGGCGTGCTCAACGGCCTTCTCGTCACGCGCGTCAACCTGCCGCCGTTCATCGTCACGTTGGGCACCCTCTCCATCTTCACCGCCCTTTCGTTGCTGTACGCGCAGGGCCAGACCGTCACGCTGAACCCCGACGCCTTCCTGCTCGTGACCGGCAAGACGATCTCCATCGGCAACGTCAGCGTCACCTGGGGGGTGTTGCTGATGCTGCTGCTCTACCTCGTCGTCGGCTTCGCCCTGAGCTACACCGCCTGGGGCCGGCACCTCTACGCCACGGGTGACGACGCCGAGGCGTCCGACCTCGCCGGGATCAACACCAAGCGGGTCACCTTCAGCGCCTACGTCGTGGCCGGTTTCACGGTCGGGATCGCCGCCTGGATCGTGTGCGGCCGCGTCGGCGGGGCAGACCCGAACGCGGGCCTGAACTACAACCTGCTCAGCATCACCGCCGTCGTCATCGGCGGCACCAGCCTCTTCGGCGGTCGCGGCTTGGTCGTCGGCACCCTGATCGGTGCGCTGATCGTGCAGGTCTTCCAGAGCGGCCTCGCGCTCGCCGGGGTCGATCCGAACTATCAGGTGCTGGCCACCGGCATCCTGGTCATTCTCGCTGTATCGGTCGACCAGTGGATCAGAAGGGTCAAAGCATGAGCACCGCGGCATCATCCACGCCGGCGGCCGACGATGCACCGGCTGCCGAGACCAGCGGCGCCGGCGGCGCCGGCGGCTCCCGGTCGGGGTCGGCTCAGGAGACCCCCGTGCTGGAGGCGACGGGTCTGGTCAAGCTCTTCGGTCGAGTCGTCGGCCTGAGCGGCGTCGACATCCGGCTCTTCCCGGGCGAGGTGCTGGCCGTCATCGGCGACAACGGAGCCGGCAAGTCAACGCTCATCAAGTGCCTGTCGGGCGCCATGATCCCCGACGAGGGCACGATCAAGGTCGATGGCGAGGACGTTCGCTTCCGCTCCACCCAGGACGCCCGGGTGGCCGGCATCGAGACGGTCTACCAGACGTTGGCGGTCGCGCCCGCGCTCGACATCGCCAGCAACCTCTACCTGGCGCGCGAGATCCGGCGCTCGGGTCTCGCCGGGTCGGTGCTGCGGATGCTCGACACCAAGGCGATGCGCAAGCAGGCGAGCGACCACATCTCCGACCTCGGGATCACCACGCTGCAGAACATCGACCAAGCCGTCGAGACCCTGTCCGGCGGGCAACGGCAGATCGTCGCCGTGGCACGCGCCGGCGCGTTCGGCGGAAAGGTGGTCATCCTGGACGAGCCGACGGCCGCCCTCGGCGTTCGTGAGACCGGTCAGGTGCTGCGGCTGGTGCGTGACCTGCGGGACAAGGGGCTCGGGGTCATCCTGATCAGCCACAACATGCCCAACGTCTTCGAGACGGCCGACCGCATCCACATCCAACGACTCGGTGGCAGCGCTGGCGTGATCAGCCCCAAGACCCACTCCATGCAGGATGCCGTCGCCATCATGACCGGTGCGACGACGCTCGATGACGCAGACCAGACGCTGCGCTGAGTCACCGGCCGGCGGTGGTCGTTGTAGCCTCGTCAGGTGACTCTGGACCTGTCGCACGCGACCGATGACGACGAGGTCGCTGCCGTACGTCGGTTGTTCGGCCAGTACCGCCGCGCGGTCGAGGGCTACGCGTCAGCGGCCGACGTCTGCGCTTGATTCGACGACATGACAACGGAGCTGGTCGAGCTTCGCACGTACTACTCCGCACCGGGCCTGTTGCTGCTCGCGCGTGACGACGGACAGCCGGCGGGCTGCGTGGGCGTGCGGGCGCTCGTGGCGCCCATCGGAGAGGTGCGCCGCCTGTTCGTGCGGCCCGAGTACCGCGGCCAGGGCTTCGGCCGGCGGCTGTTGGAGGCAGCGACCGAGCAGGCGCGACGCAACGGTCTGTGTCGCCTGGTGCTGACCACTCTTCCGACGATGACCGAGGCGCGGATGCTGTACGAGCACAAGGCTACGGGCCGGCAGAGCCGTACGTGGCCGAGCCGGTCGACGGAGTCGAGTACCTGGCTCGGGACATCTGACCCGAGCCCCGAACGAACAGGGCTGATGCCGGCGCGACCCCAGCCAGTGGTCAGAGCCAGCGGCATCCGCACCGGTACGGATGCCGGCCCGCCCCCCGCCGCGGACCTCAGCGAACCACCCGAGCAGGCGTTCACCCCGCCGAACCGCGCTGGAGTCGCAGGTGCTTGAGCAGGGGAGTCAGGATGCCGGGAGTGGTGGCGGGAGAAAGGGCACTGGCCATGGCGTGGAGTCTGATGTCGGCCCAGGTGGCATCGGACGGCAGCGCAGGGTCGAGTGCTGCCACCGCGCCGCATTGCGGGCGTGGGCGAGAGCTTCGGGCAGCTCGTTCGCCGAGGCAGTGCCGGTGACGGCCGGAGGCGTGAGGACGGCGGTGCTGACCCGTCGGCCTAACTCAGCGACCGCGTGGGCGTGGGCGTCGGAATGGGTGCCGCCGGTGGGGACGGTCAGATGGAGGACCGTGGCGTGGTCAGGTTCGGCGTACGCGGCCACGCAGGCGCGGTGGCTGCGGAGCAGCTATGCGAGGGAGCGTTCGATCTCGGAAACCTCGCTCACACTCCAGCGGGCCGGGCACCACGTGAGGGCAGCACGGGGACGGCCACGGTGATGCTGAACGAGTGGTGAGCGGCCGACCAGACCGACTCGTCCTCAGTGAGGCTCTCGTCGCGGGGTGCGGTGCTGGTGGCGCACCGGAACGCAGACCCGGGCGACCGGGCTGTGCCCGGGGTCGGCGGGCAGGCGCATGGGACCGGTTGCCTGGTCGACGCCGTAGCGCTGCTGTCTCGCGCTCATGTCGGCCGGGACCTGACGGGTGAGGATCGCGGCCACGCCGGTCGGGTCGGCGTCGTCGGCCTGCACGCTGGAACCGAGCACTCGCCCGTCGATGTCGTCGAGGAATGCGCTGGCACGCACCGCCTCGGCCAGCAGGTCGAGCTCGTGGTTGATGCCCGTCCGCCTCCTCACCGTTGTCTCCTACCAGGGTAGGAGGCGCGCTGGGGAAGTCTCGGCGTCTGCTCGATGCGCGGGGGCGATCTGCTTCCTAAGGTTGGCTCGTATGCTCGTCCAGCTCGGGCCGGCTCGAACCAGGCCCCTTCGTTCTTCAGGAAGCCTCCGATGACCACGACGTCGCCCGCCACTCACCTTCGCCCGCTCGCGCCCAGACCCTGGCTGCCGGGGGTCGTCCAGGACCGGGTGGCAGCGGTGGCGGGGCCCGCCGCCGCACTGTCGGCGGCCGAGCTGCAAGCCGAGGTCGAACGGCTCGTGCAGGAGAGCCACCGAATTCACGACGTCGAATGCCTGAATTTGAACCCGGCGACGAACCTGATGAACCCACGGGCGGAGGCGCTGCTGTCGGCGCGCATCGGGTCACGAGCCTCGCTCGGCTATCCCGGAGACAAGTACGAGACCGGTCTGGAGGCCATCGAGCAGATCGAGGTGCTGGCCGCGCAGCTCGCCGCGCAGGTGTTCGGCGCCGCCTACGCGGAGGTCCGGGTCGGGTCGGGCGCGCTCGCCAACCTCTACGCCTTCATGGCCACCTGCCGACCGGGCGACACCATCATCGCGCCGCCGGCCACGATCGGAGGCCACGTGACCCACCACGCCGACGGCGCGGCCGGGCTGTACGGGCTGCAGACCGTGGCAGCACCGATCCGGGCCGACGGGTACACCGTCGACATCGACGCCCTGGCCGCCCAGGCCTGGCAGGTTCGGCCGCGGCTGATCACGATCGGGGGGAGCCTGAACCTGTTCCCGCACCCCGTGGCGGCGATTCGGCAGGTGGCCGACGAGGTGGGGGCCAAGGTGCTGTTCGATGCAGCCCACCAGTGCGGCATGTTCGCCGGCGGGGCCTGGCCGAACCCGCTCGACCAGGGTGCGCACCTGATGACCTTCAGCACCTACAAGAGCCTCGGTGGCCCCCCAGGGGGGTTGGTGGTCACGAACGAGCCCGACCTGGCCGAACGGATCGAGGCGATCGCCTACCCGGGGCTGACCGCCAACTTCGACGCCGGCAAGACGGCCGCCCTCGCCGTCACCCTGGCCGACTGGCTGGCGGCCGGTACCGCTTACGCGGCCGCGATGGTGTCGACCGCACACGGCCTCGCGGAAGCGCTGAGCGAGATCGGCATCCCCCTTTTCGCCGCCGACCGTGGGGTCACCGAGTCGCACCAGTTCGCCGTTCTCGCCGGCCGGTACGGCGGTGGTCAGACGGCCGCCCGTCAGCTGCGCAAGGTGAACCTGCTGGCCTGCGGCATCGGCCTGCCCGTCGACCCCGTTCCCGGTGACCTGAACGGCCTGCGGCTCGGCACCCCTGAGGTCGCCCGTCTCGGCATGACCGCTGCCGACATGCCCACGCTGGCCGGCTTCATTGCCGCCGGCCTCGACCCCGAGGCCGATCACGCGGCCATCGCCAGGCAGGTCACGCAGTGGCGCTCGGGCTTTCGCAACGTCCACTTCACGGCCGCCCCGCCGGCTTGAGTCGCTCGTCGGTTCGCGCGCAAGAGCTTGCGTGCTCCGGCCGGCTTCGTGCGCGCTGGGGTCGGTGACATGCTGGATCACATGACCTCCTCTCGAGCTGACACCACGAAGTCTCTGCTGCGCGACGGCTTCGGTCGCGTGCTCGAAGGTGTGCCGGCGGTCGTCGACGGTCTCTCGAACGACGAACTGCTCTGGCGCCCGGACGGCGACGCCAACAGCGTCGCGTGGTTGCTCTGGCACCTGGCCCGGCAGGCCGACGTGCAGATCGCCGGTCTGGCCGAGGCCGACCCGGTCTGGAAGGAGCAGGGCTGGCTCGAGCGGTTCGCGCTCCCGTACGACCCCACGTCCATCGGCTACGGCATGTCGTCGGCGGACGTCGGCGACTTCACGATCGCGGACCCGGCGCTGTTCGCCGGCTACCAGTCGGCCGTGCACGACCGCACCCTCTCGCTCGTCGACTCGCTCACCGACGACGACTACGACACCGTCATCGACGACCGGTGGGACCCGCCCGTCACCATCGCCGTCCGCATCGTCTCGGTGCTCGACGACGCCATCAAGCACCTCGGTCAGGCCGAGTACGTCAAGGGCCTGGTCGAACGTCGTCGGACGTCATGATGCCCGACCCACGATTGGGTTAGGCATGCCTTGGCGTGAGATGATATGAGGGATGACAACCTCAGCGGCACCGACCGCGCCCTCCCCTGCCGCCGTCTCCGGTTCCGCTTCCGCTTTCACTGCTCCTGAACCGAATCAGCTGCGCCGGCCGGCCTTCTGGGCCACCGTCGTCGTCGTGCTCGTCCTGGTGGGTCTCAACGTGGCCGACCACGTGCTGGGCTGGGACACGATGTGGCTCGGGCCGCTGGGGGCTGTCGGCCTGCTGGTCTTCGCCCGTGCCACGGGGCTCTCGTGGGAGCAGCTCGGGCTGGCCCGCCACACGCACGCCGCCGGTGTGCGCTGGGGCCTCGGTGTCATCGGCGTGGTCGCGATCATCTACCTCGGCGGGGTGCTCATCCCCGACACCCGCAGCGCCTTCCTCGATGTGCGCTACCACCTGCCTCCGGCCGGCGCGCTGCTCACGGCCTTCGTCATCATCCCGGTGGGCACGATCCTGCTCGAAGAGGTCGCCTTCCGCTCGGTGCTCTGGGGCGCCCTGGCCCGCCACCTGCGGATGTGGAAGGTGGTCGTCGGCTCGTCGCTGCTGTTCGGGCTGTGGCACGTCCTGCCCGCCATCGGCTCGGCCGGCAACGCCGCCGTCGGTGCCGCCGTCTCGGGTCTCGGCTCGTTCGCGCACATCGCCATCATCATGGGCACTGTCGTCTTCACCGCGGCCGGCGGGGTCGTCGCCGGTGAACTGCGCCGCCGTAGCGGGAGCCTGTGGGCCAGCGTCGGGATGCACTGGGCCACCAACGCGCTCGGTGTGCTCTTCGGAGTTCTCGCCTGGCGGCTCGCGGCCTGATCGCCGCCCGACCATGAACGTCGCGGTGCGACGGGCCCTACCCAGCGAGTTCGAGGCGCTCGGTGAGATCACCGCCAGTGCCTACGTCGGTGACGGCCTGCTCAGTGCCGTAACCGACAGCCCCTACCTCGGGGTGCTGCGAGACGTCGCCGACCGGGCGGCCACGGCCGAGGTGCTCGTGGCCGTCGACGGCGACGGCACCGTTCTCGGGGGAGTCACCTTCGTGGCCGGCCCGGGGCCCTACGCCGATCTGGCCCGCCCTGACGAAGCCGAGTTCCGCACCCTGGCCGTCGCCGGCACCAGCCGCGGGCTGGGCGTCGGCGAGGCTCTCGTACAAGCCTGCATCGACCGGGCGCGCGCCATCGAGGGATGTGCTCGCCTCGTGATCTCGACGCAGCCGTCGATGACGTCCGCCGGAAGGCTCTACCGCCGTCTGGGCTTCGTTCGCATTCCCGACCGCGACTGGATGCCGGTGCCGCACATCACCTTGCTCACCTACGGTCTCGAGCTCGAACCGCTCGACTGAGTCAGCCGCCCGCTGCCTCCTGCGACGGTGGCCTGGGTCATGGTCTCGCTCCTGCGGCGATAACGCGTCAACCCGCTGGCCCGACCAGCCCGACAGGGCCGGATGCCGCAGTGGTGGCGCGGCGTTCTGGGGTGAGGCAGGGTGGACAAGGTGAGCGTGACCATCGACGACGTTCGTGAGGTGGCCGGGGGGCTGCCCCGGTCGACCGAGATGCTGGCGGCCGGCCGGTTGAAGTTCCGGGTCGGCCGGGTGGTCTGGCTCGCCGTGTCGGCCGACCAGACCAGGATCGGTTTCGCGTTCCCGCGGGAGGAGCGCGAGGTTCTTGTGACGAGTGAGCCGGCCGTATTCCTGCTGCCGCGTGCGTCCGACCTGCGCTTCCACTGGGTGGAGGCCCGTCTCGACGCGCTCGACGTGGCGCGCCTGCGCGAGATCGTTCTCGACGCCTGGCGCTTCGTGGTTCCGAGTGCGGTGGCGGTGGCCGGAGACGACACGGGCTGAGAGTGCCCGGCAATCGACGAGAAACCTGGTTGGCGTGTGAACAGGCCGGGTATGTCGTTCCTTTGACCTCATGGACGATCAGGTGAGCGGTGAGCCTTTCGCGCTTTCCGTAAGCGGTGGTATACGGTCCATGTCGCGGGGTCGCGCGCGCGCTCCTGCCCTCCTTACGTGAATTGAGAACCCGGTGGACAACTACCCCCTGCTCAACCTCTTCCTGACCATGCTCTACCTCTTCCTCTGGATCGCCTGGATCATGGTGGTGTTCCGCATCATCGTCGACATCTTCCGCAGTGACGATCTCGGCGGCTGGGGCAAGGCCGGATGGATGCTCCTCATCCTGGTCATCCCGTGGCTGGGCGCCCTCATCTACCTGATCGCCCGCGGCTCGGGAATGTACTCGCGCGACGCGAAGCAGGCCGAGGCCAGCCGTGACGCGATGGCCACGTGGATCGCCCAGTCGCCCAGCGCTCCGGCCACGGCGACTCCGGCCGACCAGCTCGCCAAGCTGGCCGAGCTGCACCAGTCCGGTCACCTGACCGATGAGGAGTTCGCTCAGCAGAAGGCCAAGGTTCTCGCCTGAGACCAGCCGATCCCGCCGGGTCGCGCCCCCCGAACGAGGGGGACGCGGCCCGGCGGCGTTTCACCCCAGAGCTCCTCGTCCTGGACTCTCCCGTCGACACCCTGGGCGCAGCGCAGTGGCGCAGTGATCTCGCCTGCCCCACCCAGCGGCATCCCGCATCGGTGAAAAACCCGCCGACGTCAAGTCGAGGGATCCGAGGGTCGTGGCCCTACGATCGAACGCGTGAGGGCTGACGGGTTCGTCCGGCAGCCGCAAGGCATCAGTCACCGTTCGATCGGTGCGGATCAATGCGGGGAGCATCATGGAGCAGAACGTCTTCCGGTCTCAGCTGAACCGGCGCTCGCTGTTCGCCCTCGGCGGGGCAGCCGCGGTGACCGGCGCTCTGGCGGCGTGCGGTGGCAACACCGGTCGAGAGACCGCCACAAACGGCGGTGCCACGGGCGGTGGCGGCAAGGTCACCCTCAACCAGTGGTACCACCAGTACGGCGAGCAGGGCACCCAGCAGGCGGTCGAGAGGTACGCGGCGGCCTACCCGAACGCCACGGTCAAGGTCAGCTGGAAGCCCGGCGACTACGACCAGTCGACGGCCGCCTCACTTCTGACGGATGCCGGCCCCGACGTGTTCGAGTACGGCAACGGCCCGACCATCGACATGATCAAGGGCGGCCAGGTCGTCGACCTCACAGACGCCTTCGGCGACACCAAGAGCGACTTCAACGACTCGGTACTGAAGCGGGTCACCTACCAGGACAAGATCTGGGCCATCCCGCAGGTCATCGACATGCAGCTGCTCGTCTACCGCACGTCGATGCTCGACAAGGCCGGGGTCAAGCCCCCCGAGACCGTCGACGACCTCATCGCTGCATCGAAGAAGCTGACCACCGGTGACGTGAAGGGCCTGTTCGTCGGAAACGACGGTGGGGCCGGGCTGCTCGGCGGCCCGATGCTCTGGTCGGCCGGCTTCGACTACCTCACCGACGACAACGAGTTCGGCTTCGACGACCCGCGCGCGGCTACGGCCCTGGGCAAGCTGCGCGAGCTGTGGCAGAGCAAGTCGATCCTGCTCGGCGCCCCCAAGGACTGGTTCGACGCGTCGGCCCTGACCTCGGGCCTGACCGCCATGCAGTTCACCGGGCTGTGGACCTTCCCCGACATCAAGAAGGGCCTCGGTGACGACTTCGGGGTGATGGCCTGGCCCAAGCTCGACGCCAGCGGCAAGGACTCGGTGCCCGTCGGGGCGTACGGGTCGTGCGTCAGTGCCAAGAGCCAGCACGTCGACGAGGCCAAGGCCTTCGCCAAGTGGCTCTGGGTCGACCAGACCTCCTTCCAGCTCGACTTCGCCACCGCCTACGGCTTTCACATCCCCTCGCGCACCAGCCTCATCCCGAAGGCCGCCACCCTCAAGGCGGGTCAAGCAGCGGAGGCCGCGAAGCTCGCGACCGAGGTCGGTCACGCCCAGTCGCCGCTGCTCTGGACCCCGAAGAGCAACACGGCGTTCGGCGACATGATGAGCCGGATCGTCAAGGACGGCGCCGACCCGATGACCGAGATCACCAAGCTCAAGCCCATCGTCGACGCCGAGCTGAAGCGAGTGCAGGCCTGACGACCCGGACGGACCCCCAGCCGGGCGGTCAGCGCGGCCCGGGCCCCACGGCATCCGCACGGGCGGCGAGCCCACAGCGAACGCTCGGAGAGCGCCTTCGCGGGCGCCAGAACGTCAACCTGTGGTTCTGGGTGTTCGTCGGCCCGTTCGTCATCGGCCTGATCATCTTCGTCTACGTCCCCATCGTCTGGAGCCTCTACCTCTCCCTCTTCGAGGCGTACAACACCGTCACTCCGACGACGTTCGTCGGGTTCGGCAACTACGCCGACATGCTCGCCGACCCGGCCTTCCGCCAGAGCCTGGTCACCTTCCTCGTCTTCGCCGCGGTGATCGTGCCTGTCACGTTCGTGCTGTCACTGACGGTGGCACTGCTCGTCGCGCGCACGACGTTCATGCAGGCCTTCTTCCGGTCGGTGTTCTTCCTACCGACGGCCTGCTCCTACGTGGTCGCCTCGCTGATCTGGAAGATGTCGATCTTCTCCGGCATCCGCTCGGGGCTGGCCAACGCCGTGCTCGGCTGGTTCGGCATCGACTCGATCCCGTGGCTGAGCATCACCGAACCGCCCTGGTACTGGCTGGTCATCGTGACGGCCCGGCTCTGGCTGCAGATCGGGTTCTACATGATCCTGTTCCTCGCCGGCATCCAGCGGATCAGCCCGAACCTCTACGAGGCGGCCGCCATCGACGGGGCGCAGGGCTGGAAGGTGTTCCGGTACATCACCTTTCCGCAGCTGCGGGCCACCTCGACGGCCGTGCTGCTGCTGCTGATGATCAACGCCTTCCAGGCCTTCGACGAGTTCTACAACATCCTCTCGACCTTTGGCACCTACCCGCCCTACGCCCGGCCGCCGCTCGTCTACCTCTACTACACCGCGCTCGGCTCGGGTCAGGACTTCGGGCACGGCAGCGCCGGCGCCGTCATCCTCACGTTGATCATCGCCATCGTCGCGCTGACCCAGGGGCGGCTGCTGCGCCTCGGCCGGCGGGACGACTGATGGCCATCGTGCGCGGCCGCCGAGCCAGCCGGGTCGCCGGGTGGGTCCGCTACTCCGCGCTCGCCCTCGGCGCGGTGCTCTTCCTCATCCCCTTCTACCTGCTTCTGCGCAGCGCCTTCATGAACGAGGCCGACCTCGGCTCGCCGACCTTCCACTGGCTGCCGCCGCACTGGAACACCGCGAACCTCACCGGCCTGTTCACCAACCCGGCCATCCCGATGGCCCGCAGCATGCTCAACTCGGCCTTCATCGCCGTGACCCAGACGACCGGGGTGCTCGTGCTCTCGGGGCTCGCGGGGTACGGCCTGGCTCGCATCCCCTACCGCTGGTCGAACGCGGTCTTCTACATCATCACCGCCACCCTGCTCATCCCGGCCGCCGTCACGTTCGTGCCGAGCTTCGTGCTTGTCTCGACCCTGGGCTGGATCTCGACCCTGCAGGGCCTCATCGTGCCGGGCCTCTTCCAGGCGCTGGCCACCTTCTTGTTCCGGCAGTTCTTCCTCGGCTTCCCCAAGGAGATCGAGGAGGCTGCGTTCATGGACGGGCTCGGCTACTGGGGCACCTTCTGGAGGGTGGTGGTGCCCAACTCCTACGGCTTCGTGGCGGCGATCGGCACGATCACCTTCATCGGCACCTGGAACGCGTTTCTCTGGCCGTTGGTCATCGGCCGCGACCAGGACTCGTGGACCGTGCAGATCGCCCTCTCGACCTTCCTCACCGCTCAGTCGGTGCAGGTCAGCCAGCTGTTCATGGCGGCGCTGGTGGCCATCGCCCCCCTGCTGCTGATGTTCCTGTTCCTGCAACGCTGGATCGTCGAGGGCGTCGAGCGCTCCGGCATCGGCGGCGACTGAGCGCCGCTTGATCTGCAGTCTGATCTGCCGTCAGACCGGTGCGACCATCAAGCGGCGGATCAGTTGGCGAATGGTGTCGCCAGAGCGACAGCGAACGCCGCTTGACGCGCAGTCTGATCGCCGACCCCGCGACGGGAACTTGCCACCCACCTGCTCGGCGGACACGTCGCCCGAAGGCCGTGGTCTGCCGTGCGCACTATCGATGAAGCGGTCAGGCACCGGGGTCTCGGCCACGCTCTTGCGGTGAACTCGCCCATGGTGGTGAGGCGGCCGGTCGCTTCATGTCTCGGTCTCCTCGGGGTGATGACGTTGCCGTTGGTACAGCTGCTGGCTGGCGGTGTTATCGGTCTGACGGGCGGCGTCCTGGAACGCATCGTCGGCCTCCTTGTGCCGTTCGAGTCGTCGCAGGAAGGTTCCTCGGGAGGCCGCCAACGGCGGGTAGTTGGCGAGGGAGGAGTCGTGTTGGAGCTGATCGAGCAGGTACAGGCCGTGTTCGGCGCCGTCGGCCATACCAACGGCGATAGCGTGGTTCAGTGCGATGACCGGGGACGGGGTGAGGTGACCCAGCACCGTGTAGAGCGCGGCAATCCGCCGCCAGTCGGTGCCGTCGATGTCGGCGGCCTGGATGTGGCAGGCCGCGATCTGGGCTTGGATCGTATACGGGCCGCCGCCGAGGGTTTCGGCGCGCTTCAGGGCCGTGAGGCCGCGGCGGATGAGCAGGGTGTCCCAGCGGGTCCGGTCCTGGTCGGCCAGCAGAACTGGTGTCCCGTCGGCGCCGCGCCGGGCGGGCATCCGTGCGCTCTGAAGCTCGAGAAGGCTGAGCATCCCGTGCACCTCGGCCTGCTCCGATTGCAAGGTGGCCAACAGCCGAGCAAGCCGGATCGCGTCTGAGCACAGTTCGGGGCGGGTCCAGTCCTCACCCGCGGTGGCGGCGTAGCCCTCGTTGAAAATCAGGTAGACGACGGCGATGACGGCCTCGAGTCGGGCGGGTAGCTCAACCGGGGCGGGTAGCGCAAACGCGATGTCCTGCCGAGTGAGGGTCTTCTTCGCCCGCGAGATCCGCTGGCTCATGGTGGCTTCGCTGACCAGGAACGCCCGTGCGATCTCGGGGGTACGTAACCCGCCGACGGTGCGCAGGGTGAGGGCGACTTGCGCATCGATGCCCAAGCAGGGGTGACAGGCGGTGAAGATCAGCCGCAGGAGGTCGTCGTGGAGAGGGGTGTCCAGATGATGGTCGACGGTGCTCATCGGGTCCTCGATGGTGGCGTTCTCTGCGTGGCTGGCGAGGAGGGTGAGCTTGCGGTGCAGGTTGACCTCACGGCGGTATCGGTCAGTAGCCAGGTGCCGCGCAGTGGCCATGAGCCAGGACGCGGGGTGGTGGGGTACCCCGTCGCGTGGCCACTGTCGCAGCGCGACCTCGAGGGCATCTTGGGCGAGGTCTTCGGCTGCGGCGAAATCACCGGTGATCCGGGCCAGCACGGCGACCAGACGGCCTGACTCGATACGCCAGACCGCCTCGACCGCCTCGGTCGCCGTCGCCACTTAGCTCTCGAGGCTGGTGAAGTCGGTTGGCCCGAACGTGGGAAGGATGTCGGCCTCTCCCTCCCAGCCGTCCCACAGGTCGTGGTGTGCTTGTAGGAAGCGGGTGGTCCACTGCACAGCATCCTCGCGTGAGCGTACGTCGTAGACCGCATAGCTGATCAGCTCTTTGGCTTCCGCGAACGGCCCGTCGGCGGCGCTGAGCTGCCCCCGGGACAGGCTGACCCGGCGGCCGGCCGAGCTGGGTTGCAAACCTTGGCTGTCCACGAGGACCCCAGCGGTGGTTGCCTCCTCACCGAGGGCGGCGATCGCCATCATCAGCTCCGGCGGCGGCGGTGAGTTCGGGACAGTGTGGGCTTTGAGCAACACGAGGTATCGCATGGGCTTCTCTCCTTCTCGTGGGTGGCGGATTCTGGTGCGAGAGCCCCTTACGACTCATCACGGTAGAGGGTGATGCTGGTGACGGTCAGCCAGCTGCAGGCAACGATCACCGCGGCCACGAAGGCGACGACGGTGGGCTTGCCGCCGCCGGCGGCGACCCCGACGAACGCGGTCAGGAACAGCACGCCGGTGCTGATAGCGGCTAGGCCCCTGCCTCGTTGGGAGCGCCGCAGGTAGTGCACCCCGAGGGTGACTGTTGCGGCGCTGAACGCCAGGAAGCCGGTCCCGGCGGCTGCGAGGTGCATCAGTCCGTGTCCCGAGACGACTCCGGGCCCGGCAGCAGTGCCCACGGGAAAGCCGTCAGCCGGGTCGGCAGTGCAGAGCCCGGCCGCGAGCAGACCAGCGCCGTAGAGCCCGAGCAGGACCGGAACGGCCCGAAGTGCCAGTGCGCGCCGAAACCCCAACGCGGCGGCGATGGTCATCAGCCCCGTCAACACGAGCAGGGTCGCGTGGACCCAGCCGTAGGGCCCGTTCGAGAGCAGGCTCCAGCTGTGCCGGGTCAGGTCGAAACCGGGCCTGACGGTCGCCTCAATGAGCGACACGCCGACGTACAGCGGACCCGCGATCACGCCCCAGCCCAGCAGTGACTTCGTGACCCGATCGGCCCGGCACCCCCTGGGGGCGACGGCAGGGGAGGCGGCCGGGGGTGGTACGTGCGTAGTCATGAGAACTCCCAGGTTCGGGGACCACGCCTGCTGCGGTCCCCCTACCCGTTACTCGATCGGGCGGCCTGAATTTCTACCGCCCATCCCAACAACTTCGCGCGAGGCCCAGGACTGGGCCTCGCGGGAACGAAGCGAACCAAACGCGTCTGCTTGGACGTCCGATCCACGGCGAGATCGGACGCGAGGTGGCGCGTCGTCAGCCGTCGACGCCGCCCTGCGGGAGCGTCACGGTTCTTCTGCTGAAATTGACGCCGAGCCCGAAGAATTCGCTGGAGGAGTGCACTCGCTGGATTCGAGCGGCATCGCCGAAGGAGCGTCCCCGGGCTTCACGCTGAGGAACTGTCCCATCATGCCTTGATCCTCGTGCAGGAGCAGGTGGCAGTGGTACATGTACGGCGAGACCGGGTCCGCGTAGTCCTGGAACACCATGATGAGCCGGTATCTCCTGAAGGGTTCGAGGTAAACGGTGTCCTTTCGGCCCTGCAACTCGGGCGGGGGCGGGGAGTCATCGATCGACAAGACTTCGAACTGGACGTCGTGGATGTGGAAGTTGTGGGGGAAGGGGTTTCGGTTGCGGACCTGCCACACCTCGGTCGAACCCAGGGCGACCATGGTGTCGATCCGGTTCATGTCCATCCGCGCCCCGTTGATCTGCCGACCCGCCAGCTCGAAGGAGCGCGTCCTGCTCACCTGGCTCTCGCGAAGGCCGAAGCTGGCGAGTGTGACCGGGAGCGCCGGGGACCAGGCGAGGGTGTCGGCAGCGTGGAGCCGGAGGATGTCGAAGGTGTCGGTGCCTCCGAACGCGACTGGGGCGGAGACCCTCCCGAGATCGGGTGGGGTCGATCGCAGGGTGGCCGTTGACCCAGGCGTCATGGTGAGCACGATCTCGGCTCGTTCCGCAGGCGAGAGGCGGACAGACGTCAGGGGCAGGGGGGTGTGGAGCAGACCCCCATCGGTGGCGATCAGGTCGAACGAGCGCCCGTCGGAGAACCCGAAGTTGTAGGTGCGCGCGGTGGAGGCGTTGAGGATGCGTAGCCGGGTGTGCTGGCTGGTGACGGTGTGAACGGCACCGACCACGCCATTGACCAGGATGGTGCGCCCAAGAGTGCCGATCTCGTTGCCACTGTCGTCTAGGACGAGCTGGCCATGATCGTCGAAGTTCTTGTCCTGCACGATGAGGGGGAGGTCGTCGACGCCATACGCATGGGGCAGATCCGGATGCTGCGTGTCTGAGTCATCGAGGATCCATAACCCGCTCAACCCGGCGTAGACCTGGTGCTCGGTCTGCCCGTGTGGATGCGGGTGGTACCACAGCGTCGCCCCGGCCTGGGCGATGGTGAAGGTGGGGCTCCAGGTCTCGCCCGGAGCGATCGGCTGGTGCGGCCCACCATCCATGACGGCCGGCAGGTGCATCCCGTGGCAGTGCAGCGTCGTCATCTCCGCCAGACTGTTGGTGACGCTGAGCTGCACCTTGTCCCCGCGAGCCGCCCGCAGGGTGGGGCCGAGGTAGGGCCTGTCGTAGCCGAGGGTGGCTGTCCGTCGACCGGCGACGAACTCGGTCGTCCCGTTCTGGGCGGTCAGGTGGAACACTCGGGTTCCGTCGGACGAAACGGTGGAGGCCGCCAGCGGCGGAATGGGTAGATCGCGGGCTTGGCTTCGGCCAGGGCCCGTGCCGAGGCTGTCACCTGACCGGCACGCCGTGAACGCCTCCAGGCCGGCAACGGCAAGCGCCGCCTTGACGACAGTTCGTCGGCACGGGTGCACCTGCTTGATCGTGTGCGTGGGTGGGTGTCGATCGGATCGGGCCATGTCGCTGACGTTAGGTAGCTGTCCCCGGGGCCACATCCCCCACCAGTCGGCACGTGACCACACCCGTGAAGTCACCCTGGGGTCGTCAGGGGTTGACGTCGTGGATTGACATGGTGACTCAGGGCCCAGGCATGGGTCGGGGCCGGCGAGCATGCCTCACTCTGGTACGCGGTGGTCAGTCCCCGGGGACGACCAGACCGGTCTGATAGGCGAGCACCACCAGCTGGGCCCGGTCGCGAGCCTGGAGCTTGGTCAGCAGCCGGCTGACGTAGGTGCGAGAAGTGGCTGGCGAGATGTACAAGGTGGCGGCGATCTCATCGTTGGACGCTCCGCGTCCCACTTCGGTGAGCACTTCCAGCTCCCGCTTCGTCAGGTCGGTCAGCCGCGACCGGTCAAGTGTGCCCACCCTTGTCGACGCGAGGGTCTGCATGACCTTGCGTGTGATCGTCGGCGAGAGCAGTGCGTCGCCCTGAGCGACCACACGGATGGCGTGGCGCAGCTCTTCGGCGGTCACATCCTTGAGGAGGTAGCCGGAGGCTCCTGCGCGGATGGCTCCGGAGACCTCATCGTCGTCATCGAAGGTCGTGAGCATCAGCACTCGCACGCCGGCCAGGTCATCGTCACCGGTGATGCGTTCGGTTGCCGTCAGTCCGTCCATCCCGGGCATCCGAATATCCATGAGCACCACGTCGGGGTGGTGTGCGATCACGGCGTGCAATCCCGCCTGGCCGGAGGCTGCCTCGGCCAGCACAGTGATGTCCCCGTCATGCTCGGCCAGGGCGCGGAGTCCGGTGCGCACGAGCTCCTGGTCGTCGACGAGCACGATCCGGATCATGGCTCGTTGCCGAGGGGCAGCTGAGCGTGGACGAGAAAGCCACCACCGGTCCGCGTACCCGAGGTGACCTCGCCTCCTAGAAGGGCGGCCCGTTCGCGCATGCCGAGAAGACCCTGACCCCTCGGTCCTGATCCCACCAGCGACCCGGGCGGGTCTCTTGGTGGCTCGAGCCCGCTCCCATCATCGGTGACCTCGATCTGGAGGTCATCGCCGACCCGGCGCGCGGTGATAGCCCCATGTCGGGCGCCGGAGTGGCGAATCATGTTGGTCACGGCTTCCTGGACGATCCTGAATGCCGTCACGTCGATCGCGGTCGGAACGCAGCCGGGGTCGACCTCCACCCGCAGCGACATGTCAATCCCGACGTTGCGCGCCGTCCGGGCCAGCCGTTCGAGCCCCACGAGGCCGGTTGGCAGGGTCGGCGATTCCTCGTTCAGGGGCGAACGGAGCAGGTGCACCGTAGTACGCAGGTCACGCAGAGTGGCCGATGCGGTGTTCTGCACCTGCGTCACGGCTCGTGCGGCCGCGGCGTCGTCCCGGCCGATGGCTTCCCTAGCGACGTTGCTGTGCAGCGCGACAACTGCGATGGAGTGCCCGATGGCGTCGTGCAGGTCCCGGGCGATCCGAAGTCGCTCCGCCTGCATGCGCTGCTCGGCCGCCCGTTGCAGGTGCAGGGCGGTCAGCTCCTGCAGGCGACATTGCTGCTCGTGGATGCTCCTGCGGTTGCGCACATTGACCCCCAGGGTGATGGCGGCCGCGACCAAAGCGAGATTGGTGAGCAGGTCATAGCTGAAGAGGTAGGTGGTGGAGAGCGCCTCCTTCTGGATACGGAAGTACGTCGAGGCAGCAGCCAGGACAACGCCACCGAACAGAGCGCTGCGGGTGTGATTGGTCTCCGCCGCCGAGTACAGGGCGCCCATGGCCGGCAGCGCCATTCCGATCGGCGAGAACCCGATCGCGTAGTAGGCGAAGATGCCGAAGATGGTCACCGCCAAAATCGTTCGGGGTGCCCGAGTCCGAAGAAGCAGGACTCCACCGAAAGCCAGCGCGAACAGGTACGCGCCGGGTCGAAGCGTGCCGGTATGAACCAAGTCCGCGGTGATCGCCATCGACACCGCCGTGGTGAGGCCCACCGCCAGCACCACCTCCTGGGTGCCGGGGTGCTCTCGCAGCACATCGCCTCGCCGGACCAAGGGGCCCACCCGCATGCGCCGGCGCGGACGCTTCGGAACAGCTTCGGCCGGGGTGGTCATGAAGACAGCGTAGAAACCTGGTGCCGTCAGCGACAGCCCCTCACGTGTGCGTTGGCGTCGCCCAGGGACGACCGTCACCGTCGACATGCACGGGCACGCAAGGACGAGCCTGGGCCGATGCGTAGAGCACCCACCAATCCTTAACGTCAGTTCACATGAAGCCGATGACGCCAAGCAGGCCGCCCAGGAGCGCCACGGGCAGGGCCTCGTCGATGGTTCGTCTGTCCGCCTGGTCCCAGCAGCACCGGTGGCTGGCGTTGGCGATCTGGGTGGTGGTCCTGGTCGGTATCTCTGGTGCGGCGCAGGCCGAAGGCACCAGCTACCGCAACGACATCGCCTTGCCGGGCACCCAGTCCCAGCAGGTCCTGGATGAGCTCCACGCCGACGCGCCGCAGCAGGCAGGAGAGTCCATCCAGGTCGTCGTCCACGACACGGCAGGGCTCACCCCGGCACCGACCACGTTGCGGGTTCGTGCACTGCTCGGCAGGGTGCAGAACCTGCCCCACGTCTTGGCCGTCTCCGACCCCTTCACCACCCCCGGTGCCCTCTCCGGCGACGAGACCACCGCCTACTCCACCGTCCAGCTCGACGGCGTGACCGCCGACATCCCACCGGCCGCGATCGCCTCGATCATCTCGACCGCGAAGGCGGGCGAGGGTCACGGCCTGCAGGTAGAGCTCGGTGGCGACGCCATTCGTTCCGCTCAAGGTGGTGGCGGCGGGCCGGCCGAGGGCCTGGGGCTGCTGGCCGCGCTGGTCATCCTGCTCGTGATGTTCGGCTCGCTCCTCGCCGCCACCCTCCCACTGATCACGGCAGCGTTCGCCGTCGGATCCACCCTGGGCATCATCGCGCTGCTGTCCAACATTCTGACCATCCCGGACTACGCCGCGCCGCTGATGATCCTGGTCGGCCTCGGTGTCGGTATCGACTACGCCCTGCTCATCTTCTCCCGCTTTCGCAGTGAGCTTCTGGCTGGTCACGAGCGCGCGGCTGCGACGAACCGTGCCCTCGACACCGCGGGCCGTTCCGTGCTGTTCGCCGGGGCCACCGTGATGATCGCCCTGCTCGGCCTGCTGACCCTGCGGCTCAGCTCGCTCGAAGGGGTGGCCTTGGCCGTCGCGCTCACGGTCCTAGCCACCATGATTACCTCACTGACCCTGCTGCCGTCACTGCTCTCCATCTTCGGAGGGCGCATCGAGAAGCGAATACGGCGTCACCACGAACGTGCGCGCGGTGACCAGGGTCGGCGCTGGCGCTCCTGGGCCAGCCGGGTGCAGCGTCGACCGGTTGCGGCTCTGGTGTTGGGTCTGGTCGTCACCGGAGCGATGGCCGTTCCCGCGCTGAGCATGAGGCTGGGCATCGCCGACGCCGGGACCGACCCCGTCGGTACCACCAGTCGTGCCGCGTACGACCTGCTGGCCAAGGGCTTCGGGCCGGGGTTCAACGGTCCGCTCGTCGTCATCGCGAAGGGCGGTTCGACACCCGCCGCCGATCTCAGGCAGGCCCTTTCCGCCGTGGCGGGTGTAGCGTTCGTCAACCAGCCCCAGGCCCTGGCCACCGGTGGCGGCTACCTGGCTTTCGTCGTACCTGCCAGCGCTCCCCAGGCTGCCGCGACCACCGACCTGGTCGCCACCCTCCGCACCGTCACGCTGCCCGAACTCGCTCGCACCACGGGCGCCACCTATCTCGTGGGAGGCACTCCCGCCGCTGCCGGCGATTTCGCGGCCGCTGTCAGTGCGCGGCTGCCATGGTTCATCGGTGCGGTCGTCGGCCTGTCGGCGTTGCTGCTGATGGCGGTATTCCGTTCCGTCCTCATCCCCGTGAAGGCCGCCATCCTCAACATCCTCAGCATCGGAGCCTCGCTCGGCATCGTCACCCTGGTCTTCCAGCGAGGCCTGTTCGGTGTTGATCCCGGGCCGGTCCAGGCGTTCGTTCCCGTGATGATCTTCGCCATCGTGTTCGGCTTGTCAATGGACTACGAGGTCTTCCTCGTGTCCCGGATGCACGAGGAGTGGGAGCACACCACGGACCCCCATCAAGCTGTCCGCCACGGACTGGCCGCCACGGGTGGCGTCGTCACGGCAGCCGCCGCCATCATGTTCGTCGTCTTCGGTGCCTTCCTGCTCAGTCCCGGACGAATGCTGCAACAGTTCGGACTCGGTCTAGCCGTCGCTGTCCTCGTGGACGCGCTGATCATTCGATGCCTCCTCTTGCCCGCCATCATGACGTTGCTCGGCCGTCGTGCCTGGTGGCTACCCCAAAGCGTGGGCCGCCTCATCCCCACCATCCCCCTCGAGGGGCGGCCCACACCACCTAGCAATGAGATTCCGTCGTGACCATCAGCCGCAGCGGCGAGCTCGACGTCACGCCGATCGGGCCACCACCTTCGTCGAGAACGGGCCTTCGAACCCTCCGTCGGGCCTCGCATCCACCGATCGGTGGATGCGAGGTCGAACTGCTCGTTCGATGTGCTGGCTTCGCGTGAGGGACGACACTGGTGTATGCCCATCATCAGCGTGACCAACCTGCGCAAGGCCTACGGCGAGCACCTTGTGCTGCGTGACGTCAGCCTCGAGGTCGAGGCGGGCGAGATCGTCGGCGTGGTCGGGCCCAACGGCGCCGGCAAGACCACGACCGTCGAGTGCATCGGCGGCCTGCGGCGGGCGGATGCCGGTCGCATCGAGGTCGACGGGCTCGACCCCTCGACGAATCCGGCGAGACTGCGCGAGATCGTCGGGATGCAGCTGCAGGAGTGCCGCCTGCCCGCCAAGATCACCGTGACCGAGGCGCTCGAGCTCTACCGGTCGTTCTACCCGGCTCCGCGCGACGCCGGCGAGCTGCTCGAGCGGTTCGGCCTCGCCGAGCACCGCCGCCAGCGCTTCGGCTCGCTCTCGGGTGGTCAGCAACAGCGCCTGTCGGTGGCCCTGGCCCTCGTGGGCAACCCCCGTATCGCGATCCTCGACGAGCTGACGACCGGCCTTGACCCGCAGGCCCGCCGCGACATCTGGGCCTTCCTGGGCGAGCTGCAGGCCGACGGCGTGACCATCGTGCTCGTCACCCACTTCATGGAAGAGGCCCAGCGCCTCTGCGACCGGGTCGCGGTGATCGACGACGGGCGGGTCGCAGCTTTCGACACCCCGGACGCGCTCGCGACGGCGACCGACGGCGCCCAGCACCTCGCGTTCACCCCGTCGCTCACGATCTCGGATGCGGACGTCGACCTGATGCGCGCCCTGCCCGGTGTCGCGTCGCTGACCGTCACCGCCGACCGCGTCGCCGCGACCGGCCACGACATCGCCACGCCAGTGCTGATGTTCCTCGCCGAACGCGGCATCACCCCGCTGCGGCTGCGCGTCGAGAGCCCGACCCTCGATGACGCCTATCTCTCCCTCACCACCTCCGCCAAGGACGGTTCACAGTGACCAGCACCGCGACCACGAAGGATGCCGACACCGCCCGTTCGGCCTGGAGTGCTACCCGAGCGTTGCTGCGCAACGAGGCCCGGCTGCTGCGCCGAGAGCCGGCCGTCGTCGCCTGGGCCGTGGTGCTGCCCCTGGTCGCCGCGACGGTGCTGGCCAACGTGCCTGCCACCCGGACCCCGAACGCAGATCTCGGCGGCTGGAGCTTCAGCCAGGTCTACCTGCCGACCCTCATCATCGTCACCACCAGCCTGCTCTCGGTGCAGGCGCTGCCAGCGCTGTTGGCGAAGTACCGGGAGGACGGCATCCTCAAACGCCTGCGCACGACGCCCGCGTCGCCCACGAACCTGCTCGTCGCCCTCTTCGTGCTGATGGGCGGGGTGTCCGCGGCGGTCACGCTGCTGATGACGCTGATCCCGATCGTCTCCGGCGTGCCCTTTCGCGGCAACGGGCTCGCGTTCGGGCTCGTCGTCGTGCTGACCATCGTGTCGTTCACGGCGCTGGGGCTGCTCTTCGCTGCGGTCAGCCCGAACAGCCGCTTCGCCACCGGCATCGGCACCGTCGCCTTCTTCGTGCTGGCCTTCTTCGCCGGCCTGTGGATTCCGAGATCGATCTTTCCCGAGACCTTGGCCACGGTGGCCGACTGGACCCCGAGCGGCGCGGCCTCCCGGGCCTTGCTCGACAGCATGCACGGAGACTGGCCGGCCGTGCAGTCGGTGCTCGTGCTCGTGCTCTACGCCGTCGTCTGTGCTGTCGTGGCCGCACGAACCTTCCGCTGGGAGTGAGGGGCTCGTTGATGTCTGTCGCTCCGGTGGGTGAACGGAACGTGCACGGGTCCACGAGCCAAAGCTCCGTGCAGCTGCGGGTACGCGAGGCCACGACCGTGCGCATCATTCCCTACGCCCTGCTCGCCGCCTCGTTCCTGCTCAGCGTCGGCGCCGACGACGACTTCGTGTCGCCGACCCGCCTCCCGGCGATCACCGCTCTCTCACTCGTGGCCATCGCCCTGCGGATCGCCCGGGAACGGATCTACGACCAGTCGCGGCCGGTGCAGCTGACCTGGTTCCTCGCCCACGCCGTGGTGATGGCCGCGCTCGTGCTGCTCAGCCCGCTCTACGGCTTCTACGTCTTCTCCGGCTACCTCGACGCCTTCGCGCTGCTCACCGGGCGAGCACTCTACGCTGCTGCCTGCGGGTTCGGCTTGCTGTCGGCGCTGGCCCAGGTCGGCGGCATCGACGGTGCCCGTTCCTCGCCCGCGGTCTGGCTGGTGCTCGCCATCATCAACGCCGGGCTCACCTCAGCCATGGTCTCGTTCGCCCAGGCTCGCGAGGTCGAGGTGAGCCGGCGTGAGCAGGTCGTCGCCGAGCTCGAACAGGTGCACCGCGAGAACGCGACCCTGCAGGCGCAGGTGCTCGAGCAGGCTCGGGATGCCGGTCGACTTGATGAGCGGGCGCGCCTGTCGCGCGAGATCCACGACACCGTGGCGCAGGGCCTGGTGGGGGTCATCACCCAGCTGGAGGCCATCGACCGCGCCGACGACGAAGCGGCCTGGCGAGGTCGGGTGGGGCGGGCGACCGAGACCGCCAGAGAGAGCCTCTCCGAGGCCCGCCGGGCGGTCGCCGCGCTGGCCCCTCCCGCGCTCGACGAAGCCGATCTCGTCACCGCTCTCGAGCGGCTGGCCCGGTCGTGGAGCGACACCTACCGCATCGACGGGCGGGTTCAGGTCGACGGGCGCGCGGTCGCCAGCGAGAACGACGCCACGCTGCTGCGAGTCGCCCAGGAGGCGCTCTCGAACGTCGGGCGCCACAGCGGAGCGGGCCGGGCGACGGTCACGCTCACCTACCTGCCCGACTCGGTCCGCCTCGACGTGCGCGACGACGGGGCCGGGTTCGACCCCCACCGGGCCGACCGAGGGCACGGGCTGATCGGCATGCGCGCACGGGTCGAGCAGATCGGCGGCAGCCTCGCCGTCGAGTCGCAGGCCGGGGCCGGCGCCACCATCAGTGCGGCGGTGCCGGCATGACCGCGTCGCCGTCGCCCACCGAACCCCCACCCGTGCGGGTCGTCATCGTCGATGACCATCCGGTCGTTCGCGACGGTCTGCGGGGCATGCTCGAGCACGAACGGTCGATCACGGTCGTCGGCGAGGCGGCCGGCGGGCACGAGGCGCTGCCGGTGATCGCCGCCGCCGTGCCTGACGTGGTGCTGATGGATCTGCGGATGCCGCTGGGCGACGGCATCGGCGCCATCCGGGCCCTGCGCGCCAGCGATGCTGACCACCCGCGCATCCTGGTGCTCACCACCTACGACACCGACCGCGACATCCGGGCGGCGATGGATGCCGGCGCGAACGGCTACCTGCTCAAGGATGTCCCTCGGGCCGACCTCGTGCGGGCCGTGCACGACCTCGCCGCGGGTCGGCCGGTGCTCACCGCATCCGCGCTCGACGCCCTCACCGGCCGACGCGAACAGACCTCGTTGACCGCTCGGGAGCTCGACGTGCTGCGGGTCATCGCATCGGGTGGCACCAACCGGTCGGCGGCCGAGCGGCTGCTCGTCAGCGAGGCGACGGTCAAGACTCACCTGCTGCACGTCTACGAGAAGCTCGGGGTGAGCGACCGGGCTGCTGCCGTGCGGGTGGCCTACGAGCGCCATCTCCTCTAACCGCAATGCCGCGCAGTTTGCTGGTGTGTCTTGGGGTCAAGGGGCGGCGGG
>JAKDLG010000323.1 GCA_030452985.1 Humibacillus sp.
CCCCCGTCGGTGCCGCCGACGAGCAGCACGATGTCAGGGCGCGCCGCCCGGATGCCGTTCACCCCGGCCGTCGACAGCTCACCCGCCGCGACGTGCACGACCTTCGCGCCCGCCGACAGCCCCACCCGATGACCGGCCTCGGCCGTCACGGTTCGCTCGTAGCCGACCACGGCCAGACGCAGCCCGCCCCCGGCGCTGGAGCACGCCCGCACCCGGGCGTCTGCAGGCACGTCGAGCTCGGCTCGGAGCCGACGGTAGCCGTCGAGGATGTCGCCGCGCCCGAGGGTGCCCGTGGTCGGGGTGGCCCCCGTGGCGAGCACCGCCCCGTCGTCGGCGATGAGGGCGCCCTTGGTGAAGGTCGATCCGAAGTCGACCGTGAGCGTCGTCATGGCGGGCCGTCCAGCACAGCGTCGGGCCGCTCAACCGTGGATGTCGAGCGCCTCACGCAGGTCGGCGATGAGGTCATCGACATCCTCGATACCGACCGAGAGCCGGATCAGGTCGTTCGGCACCTCGAGCTCGGTGCCGGCGACGCTGGCGTGCGTCATGCGGGCCGGGTGCTCGATGAGCGACTCCACCCCTCCGAGTGACTCACCCAGGGTCCACAGCTGCACGGCCGCACAGGCCTTGACGGCGGCATCCTCACCCTTGGCCAGCCGGAAGCTGACCATGCCCCCGAAGCGCTTCATCTGGCGGGCAGCCACGTCGTGGTTGACGTGCGTCGGCAGTCCCGGGTAGTAGACGTGCGAGACCCCGTCCTGATCGGAGAGGAAGTCGACCACCTTCTCCGCGTTGTCGCAGTGCCGCTCCATCCGCACCGCGAGCGTCTTGAGCCCGCGGAGGGTCAGCCAAGAGTCGAAGGGCCCGGCGATCCCGCCGATCGAGTTCTGGTGGAAGGCAATCCGCTCCTCCGCGTCCTCCAGATCCGGCACCGTGATCTCCTTGGCCGTAACCACAGCGCCGCCGACGACATCGCTGTGCCCACCGCTGTACTTCGTCGTCGACTGGGTGACGATGTCGGCCCCGAGCGCAAGCGGCTGTTGCAGGTAGGAGGTCGCGAAGGTGTTGTCAACCACGAGGAGGGCCCCGGCCTCGTGCGCGATCGCGGCGAGCCCCTCGATATCGGCGATCCCGAGCAGCGGGTTGGTCGGCGTCTCGATCCAGATCAGCTTCGTCGCGCCGGGGACGATGGCGTCGCGCACCGCATCGAGGTCGGCGACCTTGGCGATCGTGTGCTCGATTCCGTGCGGCTTCGCGACCTTGTTGAAGTACCGGTAGGTCCCGCCGTAGGCGTCGCTGGGCACGACGACGTGGTCGCCGGGCACGAGCAGGGCGCGCACGAGGGTGTCCTGCCCCGCGAGGCCCGAGGCGAAGGCGAAGCCGCGACTGCCACCCTCGAGGGCGGCCATGCACTCCTCGAGCGCGGTGCGGGTCGGGTTGGCCGAACGGCTGTATTCGTAGCCGCCGCGGAAGCCGCCGATGCCGTCCTGCTTGAAGGTCGACACCTGGTAGATCGGGGTGACCACGGCGCCCGTCGACGCGTCAGCCTCCTGGCCGGCGTGGATGGCGCGAGTGGAGAAACCGTGCTCGTCAGACATACGGCTGAGCCTATGCCACGACCTGAGACGCGGATCGGCGCCGGGACGACCAAGGCCTGTCCTGTTACGGCAGCCCAGCCGGCTGCCGACGCACGTACCGTCACCGCTGGGCTGGGCAGCCGGACGGGCCAGGCTTCGAGACCGTGACGGAGGTCGCGACGAGAGCACCAGATGCCTGGCGCATCCCTGAGACGTCCGCACACCGACCCCTCACCACATCCCGCGCCGAGCCTGCGCCGGCTCTGGCCACCCCGACGTTCTTCGCCAGGACGAGATTGACGGTGGCCGTCGGACGCCCGACCCCCTTGATCTGCACGGCGATCTTCGTGCCCTTGGCTGCTGTGACGCGACCAGACACCACGCGAGCGCTGCTGGACGGCCCCCCCGAGTCGGGGCAGACGCCGCCGATCGGATCGCTCACGACGACTGCCGTCACCTGGTCACCCGATGGACCACCCCCCGGGACCTTGGCGCCCCGTGTGCCCACGACACAGTCACCCTTCTTGATGGAGCTCGTCCCACCCGCCCGAGTCGCCTGGAACGTCGTGCTCGCAGTCCACGTCACCTTGGTCGGCACCTCCCCGGACCGCAGCTGCATCGACGCGCCGCCCACCGACGCGATCTCTCCCGAGAGCGAGCCCGCGACCGGCGGCGCCTCTTGGCCGCCCCCGGCGGGCGGCATGGTGGCGCCAATCCCTCGCGACGGGGTGGGTCCCGTGGCCGATGCCGTGGCGCCCGTACGTCCCGTTGTCGGTGTGACGGGCTGACCCCCCTGAGCCGGCACTACAGCGTCGCTCGAAGAGCACCCGCCGAGAAGGAGTGCAGCGCCCAGCACTGCGCCAAGCATCAAGGTGCCGCCGCGAACGGCCACCTGACCTGCTGATCGCGTCGAGTGCAGCATGAGACTCCTTCTGGGCGGTGCCGGTATCACGATGATTGCCGAACACCCCCCCACCTGTCCGACGAACCCCAGGATGGGGGTACCCACGTCCGGTGGGAGGCTCCGCTTGCGCGAGCCGAGCTCGGTCGGCCCATACGGCCACAGAGCCATGGAGAAGCCAGCCCGGCGGCATACCTCAGCGTGGAACGGCGTTATAGGCGTGTAAGCCAACGCAAGCACAAAGGATGTGACACTGGCATGGTGTTCGGATTCGGCAAGAAGACCCAGATGCCCAC
>JAKDLG010000125.1 GCA_030452985.1 Humibacillus sp.
AGACGGCACGCCAGAAGGCTACCCGAGACCCGGCAGTCAAATGGATAACCCACTCCATCAAATCCTGCCCGATCGATCCGCACGCGACAGAATCGCGCCGTACCCTCGCCCGACTTCTGCAACTTCGGTGGAAGTAGCTCGGGAGTGCAGACCTCCAGAAACTCGTAGTCCCGGACGAGATCCGCCTGTACTCGTGCCGCGGTCTCAGCCTCAATCACCATGAGGAGCCGTTCGTCCGATGGGTCTTTAAAACTCGACAGTCGAGCCACTAGATCGATGGGCCGACCCAGATAGTCAGCTAGGCTCGCTTCCTGGGCTCCCGGGGCGTTGCGGCCCAACGATACACACTCGCCCGAGTTCAAAGCGGCGCTGAAGTTGAAGTTCGGTGAGTCCCGTCGAGCGTCGCTTCCCGGCCACGATCGTCGGACTGCGTCCAGGACGCACACCATCTCGATCAGATCCCGTGCGTTCTTACTCCGCATCAGCACCCCGTCGCCGAGCTCCTTGAACACGGTGAGGCTGCCGTTTCGATAACTCCCAGCGAGCAACTTGGATAGGCCAGAGAACACCTCGGCTCGGCAGTATGCAAGTTCGCTGCCCGCGATTTCGCGATACGTTGCGCTTGCCCGAAGATCGACCATCGCCCAGTAGGCGAACTCGGTCTCACCAGTCTCGTACGCGGTCTCCGCCGTCGCCCACATCTCCCGTGCTTTTGCAATCCAGGGAGCCACAGCGACGTGCATCTCACTCATTGTGCCTCCAAGCCCAGAACTCTATAAACTTCACGGTCCGACATCAATGAGAGCGCATCAACGGATGCTTGAACTCGATGCACTGGATCACCCAGCAGGGCGGTGCTCGCTGCAAGATCGTCCGGAGTCCACCCCTCAAGCTTCGCTCGCTCCACCAGATATGAGTGCAATGCCTTGCCCCGAGTGTCCCAGAACACGTCCAAGACGGTCGCTGTCAGGGCTTCCAACGTCCGATTTCGATACTCGATCCGTTCCTCAGAGAACACCCGGTCCCCGAGGAACCGCTTCATCGACCGAAGCATCCGAGACGCCGTCTCCGACAGGCCCACCAGCGGTTGCGTCTCACTCGGGGCCGCGTCCCCTGCGTCCGTTAACGCCGCCTGGCTGCACTTCACCAAGTCATTGATAAAATAGGTGTAGATCTGACCGAGGTCAGGAACCGGTGACAATGCCGTTTGTAGCTCTGCTGGCACATCGTTACTGCGGAGCTCGCTCGCCAGGTTATTGAAGGTCTCGTTCGGACGATTAGCCAGCGACGACGCCTTGGACGCCTCACTCAAATTCTCCACCACCCACGTAACGTCGTCCGCATAGCGAACTACTACGGCCTCATGAGTCAGGTGCGAGTCGGTGATCGTCAGTTGGGTGCCATCGGCACGCAACACCACTTCATGCCGGAACCTCGCAGTGTCCCGTTGCGCCGTCAGCGAGTGATTCCAGATCCCGTACATCGTTTGAGGGACGAATGGTCGGCGAGCCTGCAGCTGAAACGGCCGAAGGGATAAGGCCCAGTAGCTCTGTTGTCCCGACGAATAGGCAGCAGCGTCGGTGGCACCCGCCGCCCAGGGCACGAACGCCTTCACGTCTTCTCGAAGTTTCGGATCCTCGAGCTCGTCGACCCAAGTCGGCAGCGGCAACGAATTGCCATCCCTGCCTAATAGCGCCAACTGATCGTTTCTACGACGCCCAGCAACACCCGCGACCGGCTGACTGGTACCCGTGTCCAGAGACTTGATCTTGGCGCGCACCCATCGGTCGACTGCCTTCTTGCCGACATGGATAAACGGAACCCCGCCAACCTTTGCACCCAACGCAATGGCTTCGGCCAAGTCCGAGTTTAGTCCGAGTCGGCCACAGATGGCCCGCGATACTTGCGACATTCGTAGGATGTGTGAAGCATAGTCACGCGCAACTCGAGCGTCCCCGAAGAAAAGGATGTGATGACGATCCGACTGTGAGCGAAGTTCCTCCGAGTACAGAATCCGATCTCGTTCTAGCATCAGCGGGGTCCGCCCGGACAGGCGGGCGCGACCCGACTCCTCACGCCACTGATCCTCAAAGGACTTGATCGCGTCGGTCGAGTCGGTGAACGTCGTTACCGAATTCGTCTTGAAGGCGTATCGGTTCAAGCCAGACTCGATCGCACGCACATGCGCCAGGTACCCCTCCGCCATGTTTGACATGGTAGTTCCCAAAGGTGCCGCCGTCCGGGAAATCGCTGGGACTACGCTGTGCCCATGGCCGACGGGGGCGAGGACAAGAAGGCGGATCCAGTCAAGTCCGGAGCGTTGGTGTACGCCGACACCGGTGAGCGTGTCCTGCAGACGTAGGCGCGGTCACCGCGTGATGTGTGAGTGTGTACAACAGCGGTTCGGTTTGGATCGCTGTCAAGATCGGTGTCGGTGTCCGGGACTGACTCGCGCGTGATTTGGCCGCTTCGGCGTGCTCTTCGAAAGACTCGTCGGCCTGGGCGTCCCGACTCGTGCCTCGGGCCATACCGAGCTCAGCGCGTGTCTGCCTCGGCCAACAGGGCGGTGGCGTGACGCACCATGGTCTTGGCCTTCTCAATCGTGATGAGGGTCGAGGAGTAGTGGGCCGCGTCCTTATCCGCGAGCAGGCGCCTGAGCTTGGTGGGCAGGGTTTTGTCTCGAAGAACGACGTCGTCGAGCAGGTCTGCCGCCTGGTTGTGGTCCTGGCCCCGGCTCCATTTGCCGAGACTGAGCCCGCAGATCGCATCGGCTGCGGCGATGCCACCCAGGACGGCCAGGGCGGCTGCGACGTGTGCCTCACGGCGGTCTTCGGTGAGGACGAGTTCGGCGACCTCGAGAAACGCGCGCGCTTGGTCGCGGCGCCCGCGACATTCGGTGGGCGTGCACGTGACGACTCGACCGGTTCGGCGGGGGGTCATCGAAGCCTGCGAAGCAGATCGAGGAAGCGTTCGCCGTGCACCGGAATGTCCTCGGCGCGCCATGAGTCGACCAAGGGGTCGCCGTCGTGGGCCATCTGACCAAGCGTGCCCGGGGCGAGGTCGATGATCTGGGCTGCGTTGCCGGTCCAGTCTCGGATGCGGCGTTCGAGGTGGACGAGCTGGTCCAGCCACGCATCCTCGGTGCGCTCCGCCAGGACCTCGGGCCGGACCAGCAGCACGTCGATGTCGCTGTCCGAGTCGGCGGTGCCGCGTGCGAAGGATCCGAACAGGCCAGCGTGCAGAGGTTCGATCTGCCAGCCGGCCACCTCCACGCGGATGTTTGCGAAGATCTGATCTCGCACCCTGGTCAGCGCCTCAATATGGGGCGCGGCCACGTGCTCCCGGTTCAGGCGGTAAAGGGAGTAACGGGCGGGCGTCTCGGCAAGCACCACCCCCTGCCTGACCAAGCGGGCCATTACCTTGCGGACCCCCTCATCGCTACCGTGGCCAAGGCGTCGATGCACCTCGGCCGCCGTGCATCCTGCGGTCGTGGCCGCCAGTACGTGCAACACCCCGGCATCTAGGGTGGGCGCGATGGTCGCGAGAGGGAACGAGAGGTCCACGCCACGATGATCCAACTATTGTTGGCGTGAGTCAACTATAGTTGCGCCATCGGAGAGCGTCGTGGAGGAAGTCGCTGGCCAAGTGCTGGCCAGGCACACCCAGCAGCTGCGGCCTCCGCGGGCTGGCACGTCGTCACAGACTGGCACCCCGGCGCAGTCGGTAGCAGACGGCATCCTCGCTAGGGTTGGAGACGCAACACCCTGTCCTCTCGCCAGGACGGGGTGTTGTTCGTCTGCCCACCGGTGCACCGAAGCGCCGCCTCGGCTAAGGAACGTAGGCTCGGGGGCCAACTGGCTCCTGACCCCGCCCGCCGAGGAGGCACCGTGTCCCAGACCTCATCGCGGATCAAGACGATCCTGCCGACGTCAAGTCGCACCGCCCTCGGCGCGACCGTCGTCACCGGCGTGCTGACCGCTCTCGCCACGGCGCCCGAGCGCCTCACCCGGCTGCTGCGCGACCGCTACCCCATGGTCGCCGTGACCGGTATGACCGGCGTCGGCAAGAGCCAGCTCGTCGACCGCCTCACCCGCCGCGCCGCCGACGAGCTCGCGGGCGAGGTCGGCTCGGCCACGATGGAGCGGCGCACCCGCCGCAGCGCCAAGCTGCACGGCTTTCGCTTTCTCGTGGTGCCGGGCGACAACGCCGCGACAAGGCTCGGCGCCCTCGACGAGGTCTTCCACGACGAGCCGGTCGACGGCGTGATCCACGTCGTCGCCAACGGCTACGCCACCCCGCGGCGCGCGGCCGGCACCACCGGTGACGCCACGGCCACCCGCGAGGAGCAGCTCGCCGCCGAGCTCGACGACTGGGCCATCACCTCGCACCTCATCGCCTCGATGGCCGTGCGCAGGCCCAAGCCGATCTGGCTCATCATCGCCGTGACGAAGACCGACCTCTACCCCGATGACGTCGACGAGGTCGTGCGCTACTACTCGCCGGGCAGCGGCTCGCCGTTCGCGGCCAAGGTCGACGCCCTGCGCACCCTCGCCGGCGGCGCGAAGCTCTCGATCGACGTGCTCCCGGTGTCGAGCCAGGGCGGCGACCGCAAGGCGCCGATCTCTGACAAACGCGCCGGCGCCATGGTCGACGCCCTCGCCGACCGCTTGGGCCGGCTCAGCGGCCACGCCTGAGCGACACCCGCCGGGCGGAACCGAAGTTCAGTAGCGGTCGGCCTTGCGCAAGGCCCGCGGTCGGCCATCCGGGTCGTGGACGACTTCGAGCAGCGGCGCCGCCCACGTTCGCTGCAGAGGCGTGAGCTGGGGAATCGGCAGCCGCCGCAGACGGCCCGGGGGCCGAGCCCCCTGCCGCCCGCCGGCGTGCCAGTCCTCGAGCACGGCGGCGTGGGCGGCATACGCCTCGAACATCCCCACCGGGTCGAGACAGTCGGCCATCGTCGCCTCGAGACCGCGCTCCTCCACGTCACCCAGCCGGTCGAGGTGCTCGGCGGCGAGGGTCAGTCGCAGGTCGCGGGCGTAGGCCCCGTCGAGCACGACGGCCGAGAGCTCGGAGTCATGGGTCCACGAACGGCGACTGAAGTTGTCGGAGCCGACGCTGGCCCACGTGTCGTCGAGCACGCAGACCTTGGCGTGGACGTAGACGGGCACGCCCGCGTGGTTCTCCAGGCCGTAGGCCGCCACCCGGCCGGGGGCGATCTGCGCCAACCGGGCGAGGGAGCGCTCACGACCCAGCAGCTGCGGCATCCGGTTGACACCCTGAAGGTCAGGGACGAGCGGGATGACGACGAGCAGGTGCAGACCCGGCTGCGTGCGCAGCGGCTCCTCGAAGACCTTCGCCACGTCGTGCCCCCAGAAGTACTGGTCCTCCACGTAGACGAGGCGCTCGGCGCGCGCCACGGCCTTGGCGTACCCGCGCGCCACGCTGCGCTCGCCGCCGTTGGCGAACGGGTAGTCCATACCGCCCCGCAGGTCGGGGTAGGTCCTCAGCAGCTGCACGACGTGGTGACCGGCCGACGGCGGCGCCGGCCACTGCCCGGGCAGCTCCTCGGGCGAGTTGTCCAGGCCGCGCAGCCGGTCGCTCACGCGGCGCCACGGCGACCTCGACGAGGGCGCCGGGTCCTCCCACCTCTCTCGGAACACCGTCTCCACGTCGTAGACCGCCGGCCCGCGGATCTCGGTCTGCACGTCGTGCCAGGGCGGATGCGCGCCGTACTCGTCAGCCATGACCTGAGGCTGCTCGTCACCGCCGTGGTCGGCATCGTCTCGCCGGTTGTAAGCGAGGTCGATGCCGCCGACGAAGGCCACGTCGCGAGCGGAGTCGTCACGGTGCCGCACGACGACGAACTTCTGGTGGTGCGACCCACCGGCGCGCACCCGCATGTCGAGCACGACCTCGCCGCCCCGCTTCTCCAGCTGCTCCCCGAGGTGACGGTTCTGCGAGGCGAAGAAGCCGGCCTGGTCGAGATGCGATCGCCACACCAGACCACAGACCACGACGCCGCGCTCGTCGGCGCGGGACAGCACCTTGACCACCTCGCTGCCGGGCTCGTCGGTCAACCGCTCTTGGCCGTCGCCCTGCCAGTCGGTGAACAGAACCAGGTCACCCGACTCGGTCGCCTCCACCGCGTCGTACAACGCGCGGAAGTACGTCGCGCCGTGGATCAGCGGACGCACGTGGTTGCCCTCCGACCAGGCGCGGTCACCGTGGGGCTCGTCGAGCCGGGTCTGTGGGTTGCCGCGCTCGGCCTTGGTCAACAACCAGTCTTCGGGGTCGATCATGACTCGAGGATGCCGTATCCGTGACGGTCACGGGACGCGGGATGGCCTCGTGCGATTGGGCACGCCCGCATGACCGAACCCCAATCCGGATGCCGGTCCGCGCCTCCCGTGCCCCGTGCCCACTCGACGGAGATGCTTGGCCACTCGACGGGGTCGCTCGGCGGGGTGCCCGGGTGCCACACTTCGGAGGATGTCGACCCGTACCGGTGACTTCGAGCTGACAACTGGCGAGCTGCGCGCCGTCGCCGCGTACGCCGTGGCGTGCGCCGCGCCCGCCCTGATTCTCTTCGAGAGGGCCCAACCCGACGACCCGCGCCCAGCGGCGGCGCTCGACGCCGCCCGGGTGTTGGTCGACGGCGCACCCCGCACGAGACTCCAACGCATCGCCGCCGCCGACGCCCACCGCGCTGCCAAGGAAGCCTCCAGCGAGCCAGCCCGGCACGCGGCGACCGCTGCCGGCGATGCGGCCGCGGCTGCCTACCTGCACCCCATCGCCACGGCGACGCAGGTGCGCCATATCCTCGGCGCGGCTGCGCATGCCGCCCGGGCAGCCGAGCTTGCGCGCGGCGATGACCCGGTGGTTGCGGAGTACGTCGTCACGGCCGCCGCCAAGCGCGCCACCCCCGTCGTGCTCGACGTGCTCGCCCGCTACCCGCGAGCGCCGCAGGGCCGCTCTCGGGTCGCGGCGCTGATGACCCGGCTCGACAGTTTGCTCCGCGACCCGCCGCCGACGCCCCGCGTCGTCGACGACCCGGGCCCCTTCTTCCACGGCACCCGGGCCGATCTGCGACCCGGCGACCTGCTCACGCCCGGTTGGCGTACCAACTACGGCTCGGGCCGCCAGTCGAAGAACATCTACCTCACCGCCAGCAGCACAGGCGCTCCGCTCGCCGCCGAGCTCGCCCAGGGTGACGGGCCCCCGCGGGTCTACCGCGTCGAGCCGGTGGGCACGATCGAGGACGACCCCAACGTCACCGACAAGCGCTTCCCCGGCAACCCGACCCGCTCGTACCGCACCACCGAGCCGCTGCGGGTGCTCGAGGAGATCGTGGGCTGGGAGCCGCCCCCGCCGGGCATCGTGGAGCGCCTCCGCGAGCGCGTGGCTGAGCTGGCCGAGCTCGGCATCGAGGCCATGGACGACTAGGCCCGCGCAGACGGGGCCCGTCGCACGCACGGGCGTGGACGGCATTCGGCGCAGGGCGCGTCGATCGGCGTGCGGCGCCACCGCGCCCACGGTTGTCGTGATCAGCGGCTCAGCTGCGCCTCCTTGACCAGTGGCGCCAGCCGCACGTTGACCATGCTGACCAGAGCCCTCGGCCGTGCCGACGTCAGTGGTTGCGGATAGCGCGGGCGAGGTCGACGAGTTCGTGGTCGAGGATGTCGAGGATGAGGTCGGGATTCACGCGGAAATACTCGTGCACGACGATATTGCGCAAGCCTCCTATCGACGCCCAAGGAACACCAAGCATGGCCTCTCGTGTCTCGGTCGGCAGCGACCGAACGGCCTCGCCGATGACGGCGAGATTGCGCAGCACGGCGTCGTAGGCCATCGAGGCGAACGCGTCGGAGCGCAGGTGCGGCGCGTACTCTTGGCACCGCTGAATCGCATCCAGGATGTCAGCGAACCGTTCTGCCTCCGCCCGGCTCACACCGCGACCGCGTCAGCAAGAGCGCTCGAGGAGACTGCGACTCGCATGAGCGATGCGGCCACGACATCGACTCTTGCCCCCAGAAGCGCCGTCAACTCCTCGGCGATTCCAGACACTCGAAGCAGCTCGTTGCCGCCACCGGGTAGTAGGTCGACTAACAGGTCGATGTCGCTGCCCCGCTTGGCATCGCCGCGGGCAACAGAGCCGAACAGTCGCGGGTTTGTTGCCGCGTATCGGCTCATGATCACGTCGAGGGCATCGCGATGGCAGACAATCGCCGCGCGCAGCGACTCGCTCTGAGTGCTCACGGTGGTCATACGACAAGGGTAGACGGCGCCACAAGTCGCGCGCCTCGTCACGGCAGCCAAGAACTGCTGGAGCAGGAGTATCGGAACGAGGAGCGCCAGGATCAGGGCTAAGAGCAGCAATTACACAACCTTCGATGCCACCGACTACCTAGTGAACCTCGACGACATCGCGACCTATCTGGAGATCGCCCTCCCTGAGTCCGCCGAGGATCCGACCGCTGTCCCCAGAGCTCTGGGCGTCATCGCCCGCTCGAAGAACATGAGCGAACTGGCCCGCCGCGTAGGGGTGAGCCGCGACGGCCTTTACCAGGCACTTTCCGCCGATGGCAACCCGACCTGGTCGACCATCCTGAAGGTGACGGGCGCACTCGCCTCCGCGAGCGCCTGGCCGAGCTCGCCGAGCTCGGCATCGAGGCCATGGACGACTAGCCACGCGCAGTCAGGGCGCCTCGCGCGCACGGGCGTCAAAGGCATCCGGGGCAGGGCGCGTCGATCGGCGTGCGGCGCGACCGCGCCCACCGTTGGCGTGATCAGCGGCTCAGCTGCGCCTCCTCGGCCAGTCGGGCCAGCTTGGTGGGGTTGCGCATCGCGTAGACGTGCGTGATGCGGCCGTTCTCGACGGCCACGCTCACCACCGTCGTACCGAACGCGGGCTGCTCGACACGGGCCGCGAGCGCGCCGTTGAGGCAGAGGGTGTCGATCGTCGCCCCGCTGCCGACCCGCGGGAACGCCGAGAGGAACGCGGCCACCTGCTTGGCGCCGTTCAGCGGATGCCGGGCAGCGCGGGCCAGCCCGCCGCCGTCGGCCACGAGCACGACCTCGGGAGCGAGGACGTCCATCAGCGACTGCACGTCGCCGGTCGTCACCGCCGCCAGGAACCGCCGGAGCACTCGCTCCTGCTCCGACCGGTCGACCCGCACGCGGGGGCGCCTCGCCGCGACGTGCTCTCGCGCGCGGTGGGCCACCTGGCGCACGGTCGCCGACGTCTTGCCCACGGCCTGCGCGATCTCGTCGTACGGCAGGTCGAACACCTCGCGCAGCACGAACACCGCCCGCTCGGTCGGGGTGAGGGTCTCGAGCACGGTCAGCATCGCGATCGAGACACTCTCGGCGAGCTCGACGTCGTCGGCGACGTCGTGGCTGGTCAGCAGCGGCTCGGGCAGCCACTCCCCCAGGTAGTCCTCCCGCCGCCGGGCCACGGTGCGCAGCCGGTTGAGCGCCTGCCGGGTGACGACGCGCACGAGGTAGGCGCGGGCGTCCAGCACCTCGGCGCGACGCTCGTCATCGAGGTCGGCCCACCGCAGCCAGGTCTCTTGCACCACATCCTCGGCGTCGGCAGCCGATCCGAGCATCTCGTAGGCCACGGTGAAGAGAAGACTGCGGTGAAGCAGGAACGGGTCAGGGCCCATGCCGTGCCCCGTGCCGCCCCTCGTGCCGTGGGTCATGCCGTCATCCCTCGCCGTGGCTGGCTGCATGGCCGGCTGCGTGGCCGACTGCGTGGCTGATTCCCTGGTTGACTCCATGGCTGATTCGCTGGCTCATCCCGCTGAGCCTGCCGTCTCGCGCTCGGCCAGCGTCTTCAGGCCGCAGGCGGAGGCGAAGCCCTCCGACTCGATCCCGAGGGCGACGTTCGAGCGCGTGGTCAGGTTGGCGTAGCCGATCACCGTGGTCAGCTCGACCATCCCGGCAGCGCCGAGCTGCCGCGACAGGCTCTCGACCTGCTCGTCGGTCACGGTGGGCGGGGTCTGGCTCATCGCCTCGGCGTACTCCAGCACCTCCCGCTCGAGCGGCGTGAACACCTCGGACACGCGCCACCGCGGGATCTCTCGAGCCCGCTCGACGTCGAGCCCACGGTTGCCGGCCATGAAGTAGCCGAAGTCGAGGCACCACGAGCAGCCGATGAGTGAGGCCACGGCCATGTGCGCGAACGACTTCAGGTTCTCGTCGCAGGCGTGCCACTTCTGCGTCTGTTGTCCGAAGCGCATCCCGGCCTTGAGCGCCGGCACGTGGTGCCACATCACGCCCATCGACTCTGGCACCTGGCCGAACATCCTGGCGCTCACCTTCTTCGCCACCGCGCCGTACAGGCCGGTGATCTTCGTCGGTGCGATCCTCGTGGTCATCGTTTCCTCCTCGTGGCAACGCCGGTTTGCGTCGCCATCAAGACACCGGCCGCGGCCCAGATGTGACATCACACCGGCGACGGCGCCGGGTCGACCCACGCGACGGCGCCGGTCAGCTGCGCAGGACCTTCTGCATCGCCTTGCCCTTGGCGAGCTCGTCGACCAGCTTGTCGAGGTAGCGGATCTTCTGCATGAGCGGGTCGTCGACCTCCTCGACGCGGATGCCGCACACGGTGCCCGTGATCGCCGAGACGTTGGGGTTCAGGTGAGCCGCGGCGAAGAAGTCGTCGAAGGTCGTCTCGTCGGCCAGGTACCGGTCGAGGGTGTTCTCGTCGTACCCGGTCAGCCACTCGATCACCTCGTCGAGCTCGGCCTTGGTGCGGCCCTTGCGCTCGAGCTTGGCGACGTAGTGCGGATAGACCGACGCGACGGGCGTCGTGAAGATGCGGTGGCCCATCTCTCGAGGGTAGCGACGGCCCCCACCAGCGAGTCCATGCGAGCCCACGCGAGATCGCGGAGGAAGCACCCGGCATCCGGTCGAAGAACGTCCGGAACGCGGCCTACTCTTCCCGGCATGACCATCGCTCGCTACCCCAGCTTCGTCTTCGACTGCCCCGACGCCGAGGCACTCGCCACCTTCTACGGCTCGCTGCTCGGCTGGAGCGTCAAGACCTCCGACGGGTGGGGCGAGATCCGCGACGAGAGCGGGCAGCAGTGCATCTGCTTCCAGCAGATCGAGGGCTACACCCCGCCGCAGTGGCCCGGCCAGGACATGCCCCAGCAGCTGCACCTCGACGTCATGGTCGAGAGCCTCGACGTGGCCGAGCCCGAGGTGCTGGCGCTGGGAGCGACGAAGCCCGAGCACCAGCCCGGCACGACGTTCCGCGTGTTTCTCGACCCGGCCGGTCACCCCTTCTGCCTCTGCGTCGACTGACGGGCCGAGACCGGCGAGCCGGGGTGGTGCGAGCACCGCGCTCACGCCCACGCTCCAGCCGTCGGATGCCGTGTGCTTCAGCCGGATTCGTCGCCTGGTGTGTCGGCCGGTTGGGCGTCCGCCGAAGTCGTCAGCCGCGGGAGGTCAGCTCGCCCGGGGTGTCGACGTCGGAGCCGGTGGCCAGGTCGCCGCATTCGATCAGGTGATGAACGTGCGCCCGGTAGTAGTCGCGCGCGCCTCGGTCTCCCACGGCGGTAGCGGCCACCGGCACCCAGTGGTTACGCCCGATGAGCGCTGGGTGACCCGGCACGCCCGCGTAGGCGGCGCGGCCGAGCTGTCTGCGCCAGTGCGCCGGGTACTGGCCCGCGTCGGCACGGAAGGAGGTGAGTACGCGATGCACCACGTCGGCGCCCACGTCGGGCAGGTCGACGAGGGTCACGAGCGCAGCCTCGACCGGCGCGCTGCCTTCACGCGTGGTCGTGGCCAGCGACGTCAGGCCCGCCCTCAGCGAGGCCCCCATGCCGACCGCCCAGTCGGTGCAATCGACGACGTCGACGTCTCGGCCGACCGTGGCCACGATGGCGTGCACCTCCGAGGCCGCTGCCCCGATGACCACCGTGACGCCGTCACAGCCGCCGTCGAGCAGCTCGGTGATTCCCCGCTCGACGAGGGTGGGTGCGTCGACAGCAGTGCGCACCAGCGCCTTGGGCGCGCCCATCCGTCGGCCGGCGCCGGCCGCGAGCAGGAGGCCGCGCACGTGCGCCATGCGGGGAAGCGGAAGACCAGTGATCACCCGACGAGGCTATCGGTGCGGCGCACCCTCGTGGCTCCGGCGGCCCGTGCCCACCCGGTCGACCTGGGCGCAGGTGTTGGCCGGGGATGCCGGCCTGCCGACGTTGGTGAAGGCCCAGAAGCAGCAGCGCACTCAGTTCTGGTCGGATGCAACGGCATCCGATGCCGGGCGCCAGCGCACGCAGACCGCCCGGTGGTGCACCTGTGCCTCCGGTTGGCCAGCCGCTTCGAGGTGGTTGGCCAGGATGGCGCGCTTCTCGGCCAACAGCTTCTCCCGCTCGGCTGTCGGCATCGTCGAGATCGACGACTGAGTGGCGATGTTCGCCAGCCACGCCTCCGACGTGCCGACCCAGGTCCAAGCGAACTCCGCGGTCTCGACCTCGTGCGCCGGGAACGGTAGCCCCGCTACTGTGTGCGCTGCCTCCTCCTGGCGCCAGGTCTCGGGGGTCAAGCCGTGAACGTTGAACTCCCAGTCGGCCCGTGGGTCGACCACGTTCCAGACCAGGCCGAGCCAGCCGCCGGGTCGCAGCACCCGGCGCACCTCGACGGTCGTCTCGTAGGGCGACATCCAGTGCCAGGCCTGCGCGACCAGCACGGCGGCGACGCTGGCCGCCTCGAGCGGGAGGGCGTCGGCCCGGGCCAGGTGGGTTCGGGCGAGCGGATGCCCGGCCCTCAGCACCGCGAGCATCCCCGGGTCGGGTTCGACGGCGTGGACGACGAGACCCCGGGCGAGCAGGTCGCCCGTGAGCTTTCCGGTACCCGCCCCGAGGTCGGCGACCTCTCGCGCGCCCGACGGGACGAGCCAGTCGATGGCCTCGGGAGGGTAGCTCGGCCGCCACCGGTCGTACTCCTGGGCGAGGCTGCCGAAGCTGAGCGCCCGGGTCAGATCGATCTCGCTCATGCCCCCACGGTGCCACGACCGCCGGTCCGCTGCACGCCGTCGGGCCGGCCCCCGGAGCGGGCGCGGGAGCGGGCGCCCGTCAGAGGTGCCCCGATCACTGCCAGGTCCGGGGCCTCTCTGGCTGAAGGTACTTCACCATGGCCTGCCGTGGAGCGACGTCGAGCCCGAGCCGGCGTTCGCGCGCGTGGCAGCCAGGTCGGGGCCGAGCTGCCCAGCCGGGAGCACGACCCAACCGAGGCGCTCGTAGTACGGCCCGTTCCAGGGCACGTTGCGAAAGGTGGTCAACGTCAGCCGGTCACCACCGCGCCCCAGCGCCCAGCCCGCCGCCACGGTCAGAAGCTCGGCCCCGATGCCGTGGCCGGCATACGCGGGATGCACCGACAGCTGCTCGACATGGGCGTGCCCGTCGAGCAGCGCGAGCCGCACGAAACCGACTACTCGTTCACGGGTATCGGTCGCGACGAAGAGGCGGCTGCTCTCGGCGGCAGCGCGGAACGCCTCGACGTGGGGCGGGGGCGCGCTCAGCACCCCAGCGAGGCCCACGAGGGCGAAGGCGCCGTCTGCCTCCACCTCGAGGGCACACAGTGCTTCCAGCTCGTCGACGCGGGCCCGTCGGACCGTCATCGGCATCGCGCCCATGAACGCGAGTCTAGGCGTCTGCGTCTCACCGACCCTGATCGACGTTTCGTCTGCCCGGTACCGCGCCACGCGCGTCGCTCACGCACGCGATCACGCACCCGCGGCAATTTGTCTATTTCGCCCAACACTGGACTATTTGTTGGATACGGTTCGCGGACATAGTCGACCTCGGGGAGCTTTCAGTGCGCATCAGGCGTGGGTTCATCGTGCTACCAATAGCTTTCGTCATCGGCGCAACCGGCTGCAGCGGTCCAGCATCAACGACCGTCGTGCCGCAGGCGCCGGTGAAGCTGGTCGACGCGCCCGCGCCGGCGACGCCGAGCACGACGGCGGTGGCCCAACCGACGACCACGCCCGCCACCGCCACCTCAGTACCCACCACGACAACG
>JAKDLG010000126.1 GCA_030452985.1 Humibacillus sp.
CGACCTGGGTGCCGCTGCCTCCGCAGCACGACGCGGTCTGCTCGGTCAGTGAGCGCGCGTCCGCGCCGACTGACGTCGAACCACAGCATCCAGCCGCGTCGACGAGCTCGAGTGGGTTGCCCGTCCGGATCGTGACGGCTCTCGCGGCCTGCGCGTAGCGGTCGCGCACCTCGTCCTGAACCTGCCGGCCGGCGCTCATGATCTCTCCTCGCATCGATGAAGTTCAATACGACGAGAATGATGCCAGCATCGACGACTGTCAATGCGACACCGGGTCGCCCTTCGGGGCAACACGCCGAGTGGTCGCCAACTCACCGGTTTGCTACCCGGGGACGTTGTGGATGGCTCGGTGTGTTGCGGTTGGTCGCGGCCGGCCCGGGCGAGGTCGCGTCTAGGGTGAACCGGTGTGACCACCGATGAGGAGGCGCTGCGGCGCCTGGCCGTTCGCACGCTCATGCCCGGCTTCGCCGGCACCACCGTTCCCGACTGGATCCGGCGCGAGTATGCCGCTGGGCTGGCGGCGGTCTGTCTCTACGGTTCGAACGTGGTTGGTTCAGAGCAGTTCTCGAGCCTGTGTGCCGACCTGCGCGCCGCGGCTCCCGACCTGTTGCTCGCCGTCGACGAGGAGGGCGGTGACGTGACCCGGGTGCACTTTGCCACGGGCTCGCCCCACGCGGGCAACGCCGTGCTCGGCCGGCTCGACGACCTCGACCTGACCCGCGCGTCCGCGGTGGCGATCGGCCGTGAGCTCACGGCATCCGGCATCACCCTTGACCTCGCCCCGGTCGTCGACGTCAACTCGGCCGACGACAACCCGGTGATCGGCGTGCGCAGCTTCGGGCGCGACCCCGCCCTGGTCGCCCGTCACTCGGCCGCGTTCGTCGAGGGGTTGCAGTCGGTCGGGGTGGCGGCCTGCGCCAAGCACTTCCCGGGCCACGGCGACACCGTCACCGACTCGCACCTGGCCCTGCCGCGCATCGACGTGTCACGCGAGTTGCTGGCCGACCGCGAGCTGGTGCCGTTTCGGGCTGCCGTCGCAGCGGGTTCGGCGTGCATCATGACCTCACACATCGTGGTGACGGCGATCGATGCCGATCACCCGGCGACCTTCTCATCCAGGGTGCTTGGTGATGTACTCCGCGACGAGCTCTGTTACGACGGGGTGGTCGTCACTGACGCCCTCGACATGGCTGGGGCCAGTGCCGACACGGGCATCCCGGAGGCCGCCGTGCGCGCTCTCGTGGCCGGGTGCGACCTGCTGTGCGTCGGATCGGAGACGAGCGAGGAGCAGTTTCTTGAGGTGGTCGACGCGGTGGTGGCCGCCGTCGCCACCGGTCGCCTCGACCGGGTGCGACTGGAGCAAGCCGTGAGCCGCGTCGAGAGTCTGACCAGCACCTTCGCGCCGGGCCGGGTGCGGGGTGCCGGGTCGGTGGGGGAGCGGCCCGCGTCGTCACCGGTGTCGGATGCCGCTATCACCCGCGCCTTCGAGATCGGCCCGGAGGTCGCTGCCTGGCTCGCGGACCCCGCACGCGCTGTCGTGGTGCAGCTGGCCTCGAGCACGAACCAGGCCGTCGGTGACGTCAGGTGGGGCCCGGCGGCTGTCGGTCGCGCCGTCGATGCGACGGAGGTCGTCGCCGGTGACAAGGTGGCGGTGGTGGGTCGCGGCCTGAGTGAGCGGCATCCGGCCTGGGCTTTGGTTGAACGCTTGCGGTCGCAGGGTCATTCGGCGATCGTCGTCGAGTGCGGGTGGCCCCGCTCCGGTGGTCCGGCCGCTCCCGACATCGTGACCTTCGGCGGCTCGCCGGCCGTGGGTCGTGCCTTGGCAGACCTGCTCGGTGGCGCCGTCGGCGAGCCCGTCTCGGACGAGGAGGTGGTGGGCTGATGCAGGTCCTCGTGGTGGCCGATGCGGATGCCGTCGCGCGGCGGGCGTGTTTCGAGGTGATCGAGGGACTGACGGGCGGCGCGCACCGAGCCAACGGGCCGGCATCGGAGGACCTCGTCCTCGGCCTCGCCACGGGATCGTCGCCGCTGGGCCTCTACCGAGAGCTCGCCCTCGCCCAGGACGCGGGTCGCATCGACTTCAGCGCGGCGCACGGGTTCGCGCTCGACGAGTACGTCGGGTTGCCGGCGGGGCACCCGCAGTCGTACCGGGAGGTGCTGCTGCGGGAGGTGTGCGGGCCGCTGCGACTGGCCCCCGAGCGGTTGCACGTGCCCGACGGGTCGCACACCGACGAGGAGTCGCTCATCGTGGCGGCAGCCGCCTACGAACGAGCGATCACGCAGGCGGGCGGGGTCGACGTGCAGATCCTCGGCATCGGCGTCAACGGTCACCTCGGCTTCAACGAGCCGGGGTCGTCGCTGGCCTCACGCACCCGGGTCAAGCGGCTCACGGCGCGCACCCGCAGTGACAACGCACGGTTCTTCGACTCTCTCGACGACGTGCCCACCCACTGCGTCACGCAAGGGCTCGGCACGGTGCTCGACGCACGCCGGCTGGTGCTGGTCGCCACCGGGTCGACGAAGGCGGAGGCAGTCTCTGCGGCGCTGGAGGGCCCGTTGACGGCGTCCTGCCCCGGGTCGGTGCTCCAGTGGCACCCGGATGCGGTCGCCGTGCTCGACGAGGCGGCGGCGGTCGGTCTGCGTAACCGGCCCTACTACGACGACTCAGCGGCCGGGCTCTGACCGCGCGTACATACCGCTCCTCCGGGTCGTTGCCACCTCTTCGCCAGCATCTGGACGTTTACCCCCTGTGGACGGTGCACAGGGGGTAACTCCTTTTCCTCCACAAGACACGAAACAGAGTTTTCGCAGGTCGCTGAGCACGAAACCGGCTCCCGCCCGATCGCAGCCCACAGTTGTACACACACCTTGTCCACAGCTGTGCACGGCGTGTCGCCCTCTTACGTCTACAGGTTATCCACAGGCCATCGGTCGCAAACTGCCCTCCGTGTTGTGGTCGGGCAACCGGATACCTAGGTTGGGGCGGGCGCCCTCCCGGGGCGCGATCCGGCGGGCCGGGTGGCCCTGGGTCAGGTGGCAGCGCGGGCGCGGGCGCGGTTGTCGGTGGGCCGTGGTGGAGTGGTGGAACAGATGTTCGAGCAGGGGTGTGGTTGTGTCAGCTGGTCCACCGTCGAAAGGGGAGCCGCGTGTCGCTCGATGAGCTGAGCACGAGCGCGTTCTCGTCGTCGGCCCGTGAGGGCGGGCCGCCCGACGACCGGCTGCCACCGCAGGATGTCGGTGCCGAGCAGTCGGTGCTCGGCGGCATGCTGCTGAGCAAGGACGCGATCGCCGACTGCGTCGAGCAGCTCAAGGGCACCGACTTCTACCGCCCGGCGCACGAGCTGATCTACGACGCGGTGCTCGACCTCTACGGCCGCGGCGAGCCGGCCGACGCGATCACGGTCAGTGACGAGCTGACCAAGCGCGGCGACCTGACCCGCATCGGCGGCCAGGCCTACCTGCACCAGCTGATCGCCTCGGTGCCGACCGCGGCCAACGCCGGCTACTACGCCGAGATCGTCGCTGAACGGGCGGTGCTCCGCCGCCTCGTCGAGGCCGGCACGCGCATCGTGCAGCTCGGCTACGCCCAGGGCGGCGGCGACGTCGAAGACATCGTCAACGCGGCCCAGGCCGAGGTCTACTCCGTGGCCGACAAGCGCGGCGGTGACGACTACCACCGGCTCGGCGACATCATCGAGGCCACCGTCGACGAGATCGAGGTCGCGTCGGGTCGCTCCGGCGAGATGACCGGGGTGCCGACCGGCTTCACCGACCTCGACGCTCTGACCAACGGTCTGCACCCCGGCCAGATGATCGTCATCGCCGCCCGACCGGCCATGGGAAAGGCTTTGGCCCTCGAAACGCCGCTGCCCACCCCCGAGGGCTGGACGACCATGGGCGAGGTCGCGGTGGGTGACCTCGTGATCGGGGCCGACGGTCGTCCGACGCGCGTCGTGGCCGCCACTGACGTGATGATGGGCCGGCCCTGTTACGAGGTGGAGTTCTCCGACGGTTCCGTGATCGTGGCTGACGAGCAGCACCAGTGGGCGCTCTCCGTAAACGGTGAGGCCGCGGGCATCCTCACGACGGTCCAGGCCGCGGATGCCGCCGGGCTGGGTGGGGTGATCACGGTCGAGCGGGCGCCCGCCTCGCCCGATGGCAGGTTTACGGCGGCTGCGTGGAAGGTCGAGCGAATCTCGCCGGTGCCGACGGTAGCGGTGCGGTGCATTGAGGTGGCCGCGGCCGACCACATGTATCTGGCGGGCGAGTCGATGATTCCGACCCACAACTCCACCATCGGGCTCGACATCGCGAGGTCGGCGGCGATCAAGCACAAGATGGCCAGTGTCGTGTTCTCGCTCGAGATGAGCCGCACCGAGATCACCATGCGTCTGCTCTCGGCCGAGGCCGGCATCCAGCTGCAGCACATGCGCAAGGGCACCATGCGCGAGGAAGACTGGATGCGTCTCGCCTCGACGATGGGCAAGGTGTCTGACGCGCCGCTGTTCATCGACGACTCGCCAAACATGTCGCTGATGGAGATCCGAGCCAAGTGCCGTCGCCTGAAGCAGCGCGACAACCTCAAGCTCGTGATCATCGACTACCTGCAGCTGATGAGCTCGGGCAAGCGGGTCGAGTCGCGCCAGCAGGAGGTCTCCGAGTTTTCGCGTGCCCTGAAGCTGCTGGCCAAAGAGCTCGAGGTGCCGGTGATCGCCATCTCGCAGCTGAACCGTGGCGCCGAGCAACGCACCGACAAGAAGCCGCAGATGAGCGATCTTCGTGAAAGTGGCTCGATCGAGCAAGATGCCGACATGGTGATCTTGCTGCACCGCGAGGCCGCCTACGAGAAGGACTCCCCTCGTGAGGGGGAGGCCGACCTGATCGTGGCCAAGCACCGAAATGGCCCGACCGACACGATCGTGGTCGCCTTCCAAGGCCACTTCAGCCGCTTCCAGAACATGGCCACCAACTTCTGACTGTTGTTGTCGAGATGCAGCGAAGATTTCGCAAACACGCTTCGTATGTTTCATAAACCGCATGTTATGACTCATGCAAGTTCTTGCACATGCATGTTATGAATGGAGGCGGCGGCGTCGCAACCCGCTCGCGAGTCAGCCTTCCTCCCAGCGGTGCCGCGAGCCGCACGGATGCGCCGGACCGGACGGCGGCGGGAGATCTATTCCTTGCCCGGCCGTTGCGGGCAAGGGTGACGACGCTGGTCAGCGTCGCCCTGCCGCGGGGCCTTGGACTACGTCAGTTGGGCCAGGGCCGTACTCAGCCTTGACCCCATGAACGCGGTGACACGGTCCGCACTCAGGAAGTGCCAGGTCTGCGGAGGGTGCCACGAGCGGCGTTCTCGGATGCTGTCGAGAGTAATCGGATGAGAAAGCACCACTACGTTCGTGAGGTTAAGGGCGACGGCCTGAGGGGAGTCAGCAAAGTAGGTGTCGTACTCGACGCTGGTGACGGACGCTCGCTCTAGCAGGTCACCCTTTAGTTTCCGGGGGTCACCCACCTCGACGCTGTCGATGACGCAGGTTGCGACGACAGCTTGCGTGGGCGATGTCGCGTAGAGGGCAACAGGTTGTCCCGCTGCAACCAGCGGACGTGTCTTACGCAGTTCGACGGTCTTGTCTCCCCGCATGATGCTGTTTGCGTGTCTCGTATGTATGGACATCACCATGAGGCGGGAACTAGTCGGCATCTCGATGTCCCTCTCGGACGATGGCTTGGAAGAGAGCTTGGCTGATCCGACGGGCGGTGACGAGATTGATCTTGTCTCCGGTACCAGCAGCTAGCGACCTCAGCTTCCTCAACGACACCGGGGCCGGGAGAAGCTCGGTGTCAGTGACGTTCAGCGCGCGGACGGAACCGTTCTTGTCAGCAGCCGCCACGACTTCATCGAACGAGTAGATCCCAAGGCGACGGTAGTCGCGGTAGAGTTCCTTCGCCTGGCCGTCGCGGACCTCCATGAGCAGGCTGCATCCGAAGACCTCTCTGCCCGGGTCGCCGCTGGCATACCAGAGAACTCTGCCGGGAGAGGTCTCGCCCGCCTTGCCCTTCTTGTAGTAGACGTGCTCTGTGCTGAGTCCTAGGCCAAGGCTCCTAGGCATGAGCATTGCTGGATGCCCAAAGAGTTCGGATGCCCAGTGCGGCCGGATGGGTACCAGCCACGTGGGGAGGTCGGCATCCAAAAGCCGCAGTGGCCGGAAGGCGTGTTCCAACGCCGCGGGTGAGTCCGTGGCCAAGGCCTGAGCCAAGCGCAACAGCGCGTCTGCCTGCGGCGTGCCGAGGTTGTTCGTGGCCCGGCGCAAGACAGAATCCAACTCGGTCGATCGAACCCGCTCATCGAGCGTCAACGCAACGAGTTGATCGTCAGCCACCTTCGTGAATCCGTCGGATTGAAGCGCCTTGGGTAGACCTCGGGACAGGTGAGGATCCTTCACCACGATGCTTGAGCACGCCAACTCGCGAGCAGTAGTCCTGAGGTACTGAGCGATCTGTGCGGCCATTGTTGCCTCGAGCGGGCCCGCCTGAACTCTTGCGACGCTCACTGTCAACGCCGAGTCTCGAGCCGCAGTCCCGACGATGGCCAACGCTTCGCCCCCAGGGGCTTCCATGAGCGTGAGGCGCGAGTTGGGGCGGGCGGCTGAGATCTCCTCAAGTCGGCGGTCAAAGTCCCCCCGCCGTTCGCCTGTCCCCGTGCTGAGCAGTGAGCCGGCGGCGTCGGGGTCGCTTGAGATCTCCCTCATCAACAACTCTGTCGCGCTGAGAGCGACCGGTGCGTAGGCGCCTGCGTGCTCGCGCTCATGGATGACGGATGCCAAAGTGCTCGGCGTGCAGAGCGTGACGCCGGCGGCCTCGTACGCGACCACCTTGAGCGTGCGTCTCGCCTTGCGATCGCGGGTCACAACGATGGGCGCACCGGCCGCCGCTGCCCAGGCAACATGTCTACGGTCGCTGCGATCCTGCGCCGACATTTTTCGTTGCCCAGCGGTCTTGTCCAGTCGTTCCGCCCAGCTGTCCACGTCGGGAATCGAGCCAGGAAGACTGGGGTACGTCTGCGCGGTCTGAATGAGCCTCTGCCTCTCCGCTGCGTCTTCCTGCCGGTGGAGCTCGTTCAACAGTTCGGGTGTGACAACGAGATCTACGCGATCCGTGAGCGTGCCGATCAGCCGCCGTGTCGTACGGCTCGTTTTGGTCGGGTTGTCGCTATGAAGGTCGATGAAGACGTTCGTGTCGATCACCGCGGTGAGCGTGCTGTCGCCCGGGGCCCAAGAGAAGAGGTCTGGGTGCCCGAAGTCGTACCACCACTCGGTCAGAACGCCGGCGTCGGACCCTCGCCCTGGTTTCTCTCCAACGGACACGAAACCCAGCGCGGGCCACACTCGATTGGCGGCCCAGTCGCGTCGACAGCGGAGTCCGATGCCTCTGCGCTCGTGATGCCGCCGGGCGAGCTCCCCAACCAGGACGCGGGATATCCCCTGTCCACGGGCATCAGGATGAACGACCAGGTGGGCGATTCGAACTTCGGCTCGTGGGACGCGATACGCGGTGTACCCAAGCAACCGGCCTTGCTCGGTAGCCACCAAGATGTGCCCTGCACCTGCGTAGTCGTCCCAGGCGGCGTGAGGAAGCAATCCGAGGTTCCTCGTCTCGCTGTCGCCGAGGGCCTTGGCTTCCTCGAACAACCTGGAGCCAGGCTCAGGCGTTTCGAGGTGCACGTGCGCGGGCATGGCTTTCATCGGAAGGCCTGGCCGCCGGACTTGAGTGCGTCCCACGAGCCTGCTGCGCTGCAGACCGACTCCGATGCGAGCAGGTAGGCCCACGTCTCGTGCACCTCATCGGAGGTGTTGACGGTGTTGACCCATGCTGCGGCTGCGTCGCGTTTGGCGATCACGGTGGGCGAGGTCATGTCGGAGTCGCGCTTGCCCTCGACGATCCAGTGCACCCCTTGAGCATCGATGACGATGAAGTCGGGCTCGTACTGTCGCTGGACGGCGCCGGAGAGGTAGGTGATCCGTAGCGGGACAGTCTCGTCGACCCGAACCCACGCCCGTACGGAGCTGGACCGCTCGAAGAGGTCGGCCAGGACGAACTCGGTCGAGTAGGCGTCGAAGGAGTTGACCTCGTAGACCGCCTTGGCGTAGCCGGCATACGGGTAGTCGCGCACGAACTCGCGGGAGGAGGTCACGACCTGCCGGTCGGCCGGTGGTCTCGTCTCGTACCGCTCGGATGGCTCGGGCCAGCGCACTGGCCTTACCTCTCGAACCTCTCGGGCCGGAGACGAAGTCTGTTTGGCGGCGACCCACTCAGTGAGGCGCGCTGTGGCAAGCCTGCCGTGCTCGGGACGCCATGGAGTCTCTTCAGTGACCCCTGCGCCTGCCAGGAAGGCTTTCGCGACCCCGACCGCGGCGTTGAGCTCGCCGACTGACGCCTCCACAGCGTTGGTGCGGATGAGTCTGCCGACCAGGTCATTTTCGATGGTGTCGAAGGGCATGACCGTCTGGCTGGCGATGACCTGCTCGACCTGGTCTCGAATGACGACTTGCGCTTCACCAGAACTGTCACGCTCGGCGTCGATGGCCTTGCGCGTCAGGGTCGGCGCGTTGTCCTTCGAGAAGGTCTGTCCCAGCGCCTCGACCGAGTCCAGGTTGATCGACGCGAGCGTGAAGCGGTCCCGCACCCAGCGCGTGACCACTGACGGCAGGAACAGCGGGATGGTCACTCCACCCGGGGTGCGCGGGGTGAGCACACGCCGCAACGCCTCCTTAGCTGCTGTGCCCGCATTCACCCGGTCATCAAGCGTGGAAACCATCAGGCCGGTATGCCGCGCGTCCTTCCCGCTCTCTTCGTCCGGATCGAGGTCGAAGAGTGCGCCCTGGTTCGGGTCGGTGGCAGCGAACCCCGGCAGTTCGAACTCCACGGTCCCAGAATCCGGGAGGGTGACATCCGCGGGCATCTCGCCGCCGGCTTCGATGTCCACACCGGCAGAGTGGCGTCCGTCGACGGGATTGACGACCATAGACGCTTCGTCGACGCGATCGCCCAGCGTCTGCTCGAGCAGCGACTTGGCCTGCTTGAGGAGGCTGGCGAACGACCGGTGTGACAGGACCTCGACGGTATCTAGCATCGGGTTCCCGGTCCGTTGCCCGAAGGGGAGCCGCAGGCCCCGGCCCAGGATCTGCTCGGTCAGCAGGTTGGACTCCATCGAGCGAACGGAAGCGATGACGTAGATGTTCTTGACATCCCAGCCCTCCTTGAGCATCGACACCGACACCACCGCACGGATGGGCGAGTCCGGCTCCTCAAGCTTGTCGAGAAGCGCGAGGGCGGTGTCGGGCTCCTCAGACGTCACGAGCAGCACCTCCTCGGCGGATCCAAGCATGTCGGACCCCACGAGCAGGTCCCGGTACTCGGTGGCTTCCTCGATCGTCGACGCGACCAGGAACATGACCGGTTCGGCGAACTTCCGCCCCCGAACCTGCTCGCAGTACGCGATCATCGCCTCTCGCTTGGCATCCAGAAGGGTCAAGCCGTCCGTCAGTTGGGTGCGGATGTCGTGGATGCCGTCCTGCCGGGTCACGAGTACGGGGATCTTGACCCAGCCGTCGGCGATCGCCTCCGACAGCGGGTACCGGTAGACGACCATCGACTCAGACGACGCGTGCGGAGTCGCCGTCAGGCCAATGGTCACCAGGGGGTGCAGGTCCGTGATCGCAGACTCGAACTTTTTGGCGGAGCCGGAGTAGTAGACGTGGTGCTCGTCCGCGATGACAACCAGGTCCTCGGCATCCTCCAGGTAGTTCCGCACCGCGGTCCCGAGCGTCTCGTGGGGCTGGAATGCGCGTCGCCGGTCAGCCTTGTTGGGTCGCAGCAGCGACTGGACCGTGAACACGAAGACCTTGAACCGGTCAGGGTCCGCGAAGGCTGCGCCGACCTCGCCGCGCTCGACGGTGTCCAGGGTGATGACCATCGGACGCGACTGCAGGCCACGCAGGTACTTCGGGTGTCCCGGGGTGAGGTTATCGATCGTCTTGCGCTGAATCGTCGAGCCGGGGGTGACGATGAGGACGTTGCGCACCCCCGACTCGTAGAGATAGTCGAGCAGTCCGCCGGCGATGTAGGTTTTCCCGACGCCTGTCGCGAGATCAGCGATGAAGCGGGCACCTGGTTCCGCGGTGTCCAGAGCCTGCGCCAGGGCGTCGAGGGCGAGCTGGTTCGGCTCGCGCAGGTCGAGGTTGTAGCTGACCTGCTCGACGAGCCCCGGGTCGTAGTCGATGCTCACGACTGCGGTCCTTCCGTCGATTCATGGGTATACCGTGTGCCCACCTCGGTGCGTCGACGCATCCGCTCGGCGCCTGAGGTCAACAGATCCCGTGGCGCCTTCCGGATGCGTGACCCTGGGCTGATCTCCTTCATCGTTGCCTCAGCCTCGGCAAGCACGGACTTCGCGACCACAGTGACGCGTTCCTTCTCGCCGAGTGCTCCGACGATCTGACGGATCTCCTCCGGACCGACAGCCCCATCGATGACGGCCAGTCGCATCCGTCCACGCACCCCGCACAACGGGGCAGCGTCCTCCTGGAACTCGAACCCGAGCTGACCGGCGACTGCTCGCGCGAAGCGGCCGTTGGTGGCCCACTCGGCCAGGAGAACGCCGAACGGCGTGTCCTCGTACATCGAGGGACCGACCGTCACGGTCCGGAAACCGCCACCGCCCTCCCACTCGACGCTCTTCGTGATGCCGCCCGGGTCCTCCCCGTGGACGACCTTAGCGAGCCGGGGCAACGTGAACTGCTCGACAGTGGAGGTCGACAGCTCTGCTGTGACCCATCGTCGATTCATTTTGTGGGCCACAGCCGCGGTCGTCCCGGACCCTGCGAAACAGTCCAGGACGATGTCGCCAGGATTGGAACCGATTCTCAGAACTCGTTCCATAAAGCGCTCAGGTTTGGGCGTCGCGAAGCTGCTGACGCCCGTGAAGATGGCGCGCATCTCGTTCTTCGACGTTCGGTTGCTGCCGACGTCTCCCTTCGACCAGATCGTTCGGGGCACCAGGTCCGCGACTTCAGAGAGGTACCGCTTGATGCTGGGCCGGGCATTCCCCGTCGGACCCCACCAGATCCGGCCGTCCGCGTCGAGCTCGTCGAGCTTCTCCTCCGAGATGCGCCAGTACCTCCCTGGAGGCGGCGTGAAGGCTCGCCCAGTTGGCCCCGTCTTTGTGTACAGGCCCTTTGAATAAGGCTTGTTCGCGTATGGATCGCCTGGCAGCCAAGGACCACGAGGGTCGTCGTCAGGGTTGGTGTAGATCGAGTCGGATTCGGCCGTGCGAGGCAGCCGGTTCGGTGACCAATCCGGGTCGCGGGAGTAAACGAGTACGTAGTCCTGGTCCGTGCTGAACTGCCGGGCAGAGTTGCGCGGTGAGTCCGCCTTTTCCCAGATGACAGTCGCCACGAAGTTCGCGGGCCCGAACACCTCGTCCAGGAGAAGGCGCATCCGGTGCTGTTCAGCGTCGTCGAGGTGGACCCACACGGAACCATCGGGCGCGAGGAGATCGCGGATCTGCAGCAGGCGCTCACGCATGAAGGACAGCCAGGTCGAGTGCTCCATCCAGTCGTCGTAGTGCTCGAACGCCTGACCCGTGTTGAAGGGCGGATCGATATAGACAAGCCGAATCTTGCCGCGATAGTGCGACCGGTACTCGGGCACCTCACACAGGATCCGCAGCACGTCCAGTGAGTCGCCGATGAAGAGGAGGTTTGCGCCATGTGGGTCTTCTGGGACGTCCCCGACCGCGCCCGTGAAGTCGCTCAATCTCACCTCTGACGCGGCAGGGTGGTCTCGTTCCACCCAGACGGGCTTGCCGGCATCGTCCTTCGGTACGACGAGGAATTTGTCCTTGCCGGGCCACATCAACTCGAGACGCGGGCCGGTCACTTGCGGCGTCCCCCTTCTGGAGCATTATCGCGCGGCTGGTCGAAACTGACTCCGGCGTACCGAGCCAGAGCCCATCGCCTCTGCCCGATGGCTGAGCTCAAGTCTTCTCCCTGTCGTCGGGTCGTGCCTGGGCGGTCCCGTACAGCCTCGAGACCGTTGATCTCGGCGATGAGACGGTCGCGCACCCGATCGTGCTGTTGCCGGCAGGTCTTCGAGCAGAACAGCTTCGGCCGGCCCTGCCCTCTCAACTTGGGCCAGGCGCAGAGTTCGGTGCAGGTCGGGTTGAGACAGCGATAGCCCTTCTTCTCGAGCGGCACGCACTCGTCCAGCATCTCGAGGACGCGTGGAGCCGTCGCGTCTGGCTCAGCAGCCATCAGTGTCTCCAGTGAGCGGGTCATCAGCACGTCTCGTCGGTCGTCACGCTGGTCAGGCGCGTTCGGGGTGGTTCCGTCCACCGTACCTCCTGCGAGTCGTATGTCTCCGTCCATGAGCAAGAGTCTATGGAGGAATATGACGTCGTTGGTTGACCTGCAAGGACACGCTGATCGCGGCACGGGTGGACGGGTCGCAGCAAGTCATGCTGCTCGTCCACAGATCACGATCCGACTCTTGGTGAGGACGCTCGGGGGGCAATGACGCGTCGAAGTCCCCCGAAATGCTTGCTATACCGGGCGTGCCGCGACTACTGTGTCCCCCAAGGTTCACGCCGAGGTCCGCGCCGCACGAGTGAGGGCGCATCCTGCTGGAACAGGACACGCCCTCGACGGCGGACCCGATGGAACGCTCTATGACAAGCGAGGGTCCTCCGTTGGATCAGTGTATTGACGGCCCGAGGTGGAAGCCAGTCCCTGTGGGGCAGGTGACGGACTGGACGGTGCGCATCGGCTTGCAGAGCCCGCAACGCTGGGACTGGAGCCTCGGCGCACCCGACGTGCGACAACTCGCGCCAATCCGGACGCCCCGGTCGACAGAGAAGTCCAAGCACATCCCGGTGCAGGCGCACTGCTTCGTCACCAAGACGATGTTGACGATGGAGTCGGGGCTGGAGTACGACCTGCTCCTCATGCTTGAACGAGACCCACAAGCGGCTTGGATGGTCCCCCAACCTGTCCGACTGGGAATCAAGATGCCGAACGGCCGGCGCACCATCCACACTCCTGACCTCCTGGTCCTCGACGTGCACGACGTCGTCACGATATGGAACGCCCGGCCTTCAGAGCGGCAGAATGAGAAGTTCCTCGCGCAGAGCCACGCCACGCAGGCAGCTTGCCGGGAGGTGGGTTGGTGCTACCAGGTCTTCTCGGGACACTCGAAGGTGAAGAAGTACAACCTGAGGTGGTTGGCGGCATACCGCCAACAGATGCCCTGGCACGATGCCACCAAGGCAGAACTTCTGCAGATCTGCACCGGTTCAGCGGCAACCGTGGGCGAGGTACTGGGCGCCGACCGTGGCTCTGGTCACATGGTATCGGCCATGTGGCACTACGCCTGGCGCGGGGACCTCACCATCGACCTGGAGCGCAGCATCCGCCGATCAACGCCCATCGCCTGGGCTGCTGGGCGGATCCATGGCTAGGGCGACCGTCGAGATCATCGTCGGCGCACGGATCCTGACCAACCGTGGCGTGGCCGTGGTAGTGGAGCTAGACCGGCACGGTGCTCACATGAAGGACTCCACGGGACACACGTACTTCACTCCCTTCACCGAGCTGGAAGCGCGAGAAATAAGCGACGCGGGCGTCCAGACCCTCCATTCCTCTCTCATGCCGTGGTTCGTACAGTTGCCACCCGATGTGCAGGCAGCGGCGCTGTTCCGGCAGCAATGCATCCTCGAGGTGCGCACCGGCTATCGCGAGGGGATCGCCGAGCTCGCTCAGCCGGGAGAGCCCTTTTGGCCGTTCGGGGAGGGCTACGGCGTCAGCCTGACCAAACGGTATGAGGCAATGAGTCGACTGGTGTCCTTCGAACGCGGTGTCGACCGAACCATCATGCAGCGCGTCTACGACGGCGAGATTAAGAACCCATCGATAACGGGTGTTGACCGTCGTTCTGGATGACGAGGTGGGGGCCGGGGTCTGTCATTGAGCTT
>JAKDLG010000127.1 GCA_030452985.1 Humibacillus sp.
CCGTGCAGAGGGAAGGAAATCACCGACCTGTCTCACCCAATCCTGACGCACAGGGGACAGCACCACCTTCAGATCCGGCACATGGACGACGCTGGAGACTTCGACGTCGCTCTGGCCGACCATGACGGCGCGTGCGACATCGGAATGTGTGAACAACAGATCACCGACCGCCTCGGGCACTCGCAGACCGTTGGCGATCTGGCCCGGGAAGAAGCCGTTCCACACTCGGAGATAGCCGGGAGCCGTCTGGACTGCGGCGGCATCGACGATCTCGGGCCGGGTTCGCAACTGGGCCGCGGGAAGCCTTCTCAGTAAGGAGGTGGCACCGAAGAAGTGATCGGCGTGGGCGTGAGTGACGTACACGGTGCCCAAGGATGCGCCGTTCCCCTCGACCCAGTCCGCAAGCGTCTCGCTGTCCCCGACCGTCATCAGGGCGTCGACGAGTAGAGCCTCACCGTCAACGGTCAGCAGCGAGGAGGTGGTGGCCGGCCAGGTCGCTTGTCGCGACCGCTCCCACCCCGCAACCGCCGCGGGAATCGGCTTGTACGGACTGAGATGCGTCGGAAGTTTGAGGGGTGCCATGGGCTCGACGTTACGAGCGATGAGGACCAGACGTATCGCCTGAACAGATGACCAAAGGCGTGCCGGTCGGCGTGCGCTCCCCAAAACGGCGGCGCACCCCGAAGAAGATCCTCATCTGTTCTGACGATGCGCGTTGGCATCATGCCGCGGTCCACTGGGCCAGCGCCTTCTCACGAGACACCAGTAAAGGCCTCAGCCGTGAACCTCACCTCTACCCGAAGATCGGACCGTCATGACCGAACTCACCCCACCGCCCACCATCGTCCTCGTCCACGGAGCGTTCGCCGACGCATCTGGATGGGCAGGGGTCATGCGAGAGCTACAGGCCGCCGGCCTGACCGTTCTCGCACCACCCAACCCGCTGCGCCAGCTACGCGGCGATGCCGAGGCCATCACGTCCTTCGTCGACGCCATCGACGGGCCCGTGCTGCTCGTCGGGCACTCCTACGGCGGCGCGGTGATCAGCCGCGCGTCGGCGGACCTGCCGGGCGTCGTCGGCTTGCTCTACATCGCCGCCTTCGGCCTCGACGAAGGTGAAACCGTGCTGTCGGTGCAGGAGCCGTTCGCACCGACCATGCTTGCCCAGAGCGCCCGCCCCACGCCTTACGAGGCCACCGGCGCGGACGGTGGGCCCGACCTGCTCATCGACCACCAGCTGTTCCGACAGACCTTCTGCGCAGACGTTCCCGTCGACCTGTCCGAGATCCTGTTCGCCACGCAGCGACCCGTCGCGGCCGCCACGCTGAACGAGCCCCTCGACGGCACCCCGGGCTGGCACGACAAGCCCTGCTAGTACCTCGTCTGCGAACAAGACCAGACCATCGACCCCGCCGCTGAAGCGTTCATGGCGCAACGCATGGACGCAACCACCGAGACCATCGACGCCTCGCACCTGGCCTTCGTGTCCCGGCCGGTGTCCGTCGCGGCCTTCATCACCTCCGCCGTCGCACGCTCAGCTGACCGACCGCGACACCCAATCATCCGCCCACACTCACCGCCTTGGAGACACCATGCCCACTTTCCGTCTTCGCACCTCTGTGCTGCCGTCCTGGCCATGGGAGCAGTGGGGTCCGCCGCCGCGGCGTCCAGCCCGACACTCCCCGTGGCCAGCCGCACCCACGGCATGAAACCCACCATCGTCCTGGTGCATGGCGCCTGGGCCGATGCCTCGAGCTGGTCGCGCGAGATCACCCAGCTCGAACATGCCGGATGGCCGTGAGGCCGACGCCGGGGTGTTGCCGCTACCCTCGTCGGATGCCGCTGACGCACCCCGACCAACGCGCCCTCCTGCTCGACTCGGCATCGCTCTACTTCCGGGCGTACTTCGGGGTGCCGGAGGTGATCGGACCCAGCGGGGTGCCCACCAACGCCGTTCGGGGCCTGCTCGACATGATCGCCTCGCTCATCGAGCGCGGTCGTCCGAGCCACCTGGTGGCCTGCTGGGACAACGACTGGCGTCCGGCGTTTCGGGTGGAGGCCATTCCTACCTACAAGAGCCACCGACTCACCGACAGCGGTGACGGCGCCGACGGCGAGTCGGTTCCCGACGCGCTCGCGGTACAGGTGCCCATCATCATCGACGCGCTGGCCGCCCTCGGAATCGCCCGGTTGGGTTCGGACGGCTACGAGGCCGACGACGTCATCGGCACCCTGGCCACCACCCACTGTGGGGTGAGGCCGGTCGACATCGTCACCGGCGACCGCGACCTCTTCCAGCTCGTCGACGACGCCTCCCAGATCAGGGTGCTCTACACAGCGCGCGGCGGCGTGCGCTCCCCCGACCTGGTCGACCAGGCCTTCATCGCCGCGAAGTACGGAGTGCCCGACGGTGATGCCTACGCCGACATGGCCGTGCTGCGGGGCGACTCGAGCGACGGGCTGCCCGGGGTGGCCGGTATCGGCGAGAAGACGGCCGCCAAGCTGATCACCACCTACGGCACCCTCGCAGCGGTGCGAGCAGCGATCACGGGCGGCGACCCGGCCCTCAAGGGGGCGCAGCGAACCCGGCTCGAGGCGGCATCCGACTACCTCGACGTGGCGCCGCGGGTGGTGGCGGTGGCCCGCGACGCGCCGCTACCTGACGTCGACCTCACCGTTCCCACTTCGGTGGCCAATCCCTCCTTGATGTCCCGGCTGGCGGTCGAGCACGGGCTCACATCCTCGTTCGACCGAGTGCTCAACGCGCTGAAGATCGACTGATCTGGCACCCTGCACCCAACTCGTGCGCTCACGATTGGGCGCGTCGCCCCCTGGATGGCGCATACTGGAGGTGATGACTCCCGCACCGGCCGCACCGCGGCGACACCTGCCCAGCAGCCCCTTCAACGCCCCGCCCGCTCGCGCGATCGAGCAATACAGCGTCGGCGATCGGGTGACCCACGACAAGTACGGCCTCGGCACCGTGCTCGACACCGCCGAGCACACCGTCACGGTCGACTTCGGCTCCGAGCGGATCCGCCTGGCGAGCCCGTACGCCAAACTGTCGCGCCTCTAGCGACCACCGCCTGAGCGCGCACCCGTCGTCGACCGGCGGGCCAGGCCGCGCATCGGCACCCGAACGACAGAAACGCTGACAGACAAAAGGGCCGACACCCGGTGGGTGTCGGCCCTCTCGTGTGCAGGCGAACCTGCGAGAGATCAGATGGCGCGAACGCGCATCGCCTGGGGACCCTTGGGGCCCTGCTCGATGTCGAACTCGACGGCCTGGTTCTCCTCGAGGCTGCGGTAGCCGCCGCCTGAGATCTCAGAGTAGTGAACGAAGACGTCCGGACCCTCGGTCGGGGCGATGAAGCCAAAGCCCTTCTCCGAGTTGAACCACTTGACGGTTCCCTGTGCCATGTTGTGCTCCTTCTGTGGGTGGTTGGCCGCGTGGATTCACGGCCCTGGTCGGCGATGACGCGACCACTTCCACCAATAAGAAGAAACAGCTGCGCTCGCAATCTCGTCCAAGCGAGCGTGCGAACACGGACACCAAAAACGTCGACCAGCAACAAAAGGCTATCCCACCCGGGGCTCAGACACCGCATCGGTGCCCGAGCGTGTCGCCACGTCGGTTCCGACACCTCGGAGGCCCGAGCGACCCCCCGGAACTCGGCCGGAAAGCAGAGCGCCCAGCTGACCGGCCCGCCCAGCCCGAGGGCGTTGGCAGCCGATCTCAGTCAAGGCGGTCGGCGGCCACGACCCCCCGCAGTACTGCGTCCGACGCCTTGCGCGCCATCTGGCGCAGGTGCTCGTCGCCGGCATCGGTCAGCTGGCCGAGCAGGTCGATGACCTGCTTGCACCGTCGGACGAAGTCGCCCGCAGCCAGGTCGGTGCCCCGCAGCACATCCTCCAGGCGCTGCCCGCTCGCCCACCGGTGCATCGACCACGCGAGCCCACCGTCGGGCATCCCGGTGCGTGGGAGCGCGAGGGCCCCTTCGGCGTCCTCCAGCCGCGACCACAGCTCGATCATCGCGTCGTACGCCTCACGCACGTCCGCGGTAGGCCAGCGGGGCGTCAGCCCGCCCTCCTCTCGCCGCGGCTCATGCACGAGGGTCGAGACGATCGCGGCCAGCGACGCCGGGTCGAGACGTCGCCAGAGGCCCGCCCGAAGACACTCGGCCGCCAGCAGGTCCTTCTCCGTGTAGAGCTGACGCAGGCGGTCACCCTCGGGAGTGACGGTCTCTCCGGCATCCGCGAGGTAGCCCATCTCGACGAGCAGGTCGCAGATGCGGTCGAAGGTCTTGGCGACGGAGTTGGTGCGCCCGTCGATCTTTCGTTGCAGCCCGTCGGTCTCCCGGCGCAGCCGCCACCAGCGCTCGGCCCAGCGGGCGTGGTTCTCGCGTTCAGGGCACTGGTGGCAGGGGTGCGCCTTCATCCGGCGTCGCAACTCGTCGACTCGTGCGTCCGACGCGTCGTCGACGGCCCGCCTCCGGGGACGAGGGGGATCGAACGGCATCGACGCCCGCAGGCTCGCGGCGAGGTCGCGACGAGCCTTGGGGTTCTTGGCGTTGAACTGCCGTGGGACCCGCAGGCTTCCCAGCGCTTCGATGGGCGCGGGAACATCGTGCAGCGTGAGACGCCGTAGCTGGTGGTCCTCGGTGATGACCGCCGGGGAGGCTGTCTCACCCCGACCGCCTCGGTTGGGCATCACGACGACGGCCAGCCCGGTGTGCCGCCCGGCGGAGATGCGCACGATGTCACCGATCTTCAGGGCCTCGAGCGAGATGGCGGCCGCGGCCCGCACCGAGGCCGAGCGAGCCTTGACCCCCTCCTTCTCAAGCGTTCGGATCTCGTCACGGATCGCGGCGTACGCGCGGAAGTCACCGAGGTGGCACTGCATCGACTCGGCGTAGCCCTCGATAGCCACCTCGTTGCGTCGCACCGTGCGCACGAAGCCGACGACGGCCCGATCGGCCTGGAACTGTGCGAACGAGGTCTCCAGAATCGAGCGGGCCGTCTCGCGGCCGAACTGGCGAACCAGGTTGACAGCCATGTTGTAGGTGGGCCGGAAGCTCGAGCGGAGCGGGTACGTGCGGGTCGAGGCCAGGCCCGCCACCGCCGCCGGGTCGAGGCCGCGGTTCCACAGCACGACGGCGTGTCCCTCGATGTCGATGCCGCGTCGCCCGGCCCGCCCGGTCAGCTGGGTGTACTCGGCCGGCGAGATGTCGACATGGTTCTCACCGTTGAACTTCACCAGCTTCTCGAGCACCACGGTTCGGGCCGGCATGTTGATGCCGAGCGCCAGGGTCTCGGTGGCGAAGACCGCGCGAATGTGCCCGGCGGTGAACAGCTCTTCGACGACCTCGCGGAACGTCGGCAGCATGCCGGCGTGGTGGGCCGCGAAGCCACGCGAGATGCCGTCGACGAAGTCCCAGTAGCCGAGCACCGAGAGGTCTTCGTCGGCCAGTCCCTGGATGCGCTCCTCGACCACCCTCCGGTTGCGCTCGCCCTCGGCGGGGTCGATGAGACGCACCCCCGTGCTGAGCAGCTGGCCGACGGCGCCGTCGCAGCCGGCTCGACTGAAGATGAACGTGATGGCCGGCAGCAGGCCCTCACGTTCGAGCCGCTCGATGACCTCGGCCCGGGTCGCTCCCCCACCGGGTCGGCCCCCGCGGGCGAAGGCGCGTCCGTCGTTGCTGGGTACGACGCCACCGGGCCGCTTCCGACCCGTAGCTCCGGCCCCCCGGCCCTGGGGGGCCCAGTCGCCACGACCACTCGATCGCCCACCTGATCTGCCTCCTGACCGGCTGCTTCCCCGATCACGCCCGCCTCGGCCGTTCGAGCTCGCCCAGTGCGAGTCCCAGGCTCCCCGCCCGTCGGTTCCGCGGATGGCGTGCACGAGGTCGGGGTTGACGCTCACGTCGCGGACCGGGTGAGCTCTGCGGTTCTTGCCGGTCGACCCCTCGAACCCTTCGGCATCTTCGAGCTCCTCGACAAAGAGGTCGAAGAGGGTCTGGCCCACCATCATGTGCTGCCAGAGGGGCACCGGTCGGTGCTCGGAGACGATGACGGCCGTGTCACCCCTGACCTCCTCGAGCCAGGAGCCGAACTCCTCCGCGTTGCTCACCGTGGCCGAGAGCGACACGACGCTGACGTCGGGCGGCAGGTGGATGATGACCTCCTCCCAGACTGCCCCCCGGAAGCGGTCGGCGAGGTAGTGCACCTCGTCCATCACCACCCAGCCGAGACCGCGCAACGTGGAGGAGCCGGCGTACATCATGTTGCGCAGCACCTCGGTCGTCATGACGACGATCGGCGCCTCACCGTTGATCGAGGCGTCGCCCGTGAGCAGGCCCACCCGACCCACGCCATGCACCCGGACGAGGTCGGCGTACTTCTGGTTCGACAGAGCCTTGATCGGGGTGGTGTAGAACGCCTTGCGACCGCCCGCCAAGGCGAGGTGCACGGCGAACTCGCCCACGATGGTCTTGCCGGCCCCGGTGGGGGCGGCCACGAGCACGCCGCGTCCCTCCTCGACCGCACGGCACGCCTCGATCTGGAAGTCGTCGAGCGGGAAGTCCAACCCCTGGGCGAACTCGCGCAGGTGCGGCCAGTCAGGCATCTTCATCGTGAACCTTCGGGGTCGGGAACGGCCACGGTCAAAGCGGCGGGCACCACCTCGATGTCGAGCGGCAGCGCCGCCACCGGCTCGCCATCGGCCTGGGCATGGATGCCGGGTGCCTCGAGTCGCACCCGACGTGCCCTACGGATCTCAACGGCGCGGTGGCCGACATGTGTTCCCGAGAAGACCTTGGGAAAGACCCTGAGAAAGGCGGGCATCGACAGCTCGTGCACGATCAGCACGTCGAACAGGCCATCGGCGACGTCGGCATCGGGACACACCTTCATCCCTCCCCCGAACGAGCTCGTGTTGGCCACCGCCACCAACATCGCACGGGTCTGCAACCGTTGGCCATCGAGTTCGACGACGTAGGGGATGGGCCGGAAGACGGGCAGCTCGCGCGCGATCGCCAGGTTGTAGCGCATGGCCCCCCGGGGCCAACGCATCCGGGCCGCCCGCGCGGCGACCACGGCGTCGAAGCCGGCACCGAGCACTCCCCCGAACCAGCGCACCTCGCCGCTGACGGCGCTGACGGCGCTGACGCGCCCGGCGTCGATGGCCCGGGTCACGCCGGCGAGGATGACCCCCACTGCGGCCGTCGGATCGCGAACCGGGAGCCCGAGGTGGTTCGCAAAGTCGTTGCCCGTGCCGGCGGCGACGACCCCCAGGCGCACCGACGTCTCTGCACAGAGGTTCACACCGAGATGAACCATGCCGTCGCCGCCGACGACCACGAGGGTGTCGACACCGTCGGCCAGGGCGGCGGCCGCTCTCGCGTGCGCTGCTTCATAGCTGGTGCCCGAGACGTCGATGACCTCGTGACAGGCCTGACGCAGCCGGCGCGTCGCCTCCTCGCCCATGGCGGCCCCGGCACCCTTCCCGGACGTGGGGTTGACGATCAGGGCGATGCGCGGGGGCACAGCCGCACGCTACAGCGAGGACGCCTCGTCGTCGGGGACGTCGAGCCAGTCGGGCGTCTCTTTGGCCTTGCGTCGGTCGAGAAGCGTGCAGACGCCCACCGCTGAGAAGTAGAGCGCCACCATGGGTGCCGCGAGCACCAGCATCGACCACGGGTCGGGTGTCGGGGTCATCACCGCGGCGAACACGAAGATGACCATCACCGCGGGTCGCCAGGCTTTGACCATGTTCTTGGCCGACAGCACGTTCACCAGGTTGAGCGCGACCATGAAGACCGGCAACAAGAAGGCGAGGCCGAAGGCGACGATGAACTTGAGGACGAAGTTGAGGTAGTCGGTCGCCTGTTGGAGGTTGTAGGCGCCTGGGGGCGTGAAGCTCAGCAGCACGGCCACCGCCCGAGGCACGATGAAGAAGGCGACAGCGCAGCCGGCGATGAACAGCGGCACCGCGGCCACGATGAACAGCCGCGCGACCCGCTTCTCCTTCCTCGTCAGACCCGGCACGATGAAGCCCCAGATCTGCATCAACCACACGGGCGATGCGAGCAGGAGCCCGACGAACAGCGAGACATTGATCTGGATGGAGAACGCGTCGGTCATGCCCGAGAAGTTGATGTTGACCACGCCGCTGTGCCGCTGCTTGGCGATGTCGTACAGGGGCGCGGTCAGTGCATTGAGAATGCGGTCGTAGTAGATCCATCCGACGACACCACCGATGAGGATGGCCACCGCCGCGATCGTGAGACGGTTGCGCAGCTCACGCAGGTGGTCACCGAGCGACATCCGCCCCTCGGCGTTGCGCTTGCGAAGGAGAATAGCCACGCTGGGGAGCCCGCGGCCTACGTCAGGACGCGCATCAGCGCGTCGACCCGCCACGCAGGCGCTCGGCCTCGGCCCTGGCCTGGGCCGCCTGGGCCTCGGCTTCCGCGACCCGCGCATCCGCGGCCACGCGCGCCTCTGCGGCAAGGCGCTCCTGCTCGGTGGGACCGGTCATGGGGTCGACGACATCGCCGGGAACGGTGGAGCCGGATGCCTCGCTCGAGCCCTTGCCGTCCTTCTTCATCTCCTCGACCTCGGACTTGAAGACCCGCGCCGAACGGCCGAGGCTGCGAGCCATGTCGGGCAGTCGCTTCCAGCCGAAGAGGACCACGAGCACCACGACGACGATCATGACGTGGGCCGGGCTCAGGTTCCGCAGCATTGCAGGCGCCTCCTTGCGACGTCCGGACCCGCTAGTCGGATCCGTTGGGGCAGCTCGAGGCTGTCGTTGACAGTGTACGTGCCGTGAGTCCCCATCACGGGCGTTGGTCGGATCGGCCGGCCGGAGCTGGAGCACGTTCTGCGCGTCGACCGCATCACGACGGGGGGAGCAGCGTGGGGTCAGAGCGGTCGGGGTCGGGCGCGTAGGCCGCCAAGGCCGCCCGAGCCTCGTCGGCCACAGCGTGCACGAGCTCGGGCGGGTCGACCACTCGGGCCTGTCCGCCCAGCCGAAGCATGAGCCGGCGCACCAGTGCCGGGTCGGCCACCTTGAGGGTTACCCTGACCGAACCGTCAGTGCCATCGGCGCCCCCGGCGAGGCGCGTGACACCCTCGTTGGGGTAGTAATCGGCGATCCAGGCCGCTTCCGCGCTGACGTCGATGACGACGGTGAGGTCGCTCGGATCGGGGATGAAGACGTCTCCGAGCTCGCGTGGTCGCGCCTGCGGCGGCGGCGAACCGTCGACGGCGAGCACCGTGGCCGACTCGATGCGATCGAGGCGGAAGAGCCGCACGTCCCGGGCCCGGTGACACCACCCCTCGGCGTACCACTGGCCATCGAGGTTGACCACGCGCATCAGGTCGACGTCACGCTCGGTGGTCTCGTCGCGGGTGGGCACGTAGTAGCGCAGGTGGATCCGCCGGTGGGAGGTCAGGGCGTCCTTGACAGCAGCCATGGCCGGATGCTGGCTGCCGTCGTCGAGGTCGAGCGCGATGCGGGCCGCGGGGTCCCCGGCAGCGCCCACTTCCGCCGAGCCGGCGGCTCGGGCCGTGCGCAGCTTGGTCAGCGTGCGTTCGGTGATCTCGGGGTTGAGCAGGCTCGAGCCGAGGGCCTGCAGACCGGCGATGAGGGTGACGGCCTCGTCCTGGCTGAGCCGCATCGGCGCGGCGATGTCGTCGGCGTTGTCGAGGTAGATGTAGCCGCTCTCCCACTGGGCGTCGATCAGCTCGGCATGGCCGTAGCCAGGGGTACCGCAGACGAAGAGCAGCTGAAGGTCATCGACCACCTGCTGCTCGCTGACGCCGAACTCGCGCGCCGCTTCGGCCACGGCGACTCCCCGGTGACGCAGCAGCCACGGCACCATGTCGAGCAGGCGGCCCAGACGCTGGGTGGCGGTCTCGGTCACGACGCCTCCTCGTGGGCGCCGGCCACCGCGGTCAGAGCCGCGACGACCCCAGCGACGAGCTGAGGCGGAGACTGCGCGACGGCGTGCGAACCGAGAGCAGCCACGTCTCGTTCGGTGGTGCCGGGCCAGTAGGGAATCTCGACCTCGGCCCAGCGATCGTCGACGTCGCGCGAACGGAGCGAGTGCCGGCGCAGGGTGTGACCTCGGCCGTGCCGCAGCCACACGACCGCCACCCCGGCGGCATCCGGCTCCTGGGCGGCGAGGGCGACTTCCGGCACGTGGTCGCCCGGCACGGCGTAGCTGCCGGCTCGCCCCTTCTTGCGCACCGCACCCTCGACACGGCTCAGCCGGAAGGCGCGCTCGTCAGAGCGGTCGACGTCGTAGCCGGTGACGTACCAGCGGCCGTGCCAGTGCTTGAGCGCCCAGGGCTGGACGTTTCTCGTGGTCAGGGAGCCGTCACTCTTGCGGTAGTCGAAGGTGATGGGCTGCAGAGAGGTGACCGCCGCCCGCACGGCCTCGAAGGCCGGCTCCCGGGTGCGGATGCGGGGCTCGACACCGGCAGCCATCGACTCGTCGATCTCGACACCGGCCAGACGCAGCTTGCGCAGCGCAGCCGAGGCGTTGCCCGAGATGCTGGCCGTAGACCAGGTGCGGGCCGCCAGCGCGAGGGCAGCCACCTCCTCCGGTTCGAAGGAGATCTCGGGCAGCGAGGTCTCGGCGGAGTCGATGCGATAGCCGACCTCGTCGCCCCAGAGCACGTCGATCACGGTCGTGGTGATCGGGATGCCCATCTCACGCAGCTCGTCCTTGTCACGCTCGAACATCCGGTCGAACGCCTCGGCGGAGGCGGCCCGCGAGTAGCTCGGGAGTGCCTCGCGCAGCTTCTGTTTCGAGACGGGCCGGCGGGCCGACTTCAGTGCGAGGATGAGGTTCATCAGCCGCTCGGTCTTCTCGGCCGACGACGACGTTGGAGAGGCTGCCGACGCTGGGCTCATCGCGGTCCTTCCCGGGTGAGTGGGAGCACGACGCTACCCGATGGCATCGCGGCGGCGTCGACGCCGTCCCGCAGCTCGTTCGACGCGTTTCGCCGTCGGCCCGGCCGACGCAAGGGTCGACGACCAACCCCGTAGGGCTTCGCAGGGTCACACCGAGCGTGGCTCGAGTGGATGGCTCGAGTGGATGGCTCGAGTGGGTGCCTCGATGGGGCGGCTCTGGACGTGGCGGGAGGGTCGCTCAGCGCACGTCGGCGAGGTCGACGACGAAGATCAACGTCTCCCCCGGGGCGATCGCTGCGCCTGCGCCGCGGTCGCCGTAGGCCAGGTGCGAGGGGATGGTCAGTCGACGTCGACCACCGACCCGCATCCCTTCGATTCCCTGGTCCCAGCCCTGGATGACCATTCCGACGCCGAGGCGGAAGTCGAGCGGGTTGCCGCGGTTCCACGACGAGTCGAACTCCTCACCCGTCGAGTGGCTCACGCCGACGTAGTGCGCGCTGACGGTGTCGCCGGCCTTGGCCGGGTTCCCCTCGCCCTCGATGAGGTCCTCGATGAGCAGGTCGGCGGGAGCCGCGCCTTCGGGAAAGTCGATCTCGGGCTTGGTGCGGTTGGGGTCAAGTGCCATGAAGGTGAGCCTCTCTTGGGGGGTCAGGTCGAAGCGGGTGCAGCGGGTGGCGGCCGGCAGGTCAGTCAGCGGGAGCTCAGACGGCGCCGAGGATGTCGACGACGAACACGAGCACGTCGTCACCCTTGATCTTGCCGTCGGCGCCGCCCTTGGCTCCGTAGCCGTCGGCCGGCGGGATCACGAGAAGCACCCGACTGCCGACCTTCTTGCCCACCAGCGTCTTGTCCCAGCCCGGGATGACCTGGCCGGAGCCGATGGGGAAGTCGGCGGCGGCCCCCCGCTGCCACGAGGAGTCGAACACCGACCCGTCACGCCAGAGCACACCCTGGTAGTTGGCGATGAGGGTCTGACCCTTCTCGACGGTCGCCCCGGTTCCCTCGATGAGGGTCGCCTGCTTCGTCTCCTTGGGCGCCGCGGTCTTCGGAATGGTGATGGTGGGCGCCTTGGTGGGCCCGTCCTTGAACTCGACGGTGGGCAGGCCGGCCGGTGAGGGCGTCTGCGTGCCGTCGATGGAGGTGGGAACCGGGGTGACCGACTGCACGTCGGCCACGAACACGAGTGTGTCGGTGGGCTTGACGCCCAGCTGCTGGTTGCCCTGGTCCTTGAAGGCGTCCTTCGGTGGCACGGTGAACGCCAAACGCTCGTTCGCCTTGGCGCCGACCAGACCCTTGGTGATGCCGGGGATGTAGTTCTTGCTACCGAGCCAGACGCCCAGGGCGGTTCGCCCCTTGGCGAAGCCGTCGTCGAGCTGCTTGCCGTCGCTGCCGTTGTAGACGGTCATCCACACCTTGAGCGCGTCATCCTTGGTGGACGCGGTTCCCGTTCCCGGGGTGAGCACCTTGCGTTCGATCTCGGTGGAGGAGATGGGCGTCTTGCCCAGCGAGACCTTGGGCGCCGTCTTGAAGTCGACCGGCCCCGTCGCGGTGGTGTCCTTCAGCGCCGTTGACACCGACGCCGTAGTGGCGCTCCCGGTCGAGGTTCCGGTCGTGCCGCACGCCGCGACAGCAGTCAGGGAGAGCACGGCCACAAGGGCGAGGGAGGGACGGGTCAGGCGCACGAGAGAGAACCTTCGGATCGGGGTGACGGGCCTCGCCGGTGGGCAAAGCCTCGTCACTGTAACCCGCCAGCCCGTGACCAGAGTTCCCCGACCGGGGCCCCGGAGGGCTGTCGATCTGCTGTGAGTTGCTGTGCCCGCCCGGACGTGGGCGCTCGCCGACAGGCCCGTCAGACGCGTCGGCGCTGGCCGGTCCCCGCTTCGTCAGCGGATGCCGTCCTGACCCTTCCGGATGCCGTGCTCACAGTGGCCGAGGTGTCGTGGGTGAGCGTTCGATGGTCTCCATCAGCCGCTCGACCCGCTCGTCGACGGCTCGGAACGGGTCTTTGCAGAGCACCGTGCGCTGGGCCTGGTCGTTGAGCTTCAGGTGCACCCAGTCGACAGTGAAGTCACGACCGTGCGCCTGGGCGGCCCGGATGAAGTCACCGCGCAGCTTGGCCCGGGTGGTCTGGGGCGGGCGCACCTTGGCCTCGAATATCTCCACGTCGCTGGCCAGGCGCGCCGCCTGCCCGTGCTTCTGCAGCAGGTAGAAGAGCCCACGTCGCCGGTTGATGTCGTGGTAGGCCAGGTCGAGCTGCAGCACGCGCGCGTCGGAAAGCGACATCCCGTGCCGCGCCCGGTACCGCTCGATCAGGCGGTACTTGATGACCCAGTCGATCTCGGTGCCGACCGCGTCGAGGTCGCCGGACCCGATCGCGTCGATGGCCCGGCCCCAGAGGTCTAGCACCTGCTTCGTGTCGGGGTTGCCCATCCCTTCGTGGTCGACGAACTCGAGGGCCTTCTCGAGGTACTCCCGCTGCATGTCGAGGGCCGACAGCTCGCGTCCGTTGGCGAGGCGCACCGTGGCCCGACCGGTGGGGTCGTGGCTCATCGTGCGGATGGCGCGGATGGGGTTCTCCATGGTCAGGTCGCGCATCACGATGCCGGCCTCGATCATGCGCAGCACCAGGTCGGCGCTGCCCACCTTGAGCAGGGTGGTGGTCTCGGACATGTTCGAGTCGCCGACGATCACGTGCAGCCGCCGGTACTTCTCGGCGTCGGCGTGCGGTTCGTCGCGGGTGTTGATGATCGGCCGCGACCGGGTCGTGGCCGAGCTGACGCCCTCCCAGATGTGGTCGGCGCGCTGGCTGACCGCGAAGGACGCACCGTGCGCGGTCGCCACCACCTTGCCGGCGCCACAGACGATCTGGCGACTGATGAGGAAGGGGATGAACATGTCGGAGACCCGCTGGAAGTCGCCAGCACGGCCGAAGCAATAGTTCTCGTGGCAGCCGTAGGAGTTGCCGGCCGAGTCGGTGTTGTTCTTGAAGA
>JAKDLG010000128.1 GCA_030452985.1 Humibacillus sp.
CCCCCCGAAGGTGCCAACCGCGCAGTACGACAGTGGCCATTCGACTGTACGAAAGTGGCCACTCGACTGGGTGCCTCTGGCTGGGCGATGTGCGGACGTCACCTGCCCAGCCGCAGAGGTGCCAACCGCACGGTGGGGTGTGCGTCTGGCACCCCTGGGCCCTCGAAGGTGCCAACCGCGCCGTACGAAAGTGGCCACTCGACCTGGGGCGGGCGACGACGGGTCTCGGCACCCGCGGCACCCGGGCAGATGAGTGGTCGGTGTCGTACGGGACGGTTAGGTTGGCCCTCGTGAGGACCGAACGCACCGACCCACCGATCGCGACCGACGAGGCGACCACTCTGCTCGCCTTTCTCGACTACCACCGCGACACGTTGCGGATGAAGACGGACGGGTTGACTCAGGCGCAGCTCGCCCATCCGGTGGCACCGTCGAGTCTCACCCTGGCCGGGCTGCTCAAGCACCTGGCGCTGGTCGAGGCCAGCTGGTTCGGCGAGGTGCTGCACGGTCGGCCGATGGGGGAGCCGTGGGACTCCGTCGATTGGGACGCCGACCCCGACTGGGAGTTTCGCACTGCCGCCGACGACAGCCCGGAGCAGCTTCGGGCACTGCTCGCCGCCGCCGTCGAGCAGGCCCGCCGCAACATCGAGGAGGCCTTGGCCGCGGGCGGTCTTGACCAGCTCTCGGTGGGGTTGGACCGAAAGCACAACCAGCAGTTCAGCCTGCGCTGGATCCTGCTGCACCTCATCGAGGAGTACGCCCGACACAACGGGCACGCCGACTATCTGCGTGAGGCGGTCGACGGCGTCACCGGCGAGTGATCGCCTTCAGGGGTCAGCCTGCTGCGCGACGCAGGCAGAACCGTCGTAGCGCTTCCGTCGGCATGACGTCGGCGAGCTCGCGGTAGAGCCGTGCCGCCTCATCACGGCGGCCTGTGCGCCACGTGATGTCGGCCAGGGTCAGCTTCGCGTCGCGGCTCGCGTAGGCCGGGGTGCCCGCCTCCAGCGAAGCCAGCTCGTGCTCCACCTGCGCGAGCGACGCGCAGGCCGGGTCACCCGTAGTCAGTGCTCCGGCAAGGATGCCGTGTGCGGTCGCCGCCAGCCGTGCCACTCGCACCGACGGGGCCGCCCACACCTTTTCCAGCGCGCTGTAGAGCACCACGATCTGCGACCAGTCCGTGTCGTCGAACCTCACTGGGCTCGAATGCAGCCCGGCGATGGCGGCCTCGATGGCGAACCGGCCGGTGCCTCGGGTGGCCAAGGTGGCGTCGGCCAGCCCGGCGGCGAGCAGCCGACGATCCCAGCGTGACCGGTCGACCTCGTCGAACGGCAGCGCAGTGCCCGAGTCGTCGAGCCGAGCCGGCCGTCGGGCCAGGCCCAGCCGGATCACGGCACGCAGGCCACTCACCTCCGGGTCGTCAGGGAAGGTCGCCACCAGAGAGTCGGCGATCGACAGCGACTGGGCACCCGTGTCGTCGAACGCGCTGTCAGGGTCGAGGTCGGTACGGTGCGCGACGGTGAACATGCCTGCCACACAAGCGAGTACGACCGGCAGCCGAGGCACTGCCTCGGCTCGGCCCGGTACGCGAAACTCGCCGCGCGCCAAGGCCAGCGACTTCTTGGCCCGGGTCAGCCGGGCGGCTGTTGCGGCGGTCTGCAGGCCGAGGTGGTGGGCGATCTCAGGCACCGTGAGGCCGCACACCACGCGCAGGGCCAACACCATCTGTGAGGTGGGCGTGAGAGCGTCGTCGCAGGCCACGAACAGCAGTGCGACCCGGTCGTCCAGGTCGTCGCCGAAGGCCGACCCCGGGGTGTCGTCGGGTACGTCGTCAGGGGCCATGGTATGCCAGCTCGCGTCGGTCGGATCCGTCTCGGGTGGTAGGAGCTGAGGCGCGAGCCGCCGTTCCACCGCGCGGCGCCGAGACTCGTCGATCCAGGCCCGCTTGGCCACGGACGTGCACCACGCGGCGAGAGAGTCGATAGAACCGTCGTGGGCGGCCGCGCGCGCGACCGCCTCCGCGGCGTACTCCTCGGCTTCGTCGAGACTGCCCGTGAACGAGGCCATGGCCCGCACGATGCGCGGCCAGGCGTCGTCGAACTCGCTCCGGGTCGGCCGCATGGCGCCATTGTCCAGCGTCTGATCGTCGTATCGGCGACCGGTCGACTGACCGATGAGAGTCACGACATCGGGAAGACCTTGCGCCATTCCACCGTGCCACCGCTCGGCACCAGGGCCGCAAGCTTCTTCGCCGTGTCGTCGTCGGCGGCCTCCACGAGGTAGAAGCCGCTGACGATCTCGGACGTGTCGGTGAACGGCCCGTCGGTGTAGACGGCATCCTCGAGCTTCCGGTCTCCCTGACCCGGCTTGACGATGCCGCCGTGCCTGGAGTCGTGCAGCGCCTCGCCGCCCACGATGCGGGCGCCCATGGCCGCCACCGCTTCTCGGAACGCGGCATGGGCCGGGAAGCCGGTCTCGAGGTCGTCCGCGTGCTCCGCGGGTTCGGCCGCGCCGGGGAGGTAGGCGTCGGAGTTCCAGTCGCCCTCGTGGATCAGGTACACGTAGGTGTCGGTCATGGCTGTCTCCTTGGTGCGTGGTGGCTGTTCACGTGGCGGGGGCCCGTCACACCATCCTGACGAACTCGCTCCGGCAGAATCGACATCCCGGCCCGGCCGGTTCCAGAAGCGGCGGCAGGTCTGGCTCAGATGACGGAGGTCGCCCCGCCGTCCATCGGCACGATAGCCCCGGTGATGTAGCCGGCGCGCTCTGACGCGAGGAACAGCACGGCATCCGCGATCTCGGCGGGCTCAGCCGGGCGGCCCATCGGGATGGCGGCGATGTTCTTGGCGCGCAGCTCGTCGACGGGGCGCCCGGTGGCCCGGGACTGCGCCTCCAGGCCGGCCTCGACCCGCGCCGTACGTGTCGTTCCTGGGCTCACCGCGTTGACGCGAACTCCTTGCGCGGCATACGCGCTCGCGAGGCCGACCGTGAACAGCATGAGAGCGGAGTTGGCCGCCCCTCCCGCCACGTGCATGGGGTTGGCCCGGCGCCCGCCCTGCCCGATGACGTTGACGACGGCGCCGGCGCCGCGCCCGGCCATCCGGGCGATGACGGGCTGGGTCACGTGCACATAGGTGAAGTACTTCGCGTCCATGGCTTCGCGGTAGGCGGCCGCGTCGAGCTCGGCCGGGGGGCGACGCCGGGCCGCTCCCGCGCAGTTGACGAGCACCCCGATGGGCCCGTGCTCGGCCTCGACGCTCGCGACCATCGCCGCCGCTGCATCGGCATCGCGCAGGTCAACGGCCATCGGGTGCATCACCAGACCGTCGGCGGCGAGCTCGTCGCGTGCCAGCGCCAGGTTCTGGAGGCTGCGTGACACCCCGACGACCACGGCACCCTCGACCGCCAGGGCGCGCGCACAGGCGAGGCCGATCCCCTTGCTCGCGCCGGCGACGAGGGCGAGCGTGCCGCTCAGACCGAGTTCCATCGAGATGCTCCTTGGCGTTCGGGGTTGCTTCGGGGTGTGGGGGGCGGATGCCGTTGAGCGGCGTTCAGCGCAGCTTGCCGAGCCGCCCCTCGAGCGCGGTCACCCTATGTTCGTTGCCGGTGAGGGTGACGTAGCGCTCGCCGAACACGGCGAGCAGGGCGTCGTCGAGCCGGCGGACCGCGCCGGGCGGGTACTTGTAGCCCATCCGCTCACTGATCGCCGTGCTGTCGACGTGGGCGATGGCGCTCTCGAGCTCGTCGATCGAGGTGATGCCGAGCTCGAGCAGCAACCCGGAGACCCAGGCGTAGTGGTCGGTGCGCGACCACCCGGCATCGGTGAACCGGCCGGCGAGGAAGGTCGCGAGGTCCTGGGCACGGATGCGGGGGTCCTCGTCGGGTGCGGGCCGTTTGGCCGGCATGGTTTCTTGCAACCGGTCGCGGATGGCCGTGAACTCGCGGTCGGCGAGCTCGAGCAGCCCGGCCGCTAGCGTGAAGCGGCGGTCGAGGTCGGGAGCGTGCTCCTCGGGCACCGAACCCTTGTAGCGGATGTCGTGCTCGAACTCGGCCCACGCGTGCTGCAGCACGGTGCGCACCTGCACGGAGGCGCTGCGCCGCCGCAGCGACTCGTAGACCGCGGGCACCGTGCGGCTCGCGTCGACGGCCACCAGCAGGTGTCGGCTCGCGTAGCCGAACCGGCCCTCGCGCGCCGTCTCCTCACCCAGGTCGCGGTCGTCGAGCACCGCGAGCTCCTCGCTCAGCACATCGGCCACCGCGGCCACGTCGTCGTGGATGTAGGTGATCACCCGCAAGCCGATCTGGTCGGTGATGCCGGCGAGCGGGTCGGGGTAGAGGGGGGCCCCGTCGACGAGGCGCTGGGCCTTGCCTGCGAAGGAGGCCACCGACTTGGTACGGCCGGTGACGCTGAGGTAGTTGATTCCGGCGTCGTCGAGCAACTCGGTGACGAGCCGCACGAACAGCCCCGTGGCCACTTCGAGCTCGGGCAGCCGGGCGGCGTAGTTGTCGACGGCGAGACGGACGGGGTCCTCGGGGGTGCGGGTCGTCGGCATGTTCCCATCCTGCCCGCCCCGGGTCATCGCGGAAAACCGCGTGCTCATGGTCACTGCGGGCCGGTGAGGGCGAGCACCGACGGTTGGCCTTCGACAGAGGAGCCGGTGGCCGCCGACAGACCGACTGGGTCGTGCGGGCCCGATCCGGCTCGCACCCTCGACGAGACCGTGCCGGCGAGGGTGCTGCGCACGAGCAGGTAGACCGGAACGATGCCGAGCAGCACGAGCAGAGCCGCGTACGGGGCAGCAGCCGTGAAGTCGAGCGACTCGCCGTTCGTCGTGGCCCACAGCTTGCTCGAGAGCGTGCTGGAGTTGAAGGGCAGGAGCATGAGGGTGGTGGTGAGCTCCTTGCTCGCGTCGAGGGCGACGAGGATCGCCCCCGCGGCAAAGCCCGGTGCGGCCAGCGGGAGGGTCACCCGCGCGAACGTGCGAACGGGCCGGGCGCCCAACGACGAGGCCACCTCGTCGTAGGAGCGCCGTGCCGACTGCAGACCGACCCGCTGGTTGGCGACGGCGAGGGGCAGGAAGAGGATCACGTAACCGGCCACCAGCACGACCGGCGTCTTGTACAGCGACGGCACCAGTCGGGTGGCCAGGAAGACCAACGCCAGAGCGAGGATGGCGCTCGGAATCGCGTGAGCCAGCCAGACCGCGCGCTCGGCCAGGTGGGAGAGCAGCTTGGGGTGTCGGGTCACCCACCAGCTGACGGGCAGCGCGCACAGGGTCGCGACCAGGGCGGCGGCGAGCGCATAGCCGACCGTGTTCGACAGGGCCACCCCCACCTCGGACCATGCCGGGGCAGCGGTGCCTTCCGAGCCGAGAAGGCCGCGCGTGGTCATCAGTACGGTCGGGCCGACCGCGAGCAGCGGAACCACCAGCGACACCAATAGGATCGGCCAGCGCCACGAGCCGACAGCCGTTCTCCTCGGGGGCCGCGACCCGCCCCTGGCCACCTCGGCGATGACGCTGCGACCGGAGAGCCAGCGGGTCGACAGCAGCACCAGCACGGAGAGCCCGGCGAGCACTAGCGAGAGGGAGCGGGCCGACTGGTAGTCGCCGTAGTCGAGCATCTCGGCCATGATCTTCGTCGTCAGCGTGCTGCGCCCCAGCTGCACCATGGCGCCGTACTCGGCCAGCACGTGCAGGGTGACGATGAGCAGGCCGGCCGCAAGGGCGGGGCGCAGGGCCGGTAGGGCGACCGTGCGAAACGCGCTGAACCGCCCGGGCCGCAGGCTGCTCACCACCTCCTCGAGGGCGGGGTCGACGCCGCGCAGAGCGATGAGGCACGGCAGGAAGACGTAGGGGTAGAGAGTCAGCGACATCACGGCGGCGGCACCGAGCAGGCTCGTCACGACCGACGACTGCGGCGCGAAGACGAGCTCGGCCGAGTAGGTGGCGTACGCGCTGACGAAGCCCGGCACGGCCAGCGGCACGGTGAACAGCACCGTGAGCAGCCTCGGCGCGGGCACGGTCGTTCGCGTGACGACCACCGCCGCGCCCACGCCCAGCACCGCGGTCAGGCCGCCGATGAGCACGGTCAGCACGAGCGTCTGCAGCACCGCGGCCGATGTCGACGGATAGCCGAGCTGGGTGCGAATGTCAGCGAGCGACGTCCCGCTGAGAAACAGGTAGAGCAGCGGCACCAGGGAGGCCACGGCGACGGCCACCGCGAGCCACGCGGTCACCGAGCGGGGCCTCCCCAGGCGACGCACTGTCAGCCCTTCGACAGGCCCAGCTGCTTCAGCAGGTTCTCGGCCTGCTGCGAGTCGGCGAGGGAATCCATGTCGAACGTGGGCGACTTGACCGCGCTGAGGTCACCGCTCAGGCTGCTGGCCAGCCCGGGCGCCACCGGGTACTGGGCCTCCGAGACGTCGGCCGGGGCGTCGGCGATCAGCTTCTGCCCCCCGTCCTTGGCGGTGAGCCAGGTCAGGAACTTCTGCGCAGCCGGTTGGTTCTGGCTCGACTTCAGCACGCCGGCGCCGGAGGAGAGGATCAAGTTTCCGGGGTCGGTCGAGGGGAAGTGGTAGATCTTCGAGGTCAGCTGGTCGGGGCCACCCTTCTGACTGGCGAGCACCCACCAGTAGTAGTGGTTCGACAGGCCCATCGCGTGCTTGCCGGCCTCGACCGTGTCGCGCACGTTGCCGTTCTTCTGCTCGTTGATCCCGTTCGCCTTCACGCCCTCGAGGAAGGATGTCGTGGCTGCTTCGCCCTGCGTGTTCAGCAGGTACTGGGTGGTGGCCACGAACGCCCCTGACGGCGCCCACGCGAACATTCCCTTGTACCTGGGCGCGGTGATGTCGGCGAGAGTCTTGGGCAGCGCGCTCTCGGCGATCTTCGTGGGGTTGTAGTAGAGCACGCGAGTGCGGGCTGCGTAGGCCACCCAGAGTCCCTTGCCCGAACTGAGGCCGGGACGCACCTGTGCGAGCGTGGCTGGGTCGACCGGGCTGAGCAGCCCAGCGGCGCCGAGCTGAGCAACGGGGCCCGGGTCCTCCGAGAGGAAGACGTCCGCCTTCGACGCGCTGCCCTCGGCCTGGATCTGACCGACCGTCGCATCGTTCTGGAGGTTGAACGTCACGCCGGTTGCAGCGGTGTAGGCCTTGGTCAGCCCCTCGATGAGGTCGGCGTGCTGGTCGGTGTAGACGGTGAGGGTGGTCTGGGGGGCGTTCGACCCTGACGACGCTGACGACCCTGCCGCGCCCGCGGTGGGTCCGGCATCTGCACCACAGCCAGCGGCGAGGGCCAGCACCGACGTGGAGGCGACGGCAACGGTCGCGCGGGCCACCAGCGGTTGACGTCCGCGCGCCCGGCCGACGAGCCGGGTCAACAAGGAGACGGTGCGGGTCGAAGTCATGGAGCGATACCTCTCGGTGGTGGGGTCCAACGCCCCCACCGTACGCGCGTAGGTAAGCCTCGCCTAACTCGATCTCATGGGCGATAGCGGCCGCCCATGAGCCAAGACTCAGACGTCAGAGGGCTGGCCGCCGGCTGCCGCCGACCCGGCGTAGGTCCACACCGGCGTCTCGACCTGCACCCGCACCCGGTCGCCGACGCCGAACCGCACCGACCCGGGCACCCGCACCGCCAACCGGGTGCCGTCGTCGAGGCGCACGCGAACGAGAGCGTCGTGACCGTAGAACGACTGCGCCACCACGGATGCCGTTGAGCCCGCGGCCCCGGGCTCGTCGAGACGTCGCACGCGCAGCTGCTCGGGCCGCACCAGCACGTCACAGTCGTCGCGCCCGGGGAGGCGATCGGCTCCGGTCTCTGCGGCGACGGCCAACCGGCCGAGCACGCAGCTCACGGTGAGGGCGGCGCCGGAGCCCACGAAGGTGCCGGGCACCACGACGGCCTCGCCCAGGAACCGGCCCAGCTCGGCGTCGACGGGCTCGCCGTAGACCTGTCGGGGGTCCCCGGCGGCAACGACTCGACCTCCGCGCATGACGACCAGGTGGTCAGCAAGGGTCATCGCCTCGGCCTGGTCGTGCGTGACGAGCAGGGTCGTCGTGCCGAGCGACCGGAGCAGGCCTCGCACCTCCTCGCGCAGCTCCACCCGCAGCTGCGCATCGAGAGCGCTGAAGGGCTCGTCGAGCAGGATCAGCCGAGGTTCGGGCGCCAGGGCCCGCGCCAGGGCGACCCGTTGCTGTTGGCCGCCGGACAGCTGATGAGGGCGCCGGTCGCCCAGGCCGTGCAACCCCATCAGCTCGAGCAGCTGCTCGACGCGCTCATGTCGTCGCGCTCGCGGGCGGTCGGCGATGCCGAAGGCGACGTTCCGACCGACGCTGAGGTGCGGGAACAAAGCCCCCTCCTGGGGCACCACCCCGATGTCGCGGTCGTACGGGCGCACGCTCGGGGTGCTCGGCGAGTCGAGGTCGCGCCCGGCGAGGCTGATCGTTCCGGCGTCGGGGCTCTCGAACCCCGCGATGCACCGCAACAAGGTCGTCTTGCCAGACCCGGAAGGGCCGAGGACCGCCCCGAACGAGCCCTGATCGACGGTGAGGTCGACGCCGTCGAGGGCGGTCGTGGGGCGACGCCCAGTCGTGTAGGACTTGCGCAGCCCTCGCACCCTCAGCACAGCACAACCCTAACCGTGACGGGCTGGCCCTTGGTCGGAGTCTCGAGCAGTCCTCAGCCGGCCGTCACCGGTCGCGGCCGCGTCGGATCACCGAGAACTGGGCGGCCAGCGGGATGATGCCGAGGATGAGCACCATCGGCACCGCGAAGCCGATCCGGAGGTTCTGCGCCCCCACCACGCCGGTCAGCACCGCGCCGAGCAGAGCGCCGACGTAGTTGAACTGGTTGAAGCGCGCGACGACCCGATCGACCTTCAGCGGGTCCGACGACCCCGCGAGGGCGCCCGCCGCCGAGAAGCTGAGCGGCGCGATCGTGGCCACCGCGGCGCCCAGCAGGGTGAAGCCGAGCACCGCGACACCCCACGACGGCGCGAAGACGATGACGGCCAGGGCGGCCGCGGCGACCACGCCACTGCCTCGCAGCAGCCACACCGCCCCGTGACGGTCGACGAGGCCGTCGCCGAGCGTCCGCGCGACCAGCGTGGCTACCAGGTAGGGCAGCGTTGCCAGGGCGGTGAGCCCGCTGGGGGCGTTCAGGGTGGTGTCGAGGTAGACCGGGCCCCACGTCGTGGCCGCAGTGTCGACCATGTAGAAGAGCACCATGGCCAGCCCGAGCAGGGCGATGCGGCGCCATGGCACGACTGGCACGACTGGCACGACTGGCACGACTGGCACGACTGGCACGACGGGCGCGTGGGCGGCGGCATCCGGGTCGGGCAGGGGGTCGGTCGTGACGAAGGGGGCGAAGAGGGCGAGAAGCGGCAACACCGTCAGCGGGAGGAGCCCCGGCCCGAGGGGCACGTCGGCGGTGGCGAGGGTGACGAGGGTGGCGGCGATGCCGCCGGCGGTCCAGAAGGCATGGAACGAGGGCAGGATCGGTCGGCCGTAGAGGTGCTCCACGGTGACCGCCTGCATGTTGCTCGAGGCGTCGACGAGGCCGAGGGCCAGACCGTAGGCGGCCAGGCCGGTGACGAACACCTCGAAAGAGGTGGCCGTCAGCAGGGCCGCGAACCCGCCTGCGGCGACGAGCATCCCGAGCCGAACCACGACGGCGCTCGACGCCCGGTGCGCCACGAGCTCTGCCACCACCGAACCCAGCCCCGCCAGCAGCACGACCATCAGCAGCAGCCCGCTCACGGCGAGCTCGTCAAGATCCCAGCGTCTCTGGATCTGCGGCAGCCGCGTCGTGAGCGAGATGAAGAGCAGGCCCTGCACGAAGAGGGCGGCGCCGGCCGCGAGGCGCGCGCGGCGGTGCGGGTTCGGAACCGCGCCGGCAGCGGAGCGCGGCATCGAGCTCGTAGAGCCGGGCGCCGAGCCTGGTGTCTGGGGGGTCTGACTCACGCTGGGTCACTGTGGCCCCGACGGCCTATCCCGTCAAGGCTCAGCCGTCCTCCCGCATCCATGGCGTCGGCCACGACGAAGGGCGCTACCGGTATCCGGTCGATGACGCGGCTCACTACGCGGGCCACACTGAGCCATGCTCCGTCTCACGGTTACCACCCCGAGCGACCTCACCGACGCCGCGACCGGCATCCTCTCCGAGTGCGAGGCGGTCAGCACGCTGTCGGTCTCGCGGGGCGCCGCCCTGCGGCCGGAGGGCGACGTGCTGCACGCGAACGTGGCCCGCGAGGCGGCGGACGCTGTGGTCGAGCAGCTGCGCGAGCTCGGGGTGCCCGAGCGGGGCAGCATCGAGATCGAGTCGGTGGCTACCTGGATCTCGCGACCCGGCTACGAGGCCGACGTCCTGGCGCCGGGCAGCAGCGCGGATGCCGTCGTGTGGCCGCAGGTCGCGCACCGCTCGTACGAGGACACCGAGCTGAACTGGACCTTCTTGTCGTTCATGACGCTCGCCACCCTGATCGCAGCCGTCGCGATCGTCATCGACTCCCAGATCCTGACCATCGGCGCGATGGTGCTCGGCCCCGAGTTCGGAGCCGTGGCGGCCCTTGGGTTGGCGCTCGTTCGGCGGCGGCCGCTGTTGCTCGCCGCTGCGGTCAGGGCGCTCGTCGTCGGCTTCTCGGTGGCCATCGCCGTGACGACGGCCTTCGGGCTGGCCCTGCGCGGTCTCGGGTGGGCCACCGCCAGGACCCTGGTCGGGCCGAGGCCCGACACCGACTTCATCTACAGCCCGAACAAGTGGTCACTGATCGTGGCCGTGCTTGCCGCCGCGGCGGGGGTGCTGTCGGTCACCTCGGGGCGAACCGGTGGTCTCAACGGCGTGTTCATCTCGGTCACGACGATCCCGGCGGCCGGCAACGTCGCGCTCGGGCTCGCCTTCGGCCAGTGGGGCGAGGTTCGCGGCAGTGGCCTCCAGCTGATCATCAACCTCGTCGGAATGGGGCTCGCCGGCTGGGGCACGCTCGCCCTGCAACGCGCGCTGTGGTCGCGGGTTCCGGCGCCCCGCTCACGCCTGGCGCAGCACCTGCACGGCGGCCCGCCTACGCGTTGACGCGTGAACTCACTGAGTCGCTGGGTCGTTGACTTGGTGGTCACCGAGGTGTGAGCAGCCGTGGTGTCGAGGTGGCCGGAGTGGATGGCCGTGGCGTGCCGGGGACGGGGAGGGCCAGCGCGGTGCCGATGCCGCTGTTGACCAGGGCCAGCAGGGTGGCGGTCTGGGCCCGGACCACGTCGTAGCGCGCTGCCGCCCGTGGTGAGCTCGCCCGGGCCTCGCCGGCCGCCGCGGCCGCGAACAGCTCAAGAGAGAACAGTCGCCCGACGTAGCTGGGCGGGTCGACCTTGGCGGGCACCGGCGCGCTTCGAAGGGCCCGGTAGCGCCGTGCAAGGTCATCGAGCGCCGACCCGGCCGCGGCCCCGGTGCGGGGCAGGGCGTCGACGACCGCGATCTGCGCGATCAGCCCCTGGTACTGGGCCACCAGCTTGGCCTGCGTGGCGCCGCCTGCCGTGCCGGTAACCGACACAGGGGGCGGGGTGTTCGGCCCCGACGGCAGCCCGGATGCCGTACGGCTTCCGGGTGCGCCTGACGACCTCGCCTGCCCGCTCGTCATCGATGTCGGTGCGGACGTCGGCGTCGCGGTCGCGGTCTGGGGCGCGCTCGTGGCGGGGGCGGTGACCGTGGTGGTGACGGTCACGGTGACCGGTGGTCTGGTCTGGTTCAGCTCCACCGGCGAGCCCGACGAGCACCCGGCCACGGTGGTCACCAAGGTCAATGTCACCAGCCCGACGACGCTGCGGGTGGCTCCGGCCGTGATGGTGCCCGAGGCGATCGCCCTGACCTGCCGCGGCGGCATCCGGCTCCCTCTCTGTACGGGCCTGGCCCTGATGGCCGGCTCCTCGCCGCTCATTCTCGCCGATGGCCGTCGTGACCGCGCGACGACGCCGGTCGAGCCGCCGCGAGCTGGGGCCGGGTCAGGAACAAGACCGCCTCGAGACGGGCGCCGTCGAGGTCGGCATCGCGCAGGTCGGCACCGAGCAGGTCGGCATGGCGCAGGTCAGCCCCGCGCAGGTCGGCGCCGATGAGCAGGGCACCGTTCAGGTCTGCCGTTCGCAGGTCGAGCCCGCGCAGGTCGGCGCCCACGAGGTCGGCGTGCCGCCGAAACCGTCTGGCGGGCTTGACGATCGACTGCTCGCTCCGCACCGCGTGACGGACCCGTTCGCTCGTCTGGCGCAGCAGCGGCCCGACCCGCCCCCGCCAGGCCGGCAGGTCGAGACTTAGCAGCTCTTCGGCCGGGGCCGCCGTGGCGGCGGCTACCTCGCGCTGCGCCGCCTCGAGCTCGCGCGCCAGGGTCGGGGGCGCCTCGCTGACCGACGACAGGGCGATGGCTGCCGAGAGATGGCTGAGCATCTCGTGCAGCTGGTGCATGACCGGCAGCACCGCGTACATCTGTGCTGCGGTCTCGGGTGCCTCGCGCCACGACACCCCCTCGAACGTCACCTGCGAGACCTGCTGACCCGCACCGAAGCAGTCGAAGACCGTGCAGCCCTTCCAGCCCTGCTCGCGCAGCCGGTCGTGGATGCCGCACGAGAAGTCGCGCGAGAGGTTGCGGCAGGGTTCGGCCGCCGGCTTGCTCACCGGAAAATCGGCCGACCGGGCGAACGGCAGCGCCACGCAGCACAGCCCGAAGCAGCGGGAGCAGTCGGGTTCGAGCAGGGGGACGGACGGTCCCAGGGTGGGCGGGTTGGCGGCCGTGGGCATGGCGTCGACGTTCCGGGCCGGGTTCAGAGCAGCGAGCTGGGGTCGTCGGGAACGTCGGCAGCGTAGGCCTGCAGCAGCTGGAGCGGCACCACGTCGAGGGCTCGCTCATGAGTGGCCGACAGCACCACCGGTGCCGACACGCCGTCGCGTTGCGCCTGCAACCAGCGCGCGGCCACGACGCACCAGCGGTCACCGGGGCGCAGGCCCGGGAAGTGCCATTCCGGCCGAGGCGTGCTGAGGTCGTTCCCCACTGCTCGCTGGTGCTCGAGAAACTCGGCGGTCATGACCGCGCAGATCGTGTGACTGCCGCGATCCTCGGGGCCGCTCGTGCAGCATCCGTCGCGGTAGAAGCCCGTCATCGGGTCGGAACCGCATTCTTCGAGCACGCCGCCGAGCACATTGCGTTCGCCGTGCTCCATGTCGTCCGACCCTAGCGGCAGGAGCGCCGGAACGCGCGACCGGTGCGCACCGCTTCGGGGGCAGACCGGCTTTCGCGCCGTAGACGTCGACCACGACCACTGCCCTAGGCTGTCGCCATGCTCGAGATGAAGGCCTACGACCAGGACTACGTCGCAGCGTGCCGGGCTCGCGACGAGTCGCAGGTCGCGATGTTCCACGAGGTCGTCACGGCGGCACGCAGCCATCGTGGTGACGGGACTGACCTCGAGAGCGCCCTCGACTCCCTGGAGTCGGAGTACTTCAACAACATGCTCATCGTGCTCGAAGGTTGCTTCGCGTATCGGAGTCGTGCTGTCGAGGGCGCAGATGGCAACCCGCTCAACGAGGTTCGGGTGCTTGCCCGCTCCCTCGTGCAGAACGGGGGCACGGTAGTGGCCGACGCGCAGCTCCCCCTCGACCCCGCGCGCTCGGTGCTGGGGCTCGAGGTCGGCGACTCCGTGCGGCTCACGTTGCAGGACTACCGGCGCGTCTCGGACGCCTTCTTCCGTGAGATCGAGCGCAGGTTCATCGACGAGCAGCACTGACCGGTGCGTTCGCCGGGGCTGCCCAGCCGCTCGGGTCGGTGGCAGAGTGGAGATCATGC
>JAKDLG010000129.1 GCA_030452985.1 Humibacillus sp.
GCCACTTTCGTACGTCGTCCAGCCCCACCCTCACGTCGAGTGGCCACTTTCGTACGTCGTCCAGCCCCACCCTCACGTCGAGTGGCCACTTTCGTACATCAGGGTCGGGGCTGACCGGTCAGGCGGAGAAGGGGAAGAGCGCCAACGGCTCCGTGGTGGGCTGCTTCGACCCGCCCGCCGGCTCGATGGTGATGCCGGCGCCGGCGGCTGTGGCGGCGTCGCCGCCCAGCACGACCACCTGATCGCCGTCTCCGGGCACGAGGCCGGCCGAGGTGAAGTCGCTGTCCTTGCTCTGCAGCCAGAGCTGGTAGGTCTTCCCGGGTCCGGGCGAGGGCAGGTCGGTGCCGACCAGCACGGCCTTGCCGAGTGAGGCCGATCGCACGATGGTGGCGCTGCCGCCGTTGGGGAAGTCGTGCACCGACTTGGTCGCATCGGGGGCCTCGAGCACCTGCTGGGATGCCGACTGGGGCGCCTTGTTGGAGTCGACGGAGCGCCAGATCGAGAAGCCGCCGATCACGAGCACCGCAGCGGCGCCCGCCGCGACGAGACCGCGCCACGGGCTGCGTCCGCCCTGGGTGGCCCGGCTGCGACGACTCCCACGGGAGAGCGGCGTGACGGTGCCACCGGTGTCGGTGTCATCGGCTGCGAGATCGCCGGCCGGATCGCCGAGGGGAGCCGCCGGGACGACAGGTGAAGCGGCATCCGAGGGCGGCTCGGACGGGCCGCCAGCGTCAGACGGGTTGGCGTCGAGGTCGGCGCCCCGATCGGGCGAGCTCATCGTGTCGATGGTGGTGCCGGTGGTGGTGCCGGCGCGGCCGGCCTCTTCGGTGAGCGGCGGCAGCTGTCGCACCAGCTTGATGCCGCTCAGCACGCCGGCCCGCAGGCTGGCCGGCGGCGCCGTCTCGGTGACGGACAGCTCGGCGGCGGCAACGCTCAGGCTCTCGACCTCGTCGCGGCAGGCAGGACAGTCGGCCAGGTGTCGCTCGAACCGGGCCCGCTCAACATCGTCGAGAGCGTCAACGGCGTAGGCGCCGGAGAGCTCGTGGATCTCGTCGGTCATGTCGTCACCCCCAAAGTATCTCTGAGTCGTATGAGGCCATCGCGAATGCGCGTCTTGGCCGTTCCGAGTGGCACGCCGAGCATGGTGGCCACCTCGGTGTGGGTGTAGCCGCCCAGGTAGGCCAGCTCCAGTGCGCCACGCTGAGCCTCCGTGAGGGTGTCGAGGGCCTCGTGAACGCGTTCGGCATCGAGCCGCTGGACGACCGACTCGGAGGTCGAGTCGTGGCTGACCTCGATGTTGGCGTGTCCGTAGGTTTCGTCCCTGCCGCGGGAGGCCTCTGCCGAGCGAACCCGGTCGACGGCCTTGCGGTGGGCGATGGTGAGCATCCACGCGAGCGGGCTGCCCTTGTCGGCATCGAACCTCGCGCAATGGCGCCAGATGTCGATGAAGACCTCCTGTGCGACCTCCTCCGACTGGGCGGGGTCACGCAACACGCGGCGAACCAGACCGAAGACCCGAGCGGAGACAAGGTCGTACAGCTCGGCAAACGCCGACTCGTCGCCCCCGGCCGACCGCTGAAGCAGTCGGGCAAGAGCGACGGGGCCGGCGGGGTCTTCCGGTGATGACGTGGTGTCATCACCGGAAGGCACTGCCGAGGAGCGGGACATGCGCTCCATTGTGTCTGGTCGGACACCGAACTGGCGATCTGACGGTCAGGGCATCAGCACGGAGTCGATGATGTAGACCGTGGCGTTGGCGGTCTGCACGTTGCCACAGACGACCTTGGCATCGGCCTTGCCGACGGTGAAGTTCTCGCCCGAGCCCTTGACCGTGATCTCGGTGCCGGCCAACGTCTTGTGGGTGCCGGCGAGCATGTCGGGGGAGAGCTTGCCCGCGACGACGTGGTTCGTGAGGATCTTGGTGAGGGTCGGCTTGTCGGCGAGCACCTTCTTGAGGGTGTCGGCCGGGATCTTGGCGAACGCGTCGTTGGTGGGCGCGAAGACGGTGATGGCGGGAGCCGAGTTCAGGGTGTCGACCAGACCGGCGGCCTTGACCGCGGTGACGAGGGTCGAGAGCAGCGGGTTGGCGCTGGCGGCGGTGGCGACCGGGGCGGTGGCCATGCCGTTGAACGAGCCCTTGCCGTCCTTCGGCACCAGGGCGCAGCCGGCACCGAAGACACCCTTCATGGCGTCGGCGCCGCTGGCGGTGTCCGAGGGGGTGGTCGACGGGGTGTCGGTCATCGGAGCCGAGGTCGAGCTGTTGCCGCCGGCGGCCGGGGCGGGTGAGGCGGTGTCGGTGCTCGAGCTGCCACACGCCGCGAGCGACAGGGGCAGGGCGATGGCGAGGGCCACGAGGCTGGTGCGGGTCTTGGTCATCATGATCGGTTGTTCTCCTTGAGAAGTGGTGATGCTGGTGGGTGTTGCCGATGGTGGGTGGTGCTGGTGGGTGGGTCGTGGTGATCCATCCGGGCGGTGACTGGTGAAGCACTGTCATCTGGTGTTCGTCACGCCCCTGCAGGCGGATTGCCTGTGTTTGCAGGTTTTTCGGTCTTTCTTGCGACAGGTGGGGTGACGTGGGTCACCCCGCTGCGCGGTCGGTCACGAGACGGTGACGACGATTTCCTGGATGCCGCTGGAGCCGCTGGGGAAGGGCGTGGCTCGCTTGCTGGTTTGCACGGCGCCCTCGCGGTCGACGGCGCGTACCGACAGGCGGTGCAGGCCCGGCTTGGCGTCCCACGGCAGGTACCACTGGCGCCAGTAGTCGATGCCCACATCGGGCCCGAGCCTGGTCTCCTGCCAGTCGCCGTCGTCGATGCGTACCTGCACCTTGGCCACGCCGCGATGTTGGGCCCAGGCCACGCCACCGATGGCGGTCTTGCCAGCGGGGATGGTCGACAGCGGGGCAGGGGTGTCGATGCGGGCACTGGTCTTGATGGGGGCATCGGTGGCCCACTGACGCTTGGTCCAGTACGACTGGTCAGCGGCATATGTGGTGAGGGTGAGCTTGGTGAGCCACTTGGTTGCCCCGACGAAGCCGTAGAGGCCCGGGGTGATGAGGCGGGCCGGGAAGCCGTGGGTGTCAGTGAGCGACGTGCCGTTCATGCCGATGGCGATCATGGCGTCGCGTCCGTCCTGGATCGCCGACAGGGGGGTGCTGATGGTGAACCCGTCGACGGCGGTGCTGAGTACTTGATCGGGCCGGCCCCTCAGTCCAGCCCGATCAAGTACATCCATGAGTCGGACACCGAGCCAGCGCGCGGCTCCGACATAGCCACCCCCGACCTCGTTCGAGACGCACGTCATGGTGATGTCGCGCTCGATGAGGGGCATTGCCGACAGTTCGGCGAAGGTGAGGGTGAAGGGGTTCTCGACCATGCCGTCGATCTCGAGGCTCCAGCGGTCGAGGTCTACCTGGGGGACCGCGAGGTTGGTGTCGACGCGGTAGAACGTGGCTGTGGGCGTCTGCAGCGGCGAGATGCCCTTGACGGTGGTCTCGAGGCCGGTGGGCAGCGCCTCGGCGGGGCTCTTCGGCTTGGGCAGGGCGATGCTGGCGACGGTTCGGGCGCCGATCATCAGCTGGCCGCCGATGCCGACGAGCAGGGCGCCCACCGTGATGCCACCGGCGCCGAGCAGAAAGCCGCGCCGGCTGGTGCCGGCGGTCTCGCGAGGGATCGTGTCGTCGGCCTGGCGCAGGAGGAAGAGCAGGGTCACGACGCCGACGACCAGCGTGACGGCGGCCGGAACGAGGTCGAGCGCCGTGGCCGTGGGCCGGCTCAGCGCGGCGGCGCCGGCGAGCACGACGAGCAGGGCCACGAGACCGACCCCGACGGCGCGACGGCGCTGCGACAGGATGCCGGCCACCCCCGCGAGCACGAGCGTCACGATGAACACCGACCCCTGCAGGATCAGCTTGTCGCTGGTGCCGAAGTGGGCGATGGCCCACTCCTTGACCGGAGTGGGCGTCAGGTCGATGACCGTGGAGCCGATGGCGAGCACCGGCGAGGCCGAAGGGTTGAGGAGGGCCGCCACCAGGTGCCCGGAGGCGATCCCAGCCAGGGCGGCAAGGATGCCAGAGAGGGCGAAGCGGAGGCGTGTCATGGGCAGTGGTTCGCCACAGATGCGTCTACGGATTGCGGCGACACACGCATGAGGCCTGCGACCGGACGTTCCGACCGCCGCATGCATAGCCTGTGCCGATGAGGTTGTTCACTCGGAGGTCAGCGACGGTGGGTCGACGACCGGCGCCGGCTTGGGGCCTGTGTTGGGCCGTCGTAGGAGTCGTCGCCCTCGCCGGGTGCTCGAGCGGCGCCCCCTCACCGGGGTCGTCTACCGGGGCCAACCCGTCGACCCCGACCAGCGGCCCGACGTCGGCGCCCGGGTCCACGCCCGGGTCCGGTACGACCGCTGCCACCACGACCTCCATCGCCTCGATGGCGATCCCGGCGAGCCCGGCCGGCGAGCAGCTCGACTGGTTCCTGACGGCCACCGCCACCTCGTCGACGATCGACCCGAAGGTCGTCGAAGCGCACTTTGCTCCGTCCTTTCTCGCGCAGGCCCCGCCCGAGAAGCTCAACGGCATCTTGAAGGCGCTCGTGCCCAAGGGTGGTTTCAGAACCACCGCGGTCGAGCCGGTTTCACCGACGCAGATCGTGGCGCTGGTGGCCACCAACCAAGGCCCGTTGCGCCTGCTTCTCGCCACCGGGCCCGACGGGCTCATCGAGGGGCTGGTGTTCAAGCCACCGGCCGCACCGGCCGCCGCTCCCTCCTCGTGGAGCGAGCTCGACCAGCGGCTGAAGAAGGTGGCACCGGTGGCGAGCATGCTGACCGCCAAGATCTCCTCGAACGGGCAGTGCCAGCCGGTGCATGCCCTCGACTCGGCCAGCGCCCGGCCCTTGGGCTCGTTGTTCAAGCTCTACGTTCTGGGCGCGGTGGCCGACCAGGTTGCGGCCGGCGCCCTGAAGTGGGACGACCCGCTGCGCATCACGCCCGACCTCAAGAGCCTTCCTTCTGGTGAGCTGCAGAACCGACCCGACAACAGCTCGGTCACCGTGCGCGAGGCGGCGCTGAAGATGATCTCGATCAGCGACAACACCGCTGCCGACCTGCTGGCCCACCAGGTCGGGCGCGGCAAGGTCGAGGCCGCCCAGGCCGCGCTCGGTTCACTGCACGCCGACGCGAACACGCCGTTCCTGCGCACTCGTGAGCTGTTCGTGCTCAAGGGAAGCAGCTATCCCACGCTTCGCGACGCCTACCTGAAGATGCCGGCGCCCGCGCGTGAGCCCTATCTCGACTCGGCCATCGGCCGGGTGCCCCTCTCGAAGGTCACGCCCTGGTCGACCCCTCGCGACCTCACGACGCTGGAGTGGTTCGCCTCGCCCGACGACATCTGCCGGGCCTACGCCGGCCTCGAGCAGCGGGCGAAGACCCCCGCGCTCAAGCCGATCGCGACGGTTCTGTCGGCCAACGACGGCGGCCTGGGGCTCGACAGCGCCAGCTGGCCGAGCGTGTGGTTCAAGGGAGGATCTGAACCAGGGGTGCTGACGTTGGGCTGGCGCGCGCAGGCGAAGGACGGCACGAGCTACGTCACCGTGCTGATGACTTCGAACCCCAAGGCGCCCATCGACGAATCCACCGCCGCACCCGAGCTGCTCGCCCTGGCCAAGGGCGCCTTCACCATGGCCCGGGGATCCTGACCGAGATCGCGTCAGGCTCGGGCCAGCAGCTTCTTGACGGTGGTGCCGTAGGCAGCCCTACCGACCAAGGCGGTAACGGGGTCGGCGAAGGCGGGAACGTAGCGCACGTCGATGCGCTGGCTCCACACGACGACCGAACCGTGCGCCGCGGGCGTGACAGTCAGCTCGATGTCTCCGCGAACCAGGCTGCCCTCTTTGCGGATTCGCGCATACCCGCGGGCCGTCTCACTCGGTTGCTCTACCTCATCGATCACCATGGGGTCATCGAAGCCGAGGGGGCCCAGGCCGGTGCGGGCGTTGAACCGGCTGCCGGGAGTCAGCCCAGCGGCATCCAGGGTGTCGCCGGTCACGGTGGTGAGGGGGATGACCACGGAGTGGGCCCGCAGGTCGAGGATCTTCGCCCAGGCGCGCGGCGCTGACAGGGGGGAGTCGATGCGGATCTCGAAGTGCGCCATGACCCCAGTCTGCCCGCGCCCGGTCGCGGGCGAACACAGCGCCTCCGCCTCGAGGGTCGAGGCGGAGGCGCCGTGTGGGTGCAGGCCGGGCGGCTCAGGCGCCGGCGCCGGGCATGACCCGGTCGGTCTCGAGCAGCGTCTTCAGGCTGCTGAGCACCCAGGGCCAGCCGCCGCCACCCGCGCCGGCGTCTCCGCCGCCGCGCACGTCCTTGGCGGTGTTCGGGGCGCCGGTCAGCACGTGGGTCAGCGTGAAGCACGAGGCCCCGCCCGGGTACTCCTTGATCTCGTAGGTCAGCGTCGTCTCCGGCTCGTCCTGCCACACCGGTGACCAGGTCATCACGAGCCTGCGCGGCGGGTCGACCTCGATCACGGTGCCGGTGGCCGCCACCTCGCCCATGCCCATCTGTCTCATCTCGGCCGTGGTGAGGTCACGAACCGCCCCGCCCGGTGTCAGGTCGATCTCGGTCACGCCGCCGTAGCCGAAGCGCTCACTGAACTCTGCCGTGGTGACGGCGTCCCAGATCTTCTGCGCCGGCGCGTCGATGTAGATCATGTAGACCTGCACCTCGGGTGCCTCGTCGTTCGAGGCAGCCATGGTGTCGGGCATGGTGGCGGGTATCCCCTGCTCGTCGGTGGTCTTCGTGTCGGATGAGGTGCTCATGAGTTGTCCTCCAGCTGTCGTTTGAGCTCGGTCAGCGCCGTGACCCGGCGCTCGGTGTACTTGTCGATCCACCGGTCGTGGAGCAACCGGATCGGGACGGGGTTGAGATGGTGCAGCTTGACCCGACCCTGCTTGCGCGTGACCACGAGACCGGCCGCCTCGAGCAGTCGCAGGTGCTTGCTCACCCCGAAGCGCGTCATCTCGCTGTGGACGGCCACCACCGCCTCGAGCTCGCCGAGGCTGCGTCCGTCTTGCTCGAACAGAGCGTCGAGGAGCAGCCGCCGCGTCGGGTCGGCCAGCGCCTTGAACACCAGGTCGTCGTCCACGTCTCCAAGATAGGTGACTAAATGGTCACCTGTCAACAATCTCCAGAAGACCGCTGGCAGCAGGAGCGTTCGGGTACTGACCGCGTGACCGGGCCCCCAACCCGCACACCGAGCCGTCGCAGGAAGGCACGACACGCCGCGGCCGTTCGATCTCGGCCAGCAACCACTCGGGCGGGATGCCGCTCGCGGCCCCACCGCGGGCGGTCGGCCCGAGGTCTACGCCCAGGTCGCCACCGTGTCGTGGTCGGCGCGCGGGAGCAGGTCGTCGCAGGCGTGGGCCGGCGCGTTCGGATGGTGCGGGAGGTTCACAAGGGCGGGCGCGTTCGCCTGGCGACAGAGTCGGCCATCTCTCGGTGGCGTCGCGGACGGCATCCCATGGCGGGCGTAACCCGGTGGCGCGAGCTCGGGCCACAGCGAGACCCCGGCGTCAGACAGGGATGCACTGCGCCGCCGCTTCTCGGGTTCGCCGTTCGGCCGGCCGCCGGGCCGGCTCGGCAGCCGGCTGCTCAACGGTGGAAAACGCGAAGTACGCTCAACCGCAGCGAGATGCGGAGACCCACGAATCTTCCGCGACGTCGCGACTCTCGCGCTGAGAGCGGATCCCCCAGGATCGCGGCACGCCGCCGTCGTGGGGGTGATCAGTCTGCGCGAAGTGGCGAGGTCACTTCAACGACCCCCGGCACCAATGGGCAGGGTGATCGGTTGGTGGCAAGAAGGCGGGCAGGCTCCGCAGCCGGTGTTCCGCCTGGGCGCTCACGCTGAGGTCGTCTTGCTCACTGTTTTGGCGCCGAGCCGTCGATGATCGTCCGTCCGCCTAGGTCTCGTGCCAGTGTGACGACGGTGGTTGCCGGTGAGGCCAGTTGGGGTCGGGACCCGCTGCAGTCGGTACCGGGCAGTCTGCCGACGAACACTGTGACGGTCACAGCTGCAGCCGACTCCACGATCTCGACCCGGCCGAGCGTGGCGCACTCGCGGCGACCTGTCGCCGTGAAGTGCACCGTGAGGGTCCGCCCCGAGGACTCGGCGCGCTGCCACCGGACGGCGCGTAGGTCCACCGCGCGAGCGTCCGGGGTCAACCGGTTGGGTTGCATGGCGGGCGGCAGCCCGGTGGACGTGGGTCGGCCGAACGTGGGGGTGGAGCCGACGGCACCACCGCTGCTGCTCGACGGGCCGCTACCGCCGGATGCCCCCCCGGCCGGCCCGACGGAGTTGGCTGAGCCGCAGGCGGCCAGGGCCGTCACGAGGCTCAGCATTGCACCGATCCGGACCGCGCCGAGAAGGGGCGAGCGCCCTCCCCAGCGGAGCAACGCTCGCCGCGACGCCGCGAGGGGCCCACCCGGTGGGCGGGGACGGGCGAGCCCGGCCGGTGTGACCGGCCGGGCTGCCACTGCTGATTGCGTCTCCATCAGGCGGAGATGCCCCTGACGGTGTTGTACAGGTTGGCGACCTGGTTGCCGTAGTACGGCGAGAACATGTAGGCCGGGAGTGAACCGTACTTGTAGTCGTTGTGCCCGTTGATGTAGCCCCATGAGCCATTGAACCAGCCGAGCCATGCCCCGCCGGAGGATCCGCCGGTCATGGAGTTCACCATGCCCTGGTCGGCGCCCCAGGCGAAAGTGGATCCTCGCTCCGCCCACAGCGTCTGGCCGTTGAACGGGGCGGCCTGCGGGTACCCGAAGGCGTAGACGTACTGCAGCGGGTAGTTCCACGCGATGCCCTGCCCACCGAGGTAGTCAGCGATCCGCCAGCCCGAGTTGCGCCACATCACGGCTGCGCCCACGTCGTTGGAGAAGTCGCTGTTGTTGTTGAACCACGCGGAGGTCGTCCACAGCTGCTTGGCGTACCAGTAGCCGTAGGGCGCCGAGCCGTTGACGTAGTTGGGGACGAAGACCCAGTTGGTGTTCCAGGCCTTGCCGTCCGAGACGCAGTGACCTGCGGTCCAGACCTCGGACTTGCCCTCACTGTTGACGACGGTGGCCGAGCAGACGTAGTTGAGGCCGAAGCTGGTGAAGAACACCTTGCCGGAGGTGCGGGCAACCGGTGACCCGACCGGGTACCCGGGGTTGTAGGCCATCGGGATGGCCGAGTTGAGCGCGGCGGCCTTCGGAGCCTTCCGAGGGGCGGCTGGAGCGGTTCGTGCTGGGGGACCCTGTGGCTTCGCGGACGCGGCCAGGCTCTGGGGGCGCGCAGACCTGCCGGCGGCGGCCTTCTGTGACGGCAGCAGGCTGTCGGACTTGGCTGCCTTCATCCGTGCCGGTGACCAGTAGGACGCCAGTGCCTTCTGCTCTGCGGCGGGGCCGGCCCCCTTGACGGTGCGGGCAACTTCCGGCGTCAGCCGGTTCGTGCTGCTGACGTTGGTGGCCGCGGGCGCCCTGGCTGACGTACCCGCGGGGGCGGCGCCGGCTGAGGTGGCCCCAGTGGCCAGCGTGGCGGTGATGGCGATCGCGGCCACCAGCCCGCCGAGAAGCTTGTTGGACATTCTTCCTCCCGAGTGACATGACATCCCCACCAGCTTGAACGGGTGGGCGATATCAGTACAGGGGGTGCATTTCGTCCTGTGATACATGTGCGCGCGTGAAACCTGACACTTGCTGGGCTGGATTGCAGCCATGCTCGCGGCGCGGCGCTGAGTGAACCGCCCGGCACGTCCGGAGACTCTCGCAAACGATCAGCCCAGCGGGTTTGCTGGGCCGTGGATCGAGCGCAGTGCCCGGGTCATCACGACCGGGTTGTTCACCGTCACGGCGGCTGTCGCGCTGCCGTCAGTGGGCAACGCCGCTCCGACCGGATCTCAAGGCCTCAAGGAGTCAGCGCAGACAACCGGTTGTGGTGGGTACGGAGCGCCACGAGATGCTCCGATGCGTGCACGGTGGCGTCAACCCCCATCAAGGACTCGCCGATCGCGTTCGGCTCGTTCGCTAACCCATCGACGAACTGCGCGCAGAGCATGCCGCAGTCGGCGAGCTCTTCAAAGAGATCCGTAGCCTCACCGATGGGTATGCCGTCCCGGCGATATGGTCGAGACGTAGGGGAAGGAGACAGAGATGGCACTGAGCGTATGGGTCCGCCGGGTGCAGGACGAGCCGACGCACAACGACGGGACACGGGTGCTCGTCGACCGGATCTGGCCGAGGGGTGTCAAGAAGGCCGACCTCGAGTTCGACGACTGGAACAAGGACGTGGCCCCGTCGACAGAGCTGCGCAAGTGGTACGGGCACGACCCGGAGAAGTACGCCGAGTTCTCCAAGCGCTACCGCGCCGAGCTCGACTCCGCCGCCGGGCGGGAGGCTCTGCAAAGGCTCCGCGACAGCGTGCACGGCAAGCGCCTGACGCTGCTGACGGCCACCCGGGACGTCGAGCACAGTCAGGCCGCCGCCCTCGCCGAGATGCTCGACGGGTCCTGACCCTCGACAGGTCGTGACCCTCCGTGCCTCCCGACGCACGACCGACCGGGGCCGAGGACAAGCGGCGTCACTCGTTGGCGGCGAGCGCCAGCACCACCTCGTCGGGCGATGCCCCGGCGACATCGCGGGGGACGGGCGGGCCGCTCGCCGGACCGATGCCCACCGGTCGCGCCGGCGAGAGCTGGGCCAGCGTATGCCGCACGAGCAGATAGACGGGCACGATGCCCAAGAGCACCAGCAGAGCGGCATACGGCGCGGCGGCGGTGAAGTCGAGCGACTCGCCGTTGGTCGTCGCCCACAGCTCGCTCGAGAGCGTGTTGGCGTTGAAGGGCAGCAGCATGAGCGTGGTGGTCAGCTCCTTGCTCGCGTCGAGCGCCACGAGGATCGCGCCCGCGATGAAGCCGGGTGACGCCAGGGGCAGCGTCACCCTGGCGAAGGTGCGCACCGGGCGGCTGCCCAAGGACGCCGCCACGTCGTCGTAGCTCTGCCGGGCCGAATGCAGTCCGACCCGCTGGTTCGCCACGGCCAGGGGCAGGAAGAGGATGACGTACGCGGCGATGAGCACGGCCGGCGTCTTGTACAACGACGGCACGAGCCGGGTCGCGAGGAAGACGAGCGCCAGCGCCAGGATCGCGCTGGGGATCGCGTGTGCGAGCCAGACGGCTCGTTCGGTCAGCTGCGAGGTGACCGACGGTCGCCTCGTGACCCACCAGCTGACCGGCAGGGCGCACACGGTCGCGATGAGGGCTGCGGCCACCGCGTAGCCGACGGTGGTCGACAAGGCGGACCACACGTGGGTCCAGGTCGGCGCCGATGCCCGATGCGAGCTGAGCAGTCCACGCACCGTCATCAAGACCGTCGGCCCCACCGCCAGCAGCGGCACGAGCAGTGCGAGCAGCGTCACCGGTCCGCGAGCCGCGCCGAGCGAGGTCCGCGACGGCGGCCGCGCACCCCCACGCGCCACTGCCCCGATGACGCTGCGGCCCGAGATCCACCGCGTCGACAGCAGCACGATCATCGACAGGCCGGCCAGCACCAGTGAGAGCGACCGCGCCGACTGGTAGTCGCCGTAGTCGAGCATCTCGGCCATGATCTTCGTGGTCAGCGTGCTCCGGCCCAGCTGCACGACGGCGCCGTACTCGGCGAGCACGTGCAGCGCCACGATGAGCAGCCCGGCCGCGAGCGCCGGCCGCAACGCCGGCAGGCTGACCGTGCGAAAGGCGCTCAACCTGTTGCGGCGCAGGGTCGCCACGACCTCCTCGAGCGCGGGGTCGACTCCGCGCAGGGCGATGACGCACGGCAGGAAGACGTACGGATAGAGCGACAGGGCGAGCACGACGACGGCGCCCGGCAGGCTCGTCACCACCCCGAGGCGCGGCGCGTAGACCAGCTCCACCGAGTAGATGGCGTAGGCGCTGACGAAGCCGGGGACGGCGAGCGGCAGCGAGAACAGGACCGTGAGCAGCCGCGGCGCCGGGGCGTTCGTGCGGGTGACGAGCACCGCAGCGCCGGCGCCCAGCACCGCGGTCAGCACGCAGACGAGGACCGTGAGCGCGAGCGTCTGTCCCAGGGCGTCGGTGGTGGCCGCGTAGGCCAGCTGCCTGCGGACGTCGCCGATCGACATCCCGCTGAGGAAGAGGTAGCCGATCGGCAGCAGGGACGCCGCCGCGACGGTGACCGCGGCGATCGCGGTCACGGTCGTGGGGCGTCCCCTGCGGATGTGGCTACGCATCAGCCCCTCGACATACCCAGCTTCTTCAGCAGATCCTCGGCCTGCTGCGAGTTCGCGAGCTCGTCCATGTCGAATGCCGGTGACTTCACTTCGCTGAGGTCACCCACCACGCTGCTGGACACGTCTTTGGCCACGGGGTACTGCGCTCCGGACACGTCGATCGGGCCGGCGATGACCTTCTGGCCGCCGTCCTTCGAGGTGAGCCAGGCCAGGAACTTCTGCCCGTCCTCGGCGTGCGCGCTGGACTTCAGCACCCCCGCACCGGAGGACAGGATGAGGTTGCCCGGGTCCTTCGTCGGGAAGTGGTAGATCTTCGACGTGAGGTTCTCGGGGCCGCCCTTCTGGCCGGCCAGGATCCACCAGTAGTAGTGGTTCGACAGGCCCATGGCGTGCTTCCCGGCCTCGACGGTGTCGCGCACGTTGCCGTTCTTCTGCTCGTTGACGCCGTTGGCCTTGAGCGCCTCGAGGAACTCGGTCGTCTTCTCCACGCCGATCGTCGAGATGAGGTACTGGGTCGTGGCGACGAACGCGCCGGACGGTGCCCAGGCGAACTTGCCCTTGTACTGCGGCTCGGTGATGTCTGCGAGCGTCTTGGGCAGCGCGCTCTCCTTGATCTTCGTGGGGTTGTAGAACAGCACCCGGGTACGCGCCGCGTAGGCGACCCACAGACCCTTGCCGGAGCTGAGCCCGGGGCGCACCTGCGCGAGCGTCGCGGCCTCCACCGGGGCGAGCAACCCCTCCTTGCCGAGCAGGGCGACCGATCCGGGGTCCTCGGAGAGGAAGACGTCGGCCTTGCTCGCATCGCCCTCGGCCTGGATCTGCCCGACCGTTGCGTCCTGCTGGATGTTGAACTTCACGCCCGTCTCGTCCGTGTAGGCCTTGGTGAGGCCCTCGATCAGCTCGGCGTGCTGGTCGGTGTAGACGGTCAGGGTCGTCGAGTCGGCGCTGCTCGACGCGTCGCCGGGCTCCGACTCCGACGATGACCCTGATGACCCGCACCCGGCGGTCAGCACCAGCGCGGACACCGCGACGGCGCCGAGCAGCATTCGGCTGAGCCGGCGGCGGACCCGGCCATGCGGGACAGACTCGGGGTGATCGGGCCCGGCACTCTCGTGCGGGGCAGCGGGTGGATTCTGCATCGTGTGAGGGCCTCTCGGTGAGGGGTCTGTGAAGGACACCTCCGCAGCATACAACTAAGGCAAGCCTCACCTAAGGCAGGATGGCGAATCCGTCACCGCCGGCCCGTTCAACGCGCTGCTGGACCCACCCGACCGGGCGCCGGATACGTCGTCACCGGAGCCTCGGCTCGCACCCTTACGACGTCGCCCACCGTGAACCGGTCCGAGCCGTGCACCCGCACGGAGACCTGGACGTCGCCGTCGAGGCGGACCCGCACCAGGGCGTCGTGGCCGTAGAACGACTGCCCGATGACCACGCCCGTCGAGCCCGTCGACTGGCCGGGACCGTCGGCGAGGTCCTCGGTGCGCTCGCGGGTGAGGTCGCCGGAGCCGACCAGATGCACGCTGAGGTGCTCCGGCCGCA
>JAKDLG010000023.1 GCA_030452985.1 Humibacillus sp.
TCAACGTCGGCGCCCAGCCCTACTGGAACGCCGAGGCGACGATGCTGATGCACACGAAGGGGCTACTGATCATGACCCCCGACAGCGCCATGGTGCTGACGGGCAAGCAGTCGCTCGACTTCTCGGGCGGGGTCTCGGCCGAGGATAACTTCGGCATCGGCGGCTACGACCGGGTGATGGGGCCGAACGGGCAGGCGCAGTACTGGGCCCAGAACCTCGCCGGCGCACGCGAGATCCTGATGACCCACTACGAGCACGCCTACATCGCTCCCGGCGAGAGCCGCCCGCGCAGCGCCACCAGCGACGACCCGGTGGGTCGTGATGTGACGCTCTACCCCCACGACCCGGCCGAGTCGGGGTTCACCACGGTGGGCGACATCTTCTCGTCGAGCACCAACCCCGACCGCAAGAAGCCGTTCGACATCCGCACCCTGATGCGGGCCGTGGCCGATCAGGACCGCGAACCGCTGGAGCGGTGGGCCGGCATGGCCGACGCCGAGACGGCGGTGGTTCAGGATGCCCACCTGGGGGGTGTGCCGGTCTGCCTCATCGGAATCGAGTCGAGGTCCGTTCCGCGACGGGGCTTCCCCCCCACTGACGGGCCCGACATCTACACGGCTGGCACGCTGTTCCCCCGGTCGTCGAAGAAGGTCGCGAGGGCCGTCAACGCTGCCAGCGGCAACCGGCCGGTCGTCGTGCTGGCCAACCTGTCCGGGTTCGACGGTTCGCCCGAGTCGATGCGCAGCCTGCAGCTCGAGTACGGCGCCGAGATCGGCCGCGCCATAGTGAACTTCGACGGGCCGATCGTGTTCGCCGTCGTCTCGCGCTACCACGGCGGTGCCTTCGTCGTGTTCTCCAAGGCTCTCAACCCGAACATGACCGTGCTCGCGGTCGAGGGCTCGTTCGCCTCGGTGATCGGCGGGGCTCCGGCCGCGGCGGTGGTCTTCTCGCGCGATGTCGACGCTCGCACGACGGCCGACGCGCGGGTGGTCGACCTCGAGGCGAGGATCGCGGCGTCGAACGGGGTCGAACGGGCCTCGCTGGTGGCCGAGATGTCAGAGCTGCGGGGCGGGGTCCGCTCCGAGAAGCTGGGCGAGGTGGCATCGGAGTTCGACCGGGTGCACAGCATCCACCGTGCCGTCTCCGTGGGCTCGGTCGACGCGGTGATCGACCCGCACGAGCTGCGCCCGCGCATCATCGAGGCCGTCACGCAGGGCTTGGGCGGCGCCCAGACCTGAACGGCGCCGACAGGGCGTCCGGATGCTGCCGAGGCCTGGCGGCATCCGGACCCCCGTTTGAACTGAAGCGGGCCCGAGGGTCTTGACTGGGGTCATGACCACGAACCAGCAGGGCCTTCCCACCCGCACGCTCGGCACCGCGGCTCCCCTCGACGTCTCGGCCATCGGCCTCGGCTGCATGGGGATGTCGGAGTTCTACGGCACCGCCGACGAGGCGCATGCCACGGCCACGATCCATCGGGCCCTCGAGCTCGGGGTGACCTTTCTCGACACCGCCGACATGTACGGCCCGTTCACCAACGAGCGGCTGGTGGGGCGGGCCATCAGCGACCGGCGCGACCAGGTCGTGCTCGCAACGAAGTTCGGCAACGAGCGCGCCGAGGACGGCACCCGGCTCGGCGTCAACGGCCGACCCGAGTACGTGCGTCACGCCGCCGAGGCGAGCCTTCAGCGACTCGGCGTCGACCACATCGACCTGTACTACCAGCACCGCGTCGACCAGTCGGTGCCCATCGAGGAGACCGTCGGAGCCATGGCCGAGCTGGTCACCGCGGGCAAGGTGACCCACCTCGGGCTCTCCGAGGCGTCACCCGACACGATCCGTCGCGCCCACGCGGTGCACCCGATCACGGCCCTGCAGACCGAGTACTCGCTGTTCACCCGCGACATCGAGCAGCAGATCCTGCCCACGCTGCGCGAGCTCGGCATCGGGCTGGTGCCCTACTCACCTCTCGGCCGCGGCATCCTCACCGGGGCCATCACCTCCGCCGACGACCTCGACGAGGCCGACACCCGGCGCACCGCGTACCCGCGTTTCCAGGGTGAGGCCCTCGCGGCCAACCTCACCCTCGTCGACCGGGTACGCGCCCTCGCCGAGACGAAGGGAGCGACGGCCGGTCAGCTGGCGCTCGCGTGGGTGCTGGCCCAGGGCGATGACATCGCGCCGATCCCCGGAACGAAGCGCGTGCGCTACCTCGAGGAGAACCTCGGGGCAGCCACCATCGAGCTGACCAGCGACGACCTGGCCGCTCTCGAGGCCGCCGTGCCGAAGGAGTCCGTGTCGGGCGCCCGCTACAGCGACATGTCGAGCATCGACGTCTGAGAGCCGGGCATCAGCCGGTCGTCAACGGCGCACCGCGTCCCTGACGTTCACCACCAGCACGAGAACGGCCAGGGTCCACAACGCCACCCACAGGACGGTCTGCCACGCGCCGACGAGCAGCACGACGAGGAACCCCAACGCGACGACCAGCAGCACACGCACGATGTACGCGAAGAGGTAGCCGCGGCCGAAGGCCTCCACCGACAACACGATCACCAGCGCACTGACCGCGGTCACCTGAAGTTCGGTGCTGTCGACCCGGAACAGTGACCCGAGCAGCCACAGCACCAGGGGAGTGCTGACGACGGCCCACACGGCCAGGAACCGCGCTCGCCCCCGCTCGGTCGCGGCGATCGGCAGACGGCGGTGCATCAGGTGGCTGTGCGGCGACGTGGGCCGGATGCCGCTCTGCACCTCCCTGACCAGCCGGGCCCGTTCGTCACCGAGACGAACCGCACGCATCCGGGTGGTGACGAGCTTGCGTTCGCGAGGGGCCAGCTCGCGCACCACGGGGGTGGCCGGGTCGAGACCGGCCGCGCGGGTGGTCAGGTCGTGGCGAGACTCGTCGATCTCGTCGTGCAGCAGGGCGAGCTCACGGTCGATCTGCTCCACCCGGGTCTCGAGGTGCTCCAGCTCGACGGCAGGGTTGGGTGCCACCTAGGCGAGGCCCGCCCAGCCGACCGGGTCACCCCAGGAGGCCCGCACGGTGGTGTCGCGCTCGTAGCGGGGCCCGGCAGGGCCACGTTCGCCGCCGAACGCGTCGCGGCTGTCGTGGCCCCGGAGGCCCCGGTAGTCACGCACCCACGGCGTCTGCTCGTCGATGACGACCTGGGTCCACTCGCGGCTGTGCCCGGGCCCGATGGTGTCGCCGTCGCCGCGGGCGTAGTCGATGTAGGGGATGCCGAACCCCGGGCCCTGGGCGGCCCTGGCCCATGGACCAGCACGCCCGCGACCCGGCGGATGAAGGGCAGCACCCCATCCCACGACGGCGGCACGACGGTGATCAGGTAGTCGCCGGGCAGGTAGGCGCCCGAGTGCGACCCGGCCCCGACGAACACGACCGGATGCCGCTCGCCCCTCCTTGTGCAGGTCGGGGTCGTCCCATCGGCGGCGCAGGTCGTCGCCGGTCTCGTCGTGCGCCGAGAACACCACCCATCGTGGCTCGGGGAGCCCGTCGACGCTCTGCGCGCCGGTGCCCTCGAGGCAGACGGTCACCTGTTCCCAGTCGCCCTCGTGCTCGTTGACACCGGAGAAGGCCGACCGCCAGTTGTTGAAGGAGTAGAAGAACCAGTACTGGCAGATGACCCAGCCGTTGTCGCGCACGACCCGGCCGTAGTAGGTGGGGTGCTCCGGTTCGAAGTGCTCCTGCTGGGCCAGGAGGGAGTCAGCCGCGCTGCCGCCGGGGACGGTGCCGCGCACGAGCAACGAGAGGCGGCTGAGAATGTCGATCGAGCGCCCGAACAACCCGACCTGAGCGAGCCGGCTGCCGGCCCGGAAGCTCGGTCGGGGCTTCGGCAGCCAGGCCCGGAGCTTTCCCGACAGGGTGCTCGGGGCGATGATGCCGCTGAGCCAGGGGCCTGGCCCCTCGTGGTCGGCTCCGAGTCGGGCCAGCCCGTCGAGGTCGAGACTGCCCGGTGTGGCGAGCACCATCGCGTGGTCGGCGAGGTCGCGCACGAAGAGCTGGGAGTGGGACACGAAGCCGTCGACCCCCACCGGCACGAAGTACTCACCGGCGGTCAGGCTCAGCACCGGTTCGTGGGCACGCAGCAACGACCGGTCAGCGGCATCGGTACGGCAACGGTCGTCTACATCGTCGCGGGGGGCACTGCCAGCTGCCTCGCTGATGCTCGCCTGCTCCATCACGCTCTCCACCTCCTCGAAGCTCTCGGGTCGAATCTGTCACCCGGCCTTTCATCCCGCAGCCGACGCCCCGGGGGGGGGGGCCCCCCCCCCCCCCGGCGCGGCGGCCCCCGGGTTGGTGGAGGTGTGTGGCCGAACAAACACCCCCCCCCCCCCAAGCTCTGGGGCCTAATCTGCCACCGGGCTTTTCACCCCCCCCCCCCCCCCGCGGGGGGGGCCCCCCCCCCCCGGGGGGGGGGGGCGGGCCGTGGTTAGGTGGAGTCATGCGCATCACTCACCTCGGACACGCCTGCCTTCTTGTCGAAGCCGCCGACCGTCGGGTCCTGGTCGACCCGGGCAACTTCTCGGAGGGTTTCGCAGGGCTGCGCGACCTCGACGCCATTGTGGTGACGCACAACCATCCCGACCACTTCGACCCCGGCCCGGCAGCGGCACTCATCCGCAACAACCCGCGCGCCGAGGTGCACACCGACGCCCTGACGGCCAAGACCCTGCGCGAAGAGGGCCTGGCAGCGGTGCCCACCGCCGAGGGCGAGCCGTTCTCGATCGGCGACCTCGCCGTGTCGCCGGTGGGGGTGCTGCACGCCTTCAACCACGAGGCCATGCCGCAGATCCCCAACGTGGGTTTCGTCTTCCGGGCCGAGGGTGAGCCGACGCTCTTCCACCCCGGCGACGCCTACGACGCCGAACCGGGCGAGGTCGATGTGCTCGCGCATCCGCTCAACGCGCCGTGGGCTGCCAGTCGTGACTCGATCGCGTTCGTGGCCCGGATCGCCCCCAAGGCCGTCATCCCGATCCATGACGCGCTCCTCTCCGAGGCCGGCCGGCGCATGTACGCGATGCACATCGAGAAGTTCAGCGGGGTTGACGGGCTGACCTACACCGACCTCAGGGACGACGAGTCGGCCACGTTCTGACAGACGGGCCAGACCACGGGGCCCAGACAGCGGGCCGGACAGGGGAGAACATGACCGAGTCATCAACCACCGAGTCGTCAACCACCGAGGCGGGGTTTGCCGCCGCCGGCGAGACCGCACCCGCCGACCTTCCGGCGCCTCGGGGCGGCCCCGCCGAGGGCCCGGCCGTGGCCATCCGCGGCCTGGGCAAGCGCTTCGGCGACGTCATCGCCGTCAAGGGCATCGACCTCGACGTGCCGCGCGGCTCGTTCTTCGGCCTGGTGGGCCCGAACGGCGCCGGCAAGACGACGACGCTCTCGATGGTCACCGGTCTGCTCCGGCCCACGGTGGGGCAGGCCTTCGTGCTGGGCCGAGACGTGTGGGCCGATCCGGTCGCCGCCAAGCGGCTGCTCGGCATCCTGCCCGACGGGTTGCGCACCTTCGACCGGTTGACCGGCCTGCAGCTGATCACCTACTCCGGGCTGCTGCGGGGCATGCCGCGCGAGCTCGCCGCTGAGCGGGCCACCGAGCTGGTCAATGCTCTCGGTCTCGCGTCGGCGCAGGGCAAGCTCGTCGTCGACTACTCGGCGGGCATGACGAAGAAGGTCACCCTGGCCTCGGCCCTGATCCACGGCCCACGGGTGCTGGTGCTCGACGAGCCCTTCGAGGCCGTCGACCCGGTGTCGTCGGCGACGATCCGCAGCATTCTCGGCGACTTCGTCGAGTCGGGGGGCACCGTGATCCTCTCGAGCCACGTGATGGATCTCGTCGAACGCCTCTGCTCTCACGTTGCGGTCATCGCCGACGGGCAGCTGCTGGCCCACGGCGCTCTCGACGACGTGCGTGCCGGCCAGAGCCTCGAGCAGCGCTTCGTCTCCCTCGTCGGCGGCACGACCCAGGTGGAGGGGCTGTCATGGTTGCGCACCTCGTCAGACTGAAGCTCACCCTGCTGCGGAACATGCTGCGGCGCAGCCGGGCCCAGGCGATCGGGGTCGTGCTCGCCATCGTGTACTTCGGATTCATCGTGGTGGCCCTGGCGTTCGGCGTCGCCAGCCTTCGCGCCGATCTCGACCTCGCCGTCGCGGTCATCCCGGTGGTCGGTGCGGTGGCTGTGGTGCTGTGGAGCCTCGTGCCGCTCTTCTCCTTCGGCTCCGACCCCACCCTCGACCCGGGGCGCTTCGCCACGTTCGCCGTGCCGCCTCGGCAGCTCGCCATCGGCCTGATCGCCGGAGCGTTGGTCGGGTTGCCCGTCATCGCGACGATGCTCATTGCTCTGGGGGTGATGGTGGCTTGGTCGCACACGGTGCTGTCGACAGTCGTCGGCGCCGTGTCGACGGCGGTCGGGGTGCTGACCGCTGTCACGATGAGCCGCTGGGTGACGGCCGTGGCCACGTCCGCCCTGTCGAGCCGACGTGGCAAAGACGTGATGGGGGTGCTCGCGCTCATCCTTCTGGTGCTCTTCTCGCCCGTGCTGATCGCGCTGTCCAACGCGGGGGGCGACGTGCTCGGGGTAGCTCGTTCGGTCTCCACCGTGGCCGGCTGGACGCCCCTGGGCTGGGCGTGGGCCGCCCCCGGCGACATCGCCCTGGGCCACGTCGCGCTAGGGCTGCTGCGTCTCGCTCTCGCGCTCGGGTTCCTCTGGGTGTTGGGCAGGCTGTGGTTGAGCGCATTGACCCGGTTGGTCGAGAACCCCCGGTCGTCAGCCCGCCCCGGCGCCGCGACCGTCGCCGACGGTGACCTCGGCCTACTCGACCGCGGCCCCGACACCGTGGCCGCGGCGGTGGCGATGCGGGTGCTGATCTACTGGTGGCGTGACCCTCGGTACCAGGCCGGGATGCTGCTCACCCCCTTCGTGCCGCTCGCCCTGCTCGTGCCGTACTTCACCGCCGACATCGGGTGGGTCACCCTGCTGATGGCGCCCCTGCTCGCTTTCTTGATGGCCTGGGGCGAGCACAACGCCGTGGCCTACGAAGCCGACGCGTTCTGGATGCACGTGGCCGCAGGCACGCCCGGTCAGGCCGATCGGCGCGGTCGCCTTGTGCCGAGCGTGCTGATCGCGACCCCGCTCGTGAGCGCCTATGCGGTGGCCGGCGCCTGGCTCGCCGGGCGGTTCGACCTGCTGCCGGCGGTGTTGGGTCTGTCAGCGGCTCTGCTCGGCGCGGGCTACGCCGTGTCGAGTGTGCTGAGCATCGTGATGCCCTACCCGGTGGCGAAGCCGGGCGAGAGTCCCTTTGCGACCCCGCCCGGCGCCACCGGCATCACCCTGGTGGCGCAGCTGGTGGCGGCCATGAGCAGCGTGCTGCTGGCGGCGCCCCCGATCGTGCTCGCCCTGCTCGCCTGGTCGGGTGCGGGGTGGGCGGTGGCGGCGACCGCCGTGGTCGGGCTGGCCTGGGGAGTGCTGCTGTTCGAGGTCGGCGTACGCGTGGGCGGGCGCATCTACGAGCGGCGTTCGCCCGAGCTGCTCATGAGCCTCACGGCCAACTGAGCCGGTGGTCGCCGGCACCTCACGCGGTTCGTTCGTTTCGCAGACGGGTCAGCCCGGCTTGGCGTACGGTCACGGCCATGTCACGCAGCGATGCCCATGCCGCGAGAACGGCGCTGCGAGGCGTGGTGCCGGTGCTGCTGTCGGGGTCGGGTGTTCTCATGATCATGGCGGCGCGCGAACGGTGGTGGCCCGCCTGCCGGCTCGGAGACTTCGATGCCCCCGACTGCCTCACGCTTCAAGACCACCAGTACGACTTCCTGCTACCCAGCGAGCCGTGGGTCCCCATCGGAGCGGCCGCTCAGGTCGGGGCCGCGGCCCTGGTGCTCTTGAGTCTTGCGCTGCTCTTTCTGCCCTGGTTGCTCGCCGGCCCCCATCGGCCGGCGGTGACCCTGACCCTGGGTGCCGTCCTGGCCGCCACGATGCTGACCATCGCGGTGACGACCGGACGGTCGGGTCTCTCAGGTCGGGTGGTCGAGGTGCCGGGCCTGGCTTGGGTCGTCTGGCTGTGGTTGCTGGCGCCCTGCGCGCTGTTCATCGCGTGGATCGTGGGCGAGGTGGGTGAGTCGCGTCCGGGCACCCGTTGGCGACTCGCGGTGGTCGTCCTCGTCAGCGCCAGTACGCCCTTTGGCGAGTTCTTCTTTGCCTCGGCCCTGCTGGGCTATCTCTCGTACGACACCACCCCGTGGTCAGAAGCCGTCAGCGGCGTCTGCCTCGTCGCGGCCGGTCTCGCCCTGTGGCCGGCGATCCGCGCACGCCCTGCTGCCCGGATCGCGGTGAACAGCCCGGTGTAGGTCGTGTCTGGTCGCCTCAGGCCAGGTCGACGGCGAGGCGAGCAGCACCGATGATGCCGGCCTTGTTGCGCAGCTGAGCCGGCACGATCGTGGCGCGCAGCTTCAGCTTCGGCAGGAAGTCGTCGGCGTCCTTGCTGATCCCTCCGCCGACGACGATGAGGTCGGGCGAGAAGAGCTTCTCGATCGTGTCGTAGTAGACCTGAAGACGCTCGACATACTCGTCCCACGAGAGCTCCTCGTTCTCCTTCACGGAGGAGGCCGCCCGCCGCTCGGCGTCGTAGCCGTCGATCTCGAGGTGGCCGAGCTCGGTGTTGGGCACGAGCTTGCCGTCGCTGATCAACGCCGAGCCGATGCCGGTGCCGAGCGTGGTGAGGATGACAACGCCACCCACCCCCTTGGCCGCGCCGTAGTGCATCTCGGCAAGACCAGCGGCATCCGCATCGTTGAGCACCGTGACCGAGCGACCGGTGTGCTCCTGGATCAGGGCCTCGGCGTCGGTGTTGACCCAGGCCGGGTCGATGTTCGCCGCCGAGAGCACGGTGCCGCGGATGACCACTGCCGGCACCGTCACCCCGATGGGAGAGTCGCCGGTCTGCTCGGCGAAGTGGTCGACGATCTGATCGACCACCTCGGCCACGGCATCCGGCGTGGCGGGCCTGGGGGTGAGGATCTTCAGTCGCGACTGCGCGAACTCACCCTTGTCGAGGTCGACGGGCGCGCCCTTGATGCCGCTGCCACCGATGTCGATACCGAGCGGTTTGCCTTGCTTGCCCATAGATCCGACCTTCCTCGCAGGGGGAGGGCCCACAGGCCCCGATGCCGTCGCGCCACACCCTACGGCAGGGTGAGGATCTCGTTGCCGCCGTCGGTGATCAGGATCGTGTGCTCGAACTGAGCGGATCGGCGGCGGTCCTTGGTGACCACCGTCCACCCGTCGTCCCACATCTCCCATTCGTGACTGCCGAGGTTCAGCATCGGCTCGATCGTGAACGTCATGCCGGGTTCGATGACGGTCGCGTAGTGGGGGGCGGCGTCGTAGTGCGGCACGATGAGACCGGAGTGGAACTCGAGCCCGATGCCGTGCCCGGTGAAGTCGCGCACGACGCCGTAGCCGAACCGTTTCGCGTAGCTCTCGATGACCCGGCCGATCACGTTGATCTCACGGCCGGGCCGCGCCGCGCGGATGCCGCGCATCATCGCCTCGTGCGTGCGTTCGACCAGCAGCCGCGCCTCGTCGTCGACCTCGCCCACGAGGTAGGTGGCGTCGGTGTCGCCGTGGACGCCGTGGATGAAGGCCGTGACGTCGATGTTGACGATGTCGCCGTCGCGCAACGGGCGGGCGTCGGGGATGCCGTGACAGATGACCTCGTTGACGCTGGTGCACACCGACTTCGGAAACGCTTTGTAGCCCAGCGGACTCGGGTAGGCGCCGTGGTCGAGCATGTACTCGTGGGCCACGGCGTCGAGGCGGTCGGTGGTGACGCCCGGGGCGATCGCGGCGGCGGCGGCCGCCATGGCCCGCGCCGCGATGCGTCCGGCGTCACGCATCTTCTCGACGAGCCCGGCGTCCTTGGTCTTGACGTCGCCGTCCTCGGACGGGTTCGCCACGTCGACGTAGTGCGGCCGTTCGATCGAACCGGGAACGACGCGACGAGGGCTGATCGCGTGCGGAGACACACTGGCGTGCAGGAGCGGCATACGGTGGAGTCTAGGTCGTCAGCCGGCAGCGCCCACGAGGGACGTTCTGCGGCTGGGTCGGAGAGGACGAGCGGCAGATGAGCTTCTGGTACAACGTCGACAGCGGCAAGGTCGAGACCGACGAGAACCGCGGCCGAGGAGAGCAGGTGCTCGGGCCCTACGCCACCGAGGCCGATGCGCAGGCGGCGCTCGACAAGGCCCACGCGAACACCGAGAAGTGGGACAGTGACGACCGCGCCTGGCAGGAGAAGGGCGCCGCGGGCGGACGCCCGTCGAGCAGCCCCGACTGGAATGATGAGGATCTCGACGACTGACTGCTCGTTCGTCGGGCCGCTGGTCTCAGGCCTCGAAGGAGTGGTCGGCGTCGGGAAAGGCGCCCGACTCCACGTCGGCGGCGTATGCCCGGGCCGCCGCCAGCAGGGTGCCACGCAGGTCGGCGTACTGCTTCACGAAGCGGGGCACCCGGCCGGCCCGCAACCCGGCGAAGTCGCTCCAGACGAGCACCTGGGCGTCGGTGCCGGCGCCGGCGCCGATCCCGATCGTCGGGATCGTGAGCTCTCGGGTGACCCGCTCGGCCACCGGAGTAGGAACCATCTCGAGGACCACGGCGAAGGCACCAGCACTTTCGAGCGCGAGCGCCGCCCGGATGAGCTCGTCGGCTCCGTCACCCCGGCCCTGCACCCGGTACCCGCCCAGCTGGTGCTCGCTCTGCGGAGTGAAGCCGAGGTGCGCCATGACGGGGATGCCGGCACCGGTCAGTGTCTCGACGAGGGGCACCATCGGCGCGCCTCCCTCGAGCTTGACGGCGTGCGCCAGACCTTCCTTCATCATCCGCACGGCCGAGTCGAACCCCTGCGCCACCGAGCCGCCGTAGGAGCCGAAGGGCAGGTCGGCCACGACGAGCGCGAAGCGAGCGGCGGTCGAGACAGCACGAACGAGTGGCACCATCTCGTCGAGGGTGACCGGCACGGTCGTCTCGTAGCCGTAGACGTTGTTGCCGGCGGAGTCGCCCACGAGCAGCACCGGGATGCCGGCCTCGTCGAAGATCTGGGCGGAGTACATGTCGTAGGCCGTCAGCATCGCCCACCGGCGCCCCTCGGACTTCATGGTCTGCAGGTGCGGGATGCGCACCCTGCGGCGGGCCGGCCCGGGGTGGGCGGCCTCGGGTGCTGGGCGGGATCCCGCACCGTAGGGGCTGGGTAGGTCGGGCTGGCCGGCATCGGGCCCGGTGGGGCCCGCCGGAGCGGAAGCCTGGGCGGGTAGCTCTCCGGTGACCCGTTGGGGCGCCCCGGCGGTCGTTTCGTCCATGCGGCCGAGCATAGCCAGCAGGCGGGGGACGGTCCGTTGAGACGAGCCCGCCACGGTGCGGCGGGCGGCGCGGGCAGCCGGGGAGGGTCGGTTAGGGCTGGTGAGGGAGCGGGTACGGTCTCACGCGCGTCGTGAACCTTACTGAAGCCTGTGAGTCAAACGGGCCTTCGGCGGCAAACTTCGCTGTTTCGAGCCTGACTCTCGGGCAACTGACAGGCAAAAAACCAGTAAATTTCACAAATTCTTGGTATGTAAGGCCCTTTTTCGTCTCTTGGCATGTTCTTATTCCGGAGGCGCCACGTCGGCGCTCGGAACCAGGAGGACGAACCTTGAACAAGCGCCAATGGAGCGCAGTGTCGGGGCTGGCAGTCGGGGCGCTGGTCGCCGCGGGACTGACGGCTCCCGTGCAGGCTCAGGCAACGCCCAGTGCCAAGACCCCGGTCAGCAGCGACCCTGCCGCCGCGCAGGCCTCGCGCACTGACAGTTTGCCCAACCCGCTGGCCGACAAGGCCGCAGCGGAGCGCAAGGAGGCCGTGACCAAGCTCGTCACGGGCGAGGCCACGACCACGAAGATCAACGGCAACCGCGTCATCAAGGTTGACTCCACGGTCAAGGACAAGCGCGGCAAGAACGCCAAGAAGTCGCGCTACATCAACTACCCGGTCGACCGTGAGGAGGACATCCTCACGATCCTCACCGACTTCGGCACCCAGACCATGGCGGGGCAGTCGAGCGACGCCGGCCCGGTGCACAACCAGATTCCCGAGCCCGACCGGCTCTGGAACCGGGACGCCACCGACAACAACTCGACGTACTGGCTTCCCGACTTCAGCCGCGACCACTACCTGAACCTCATGTTCGGCGCCAAGGACTCCTTCAAGGACTTCTACCTCAAGCAGAGCAACGGGCGCTTCGTGGCCAAGGGCGACGTCTCCGACTGGGTGACCGTTCCCTACAACGAGGCGCGGTACGGGTCCAACACGGTCCCCGAGTCCAACGGCTACTGGAACTACATCAAGGACACCGCCACTGCCTGGTACAACGCCCAGAAGGCCGCCGGCCAGAGCGACGCCCAGATCAAGACCTACCTGGCGCAGTTCGACAAGGTCGACCGCTACGACTACGACAACGACGGCAACTTCAACGAGCCCGACGGCTACATCGACCACTTCCAGGCGATCCACGCCGGTGAGGGCGAGGAGGCCGGTGGCGGCGAACAGGGAACCGACGCCATCTGGTCGCACCGCTGGTACGCCTTCTCGAACAACGCCGGCAGTACCGGCCCCGCCTTCAACAAGGGCGGCGGCGTGCCGCTGGGCGACTCCGGCATGTGGATCGGCGACTACACCACCGAGCCCGAGAACGGCGGGCTCGGCGTGTTCGCCCACGAGTTCGGCCACGACCTCGGCCTGCCCGACCTGTACGACACCGCCGGCGGCGACAACGGCACCGGCTTCTGGACCATCATGAGCGGTGGCTCCTGGCTCAACCAGACCAAGGACGCCATCGGCACCAAGCCCGGCTACATGGGCCCGTGGGAGAAGCTGCAGCTCGGCTGGCTCGACTACACGACCGTCGACTACGGGAAGAACAAGCTCGTCAACCTCGGCCCCGCCGACCACGTCGTGCGGGACAAGACGAACAAGGACGAGAACTCCTACGGCGTCAAGCCCCAGGCCATCGTCGTGCCGCTGCCCGAGCGCACGTTGAAGACCGAACGCAATACCCCGCACTCGGGCTCGAAGGAGTGGTGGAGCGGCTACGGGAACAACCTCAACGCCACCCTCGGCACGACCGTCGACCTGACTGATGCCACGGCGTCAGCCGCGGTCAGCGCGTGGGTGCAGGGCAAGCTCGAGACCGACTACGACTTCCTGTACGGCGAGGTCTCGACCGACAACGGCGCCACGTGGAGCAAGGTCGGTGACCCGATCGACGGCACCTTCGCGTGGACCACCAAGACCTGGGATCTCTCAGCGTACGCCGGGCAGTCGGTGCAGTTCCGCTTCCGAGTCGCCAGCGACGGCGGCGTCGAGAGCGAGGCGTACATCGACGACATCCGGGTCAGCAAGGACGGCGTCGACGGCACGATCGACGACGTCGAGGCGGGCGCGGGGAACTGGGTCGCGAGCGGCTTCTCGATCATCGACGGCACGACGTCAAAGACGGTCCAGGACATCTACTACGCCGAGAACCGGGTCTACAGCAACTACGACAAGGGCCTGAAGAAGGGTCCGTACAACTTCGGCTGGGCCAACACCCGGCCCAAGTGGGTCGAGCGCTTTCCCTACCAGAACGGCCTGCTCGTGTGGTTCAGCAACGGGGAGTACACGAACAACAACACCTCCGCGCACGCCGGGGCCGGCCTGATCCTGCCCGTGGACGCCCGGCCGAAGGCGATCAAGTTCCCCGACGGGGCACTGCTGGGCAACCGTCGTCAGCCCTTCGATGCCACCTTCGGTCAGGAGCGCACCGACTTCGTCACCTTCCACCGCAACGGCTACGGCGTCAGCCTGAAGTCGGCACCGGCGATCCCGACGTTCGACGACACGAACCCGCTGGCCTACTGGGACCCGTCGAACCCGTGGGCCTCGACGGCCGTCAGCGGGCTCGGTGTCACGATGAAGGTGCAGCAGACCTCGGCCAACAAGCAGAACATGCTCGTTCGCGTCACCACCAAGTGACCTGACCACGCTGCACACAGCTCGAGACGCACCAACGGGTGTGGGCTCCCGGGATCGCTCCCGGGGGCCCATGCCCGCGCCGTCAACCGGCATCCGACCCGTCCCGCGCAGACAAAGCCGCGGGGGGAGCCGTCACACCGATGAAACCTCACATGCGGCAGGATCGACCCATGAACCGTCAGGAAGAGTTCGTGCTGCGCACGATCGAAGAGCGCGAGATCCGCTTCGTCCGTCTGTGGTTCACCGACGTGCTCGGCACCCTCAAGTCGGTGGCGGTGGCGCCGCCCGAGCTCGAAGGGGCCTTCGCCGAGGGCATCGGCTTCGACGGGTCGGCCATGGAGGGACTGACCCGCGTCTACGAGGCCGACATGCTGGCCAAGCCCGACCCCTCCACCTTCTCGATCCTCCCGTGGCGCGGTGACGCGCCGGGCACGGCCCGGATGTTCTGCGACCTGCAGCTGCCCGACGGCAGCCCCAGCATCGCCGACCCGCGCAACGTGCTGCAACGGGCTCTGACCCGGGCCGCCGATCTCGGGTTCACCTTCTACACCCACCCGGAGATCGAGTTCTTCCTGCTCGAGCCGGGACGAGGCCCCGACGGCCGTCCGGTGCCGGTCGACGACGCCGGCTACTTCGACCACGTGCCGCACGGCACCGGCCACGACTTCAGACGCGCCGCCATCACCATGCTCGAGAGCATGGGGATCTCGGTCGAGTTCAGCCACCACGAGGGGGCGCCCGGCCAGAACGAGATCGACCTGCGCTACGCCGACGCCCTCAGCATGGCGGACAACGTCATGACCTTCCGCACGGTGATCAAGGAGGTCGCCCTCACGCAGGGGGTCTACGCGACCTTCATGCCGAAGCCGTTCTCAGAGCACCCGGGCTCGGGGATGCACACCCACGTCTCGCTCTTCGAGGGCGACACCAACGCCTTCTACGGGCCGGGCGCGCCCTACCAGCTGAGCAAGGTCGGTCGGCAGTTCATGGCCGGCCTGCTCGTGCACGGTGCCGAGATCACCGCCGTCACCAACCAGTGGGTCAACAGCTACAAGCGGCTCTGGGGTGGCGGTGAGGCGCCGGCGCACCTGACGTGGGGGCACAACAACCGGTCGGCGCTGCTGCGGGTGCCGATGCACAAGCCGAACAAGGGCCAGTCGACACGGATCGAGGTGCGCTCCCTCGACGCGGCCTGCAACCCCTACCTCGCCTTCGCGGTCATCCTCGGCGCCGGGCTCAAGGGCATCGAGGAGGGCTACGAGCTGCCGCCCGAGACCGAGGACGACGTGTGGGGCCTCACCGATGCCGAGCGGCGCGCGATGGGCATCAAGACCTTGCCCGCCTCCCTCGGTCGGGCCCTCGAGGTGATGGAGCAGAGCGACCTCGTGGCCGACATCCTGGGTGAGCACGTCTTCGACTTCTTCTTGCGCAACAAGCGTCAGGAATGGCTCGACTACCGGCACGAGGTCAGCGCCTTCGAGCTGAACCGCTACCTCCCGCGACTGTGACCGGGCCGACGGGCTGCTGGACGTACCGACGAGCATGACGTCGCGAACCTCCTCCGTCGAAGCCGCCCTCGCCCGGGTCGGCTTCACCGACGTGCCCCGGGCCGTGGGGCTGCTCGGCGACCGGGCGCTCGCCCCGCTGCGTCGCCAGGAAGAGCCGACCGGCCTGCCGGAGGCGCTGCTCGCGGCTCTCGGCGAGACGGCCGATGCAGACCAGGCCCTCCTCGGCCTGGTGCGGATGATGGAGGCGCTCGGCGAGCGGGCGGACTCAGGGGGTCACGGGGTGACGACGCTCGCGGACACGTTCACGGACGACCCGGACGCCCGGGCCAGGGTGCTCGGCCTGCTCGGCGCCTCCACCGCGATCGTCGACCACCTCGTCAGGCATCCGGCCGACTGGCTCATCGCGGCTCGAGCGACCCGGCCCAGCGGAGAACAGGTGCGCGCCGACCTGGTGGCGGCCGTGGGCCCCGCCCGGGGCGAGCTGCCGGCCCTGCACGCCCTGCGAATCGCCTACCGGCGCGGCCTGCTGCGCATTGCCGCCCTCGACGTGACGGCGCCCGACCCGCTGGCCCTGATGCCGGCCGTCGGGGAGGCGCTCGCCGAGCTGGCCGAGGCCGCCCTCGAGGCGGCTCTGGCCATCGCTCGGGAGGAGTTCGGGCCCGGACACGAGCAGTGCCGCCTCGCGATCATCGGGATGGGCAAGACCGGGGGCGGTGAGCTCAACTACGTCAGCGACGTCGACGTCATCTTCGTGGCCGAGCCCGCCGACGGCGTCGACGAGGAGGTCGCCCTGCGCATCGGGACGACGCTTGCTGCCGCGACGATGCGCGCCTGTTCGCTGCCCACGCCCGAGGGGAGCCTGTGGCCCGTCGACGCAGCACTGCGGCCGGAAGGCAAGCACGGTCCCTTGGTGCGCACCATCGCGAGCCATCGCGCATACTACGAACGTTGGGCCAAGACCTGGGAGTTCCAGGCTCTGCTCAAGGCCTGGGTCTCGGCCGGCGACCGAGAGATCGGGTTGCACTACAAGGCCGAGATCGCACCACTGGTGTGGGAGGCAGCCGGACGGCCGAACTTCGTCGAGGACGTCCAGGCCATGCGGCGCCGGGTGGAGAACCACGTGCCTCCCAACGAGGCCGCCCGTCAGCTCAAGCTCGGCCCCGGTGGCCTGCGCGACGTCGAGTTCAGCGTTCAGCTGCTGCAGCTCGTGCACGGACGCACCGATCCCAGCCTGCGCTCGGCCACCACGCTCGAGGCACTCGCCTCGCTGGCCGGGGGTGGGTACGTCGGTCGCGACGACGCCGCCGCTCTTGACCGCGACTACCGGCACCTGCGCTGCCTCGAGCATCGGATCCAGCTGCACCGTCTGCGCCGAACCCACCTGATGCCCGACTCGTCGGCCGACCTGCGCCGCCTCGGTCGGTTGATGGGCCATCGCACGCACCCCGAGAAGCAGGTGGTGGCCGACCGGCAGGCGATCGCTCGCGAGGTGCGCCGCATCCACGAGCGTCTGTTCTACCGGCCCCTGCTGGCCGCGGCCGCCCGGCTGACCCCACAGGAGGTCGGGCTCACCCCAGAGGCTGCTCGAGCACGGCTCTCAGCGTTGGGGTTCGGCGACCCTGCGGGAGCGATGCGTCACATCGAGGCGCTCACCAGTGGTGTCAGCCGGCGCGCCGCGATCCAACGCACCCTGCTGCCGGTCATGCTCGGCTGGTTCGCCGACGAAGCCGACCCCGATGCCGGCCTGCTCTCGTTCCGCCGCGTGTCCGACGAGCTCGGCTCGACGCACTGGTACCTGAAGATGTTGCGCGACGAGGGCCGGGCCGCCGACCGTCTCGCCCACGGTCTGGCCCGGAGCCGCTTCGCAGCGGACCTGCTCGTCCGATCGCCCGAGAGCGTATCGATCTTCGGGGATGCTACCGGACTGGTGCCTCGCACCCGCGAGGCGCTCGTCGCCACCATGACCTCGGCCGGGAGCCGGCGCGAGACCGGCGCCGACGCGGTGGCAGCGGTCCGGGCCATCCGACGGCACGAGCTGGTGCGCATCGTGATGGCCGACGTCCTGGGCGAGCTCGACCTGCGCTCCGTGGGGGCCGCCCTCAGCGACCTGGCCGCGGCCACCATCGAGGTGGCCCTTGGCGCCGTGGTGTCTCAGGTCGAGCGCGACGAAGGCGTCCCGCTGGGCGCAGAGATTGTCGTCGTGGCCATGGGCAGCTTCGGCGGCGCCGAGATGGGCTACGCCTCGGATGCCGACGTGATGTTCGTGGTGCGGCCGCTGGGCAGCGACGAGGCGGCGGTCACGGCCCGGGCCACCCAGGTGGTGCAGAGCCTCAAGAAGCTCTTGTCCGGCCCCGGTCCCGATCCGGCGCTGGGCATCGACGCCGACCTGCGCCCGGAGGGCAAGGCCGGACCTCTCGTGCGCAGCCTCGACTCCTACCGCAGCTACTACGAGCGGTGGGCGCTCACGTGGGAGTTCCAGGCGCTGCTGCGGGCGCGCCCGGTCGCCGGCCCGACCGGCCTGGCCGACGACTTCCTGGCGCTCATCGACCCCCTGCGCTACCCCGTGGGTGGGCTGTCGAGGGAGCAGCAGCGCGACATCCGCACCCTCAAGGCGCGGGTCGAGGCCGAACGGCTGCCGCGAGGGGCCGACCCCCGCAAGCACCTCAAGCTCGGGCTGGGCGGCCTCACCGACGTGGAGTGGACCGTGCAGCTGCTGCAGCTGGGGCATGCACATGACACCCCGGCCCTGCGGGTGGTGGGAACGATGGCCGGCCTCGAGGCGCTGGCCGCGGCCGGCCTGCTGCCCGTCGACGACGCCCGGTCGTTGCGCGAGGCGTGGACGCTGGGCTCGCTCATCCGCAACGCCTCGGTGCTCTGGCGGGGCCGGGCCGTTGACAGCGTTCCCTCCGACCTGCGTGACCTCGAGGGCGTCAGTCGGCTCATGGGTCGTCCGGCCGGTAGTGGGCACCAGCTCGAACCCCTGTGGCGCAGGGTCGCCCGTCGGTCTCGACAAGCGACCGACCTCAACTTCTACGCCTCCGGGCCAGTTGGTCGGGTGGCCGAGTGACCACAGCCGAAAGGGGCGAGAACCCGGCGCCGACCTTCGTCGAGGTGCTTCGCGCACCGCGCTTCCTACCGGTGTTCGCCGCCAACGCGTTGTCAATGTGGGGCGACTACATCGCCCGCGTGACGATCGCGGCGGTCGTCTTCGAACGCACGCGCTCGCCGCTCGCCACCGCCACGACCTTCGCCGTGAGTCTCCTGCCGACCTTCTTCGGCCGCGCCCTGCTGGGCCCGCTCGTCGACCGCATCCCGTACAAACGGGTGCTCATCGCGACGCACCTGCTGCGTGCTCTCTGTGTCGTCGGGCTGATCCTGCTCGTGCAGCTGCAGTGGTCGCTGTGGGGGATCTTCGGCGTGCTCTTCACCCTGGAGGCCATCGGCGGAGCCGCCTCGGCCTCGAACCAGGTGCTCTACACCGACCTGTTCGACGACCGACACCTCTACGCCCGATCGGTCGGTCTCCGGGCGATGAGCGAACAGGTCAACCAGGCCATCGGGTTCGCCCTGGGCGGTGGCTTGGTGGCACTGCTCGGCCCCAGAACCGGACTGCTCATCGACCTGGCGACCTTCGTGGTGGCTGCGGGTGTCATCGCAGTGGTCGTCGAGCTGAGGCCCGTGCAGGGCCGGCGCGGACGTGGGTTCTCAGGCTTCGTGCGTGACCTCGGTGACGCCGTGGGAGACCTGGCGCGGCATCGGGTGCTCGCCCGGCTCGTGCTGTTGGGGGCGTGCGCCACCCTGGGCATCGCGGCGCCCGAGGCCCTCGCCATCCCGATCGCCGGTGAGAACGGGTGGGGTGGTGCCTTGATGGCGGCGCCCATCATCGGGGCCGTGCTCGGAATCGTGCTCATCTCCCGCCGGGGCGTTCAGGCGCAGAACCGCCTGGTCGTGCCGCTGGCCCTGGCGATGCCGTTGCCCCTGCTGATGACGGCGTTCTACCCGCCGACGATCGTCGTGGCCCTCCTCTTCTTCGTCAGCGGCATGCTCCAGTCGTTCATGGTGCCGCTGCAGTCGACCTTCGCCCTCGTTACCTCACCGGCCCTGCGGGGCAGGGTCTACAGCCTCGCCGGGGCCGTGTCGGTCGCGTGCGCCGGCGCGTCCTTTCTCGCGGCGGGCTGGTTGGGGCAGCACACCGACCCTTACGTCGGGGTGGCCCTCAGCGCCGTTGGCTGCCTCGCCCTCATGGCAATGGCCGTGCTCTCGTGGCCGCACTCAGAGATGCAGAAGGCCGTCGAGCAGGCCTACCCCGACCCGCCCGAGCTCCATCCGGCGGGCTGAGCCCATCCACCAGCCGCAGGTCTGACGCGACCACTGCTGCTCGGCTGCTCCCCCGGCATTCCTTGCGGCATCCGTGGCGGTGCACAGGGGTGGTGCCCTCAGGCTGCGTCTCGGTGCCGACGCGCCCGCAGGTCGAGAACGCTGGCGACCAGGGCCACCGTGACCAGCACCGAGGCGACGCGCAGCGACGCGATGGCTCCGCCCACGCCACCGGGACCCTCGGGCCCCGTCGATGCGAAGAAGACCGCTCCGACGAGAGCGATGCCGGCGGCCGTGCCGATCCGTTGGCCGGTCTGCAGCAGGCCGCCCGCCGTGCCCGCCCGGGCGACGGGAATGTCAGCGAGGGTCAGGGTGACGTTCGGTGAGATCACGATGCCGCTGCCGATCCCGGCCACCAGCAGGGGTACCGCGAGGGCCCACCCGGTGGAGGGGCCACTCACCAGGCCCAGCACGATGTCAGTGGCGATGAGGCCCACCAGAACCGTGACCAGGCCGACCGTCACCAGCACCCGTCCGAAGCGGTCGACGAGGTTACCGCCGACGGCAGCGGATACTGCGGACCCGGCGGCGAACGAGGTGACCGCGAGGCCGGCCTGCAACGGGGTGTAGCCCAGGGCCTGCTGGAAGTAGATGGTGAGCACGAAGAAGATGCCGGTGAACCCGGCGAAGTAGATGGTGCCCACGACGGCGCCGGGGGAGTACCCCGGAACCGTGAAGAGTCCGAGGTCGACGAGGGGGCTGCGACCGCGCCGGGTATAGGCCCGTTCCCACTGCACGAAGATGCCGATGAGACCCAGGCCGATGAGGGCCACCCACCAGGGAACGCTGGGCGTGCCGCCTCGACCGGTCTCGACGAGCGGCAGCAGGAGGGTCACGACGGCGACGCCGAGCAGCCCGACTCCCACCGGGTCGAGGTCAAGGCGCGACGTCTTCGACCGGGGCCTGGGGGCCGGCAGCCACAGCTTCGCGAGCACGACCGCACCGACGGCAATGGGAAGGTTGACGAAGAAGATCCATCGCCAGCCGGTGGCCGGGCCCAGAGCGCTGATGATCAGCCCGCCGACGATCGGGCCCACGGCGGTCGAGATGCCGATGGTCGCGCCGAGCATGCCGAAGGCCCGGCCCCGCTCGCGGCCTTTGAACAGCTCCTGGATCAGCCCTGAGACCTGAGGGTTGAGGATGCCGCCCGCCGCGCCCTGCACGAGCCGGGCCGCAACGAGCAGGCTGGCACTGCCGGCGAGACCGCACGCGAAGGAAGCCAAGCCGAACAGCACCACCCCGATGATGAACACGGTCCGGCGCCCGATGGCATCGCCGATGCGGCCGGAACCCACCAGCGTCAGGCCGAAGGTGAGCGCGTAGCCGGAGACCACCCACTGCAGGTCGCTGGGGGAGGCGCCGATGCCGCTCTGGATCGAGGGCAGCGCCACGTTGACGATGCTCACGTCGAGCAGGGTCATGAAGCCGGCGACGAGGCAGACGGTCAGCGCCTTCCACCGCCTGGGGTCGGGCGCGTCGGCGTCGTGGGGCGCGGTCGGCCGGCCGCCGGTGGCGCCGGTGTCGTCCAGGGAGCCGTCGGACGAGCCCTCAGCCGGGTCCTCGGACGAGCCGTCACCGGTGTCTGCGGCCGAGTCCACACCGGTGTCGTCGGCCGTGCCTTCGCCAGTGTCGGGAGCTGTGGTGGAGGGTGCGGACGGGCCGCCGGAGTCGTTCACTACCTCAGTCTCTCGCGCCGACGCTCTTCATGCGTCGGCGACGGTTGACGACGGCGGGACCCTGAGGTTAGCCTCACCTTACGGGCCTGGCGACGACGCGGACCTGCACCACCCTGACCCTTTGCCCGGGAGGCCACTGCATGTCCATCGTGTCCACAGCCTTGCGCGAGCGTGTCATCGAGCCCTGCGCAGCGAACGACGACGGCCACCGGCTCACCCTCGCCGACCTGCGTGCCGGCGAGACGGGCTGCATCGTCGACATCAGCGCGGGAACCGACCCCGCCACTGCGCGCCGGCTCTTCGACCTGGGCTTCGCGCCCGGCGTGCCGGTGCAGATGCTGCGCCGCGCTCCGATGGCCGACCCGGTCATCTTCCGGCTGGCCGGCTACGAGGTGGCGCTGCGCCGCGTGCACGCCCGCTGCGTCGGAGTGTCCGCCACCCTGTGACTGACGATCGTCCCGGTGGGGGTGACGGTTGCCACAGCGCGGCTGGGGGCCGGTCGTCGACGCTGCCCGGCAGCATCCGCATCGCCCTGGTGGGCAGCCCCAACTCCGGCAAGTCGACCCTGTTCAACGCCCTGACCGGCCTGCGGGCCAAGACCGGCAACTATCCGGGCGTCACGGTGGCGCGGTACGAGGGGTCGTTGATGACGCAGGGGCGCGCCGTCGTCGTCGAGGACCTACCGGGCACGTACAGCCTCGACCCGATCAGCCCCGACGAGCAGATCGTCACCGATCTGCTCGACCCCGACAACGAGGCGGTCGTCACCCCTGACGGGCTCGTCGTCACGCTCGACGCGACGTCGCTGCGACGTTCCCTCGGTCTGCTCAGCCATGTGCTCGGCACCGAGCTGCCGGTATGCGTCGTGCTCACCTTCGCCGACGAGCTGGCCCGGCGCTCGGGCTCCCTCGACGTCGAGGCCCTGCGCCGCGCCCTCGGCGTGCCCGTGGTCAGCGTCATCGCCGGCCGGCGCAGCGACCTGGCCGGGCTGCGCGACCTGCTCGCCACCCCGGAGTCGTGGGACTCCCCGGCGATCCTGCCGCCGACCCACGACACGACCGAGACCAGTGCCTGGATCACCTCGGTACTCGCCTCGTCCCGGTACGAGGTGCCGCAGGTCGACGAGCGCACCCGACGGATCGATGCGGTGCTGCTGCATCCGGTCTGGGGCTCGCTCGTCTTCTTCGTCACGATGTTCGCCTTCTTCCAGGTGATCTTCACCGTCGCCGCTCCGCTGCAGGACTACGTCGAGCAGTTCTTCGGCTACCTGGGCTCTCTCGTGTCCGAACATGTGTCGAACCCGTGGGTCGGCAGCTTCCTGTCGAACGCCCTGCTCGGCGGGGTCGGCGGAGTGCTGGTCTTCCTGCCGCAGATCGCCCTGCTGTTCGTGATGGTGGCGTTGCTCGAGGGCGTCGGTTACCTTTCCCGGGCCGCCTTCCTGATGGACCGGGTGATGGCCAAGGCAGGCCTGGAAGGGCGCGCGTTCGTTGCGCTGCTCTCGTCGATGGCCTGCGCGATCCCCGGCATCATGGCCACCCGCACGCTGCCATCCGCCCGTGACCGCATCGCCACGATGATGGGCGCTCCGCTCATGACGTGCTCCGCCCGGCTGCCGGTCTACGTGCTGCTCATCGGTCTGCTGGTCGACCCCGGCACCCGGTTCGGGCCGTTCGGGGCGCAGGGCGCGATCATGTTCGTGCTGTATCTCGTGGGCGCCGTGTCGGCGATGCTCGCCGCTTGGGTTTTCTCCCGCGTCGGGCGTGGGCGCGGGCCGCTGCTGCCCTTCTACATGGAGATGCCCAGCTACCGGATGCCGTCGGCCCGCGGGGTCGCCCTGTCGGTGTGGGAGGCCTGCCGGGCCTTTTTGCGCAAGGTGGGTCGGATCATCCTGGTCACCACGATCATCCTCTGGCTGCTGCTCAACCTTCCCGGTCGCAGCCTCGGTGAGATGCAGGCCGCTGGTGTCGACACCGCCAGCACCACGGCCGTCTCGGCCTATGTGCTCGACAACAGCTTCGCGGCAGACGCCGGTCGAGCCGTGTCGCCGGTGTTCGAGCCGCTCGGGTTCGACTGGCGTATCAACGTCAGCCTGCTCGCGTCACTCTCGGCCCGTGAGGTCTTCGTCGCCACCCTCGGTCAGGTGGCATCGGCCGAGAACCCCGACAACCCCAGCGACGCCCTGAAGTCGATGACGGTGGCGGAGGGGCCGCGCGCCGGCCAGCCGTTGTTCGCGCCGCCGGTGCTGGGCGCACTGCTGGTGTTCTTCCTCTACGCCCTCCAGTGCATGTCGACCGTGGGGGTGATGCGCCGTGAGTCGGGCACCTGGCGCTGGCCGGCCATCGCCTTCGGCTACATGTTCGTGCTGGCTTGGGTGATGGCGTTCCTGACCAAGGTCGTCATCGAGGCGGTGACCTGAGATGGCCCCCGTCCAGGCGAACGTGCCCGCTCTCGTGCCGCTCCATCCCGAGCCGGTCGACGGCGACGCCCTCTCGATGCGCTGGATCGTGCCACCTGACGTGCTCGGCTTCGTCGGAGCGACCGCTCGGCTTCCTGACCAGCTGCAGTCACTGCTCGACGACGGCCCGATCGAGACTCTCATGGTGGAGCCCGCGGCGGTCGTGGTGCGACTTCGGGGTGCATTCAGCTGGCGACGGAACGGGGCGGCGGTGCGTACGGCGCTTCAGGCCGCGCTCGCGGTTCCTGACGAGTGGCTACCCGCCCAGCTGAGCACCTCCGACGACGTACTGCGGATGGCCGTGGTCGAAGTCATCGACGGCGACGTCGGGGTCTACGTGCGTTCTCATGGTGGCCAGATCGAGCTGGTCGACGTGCACGACGGCGACGTTCGGGTGCGCATGAACGGCGCCTGCACGCACTGTCCGGCATCGCGCGTGACCTTGGGCGACCGGTTCGAGAACGCCGTCCGGGCCCGGTACCCACAGCTGCGTTCGGTCACGTCGGTGGGCTCGGGTGGTTCAACTGGCTCAGTCCCGGATGCCGCTGCGCCGCCCGTCGAAGGCCGGCGCCGGCTGCCCTTGGTCTTCTCGCGCCGCTCCTGACGCGCTCACGAGTCGATCAAGCGGCAGATCAGTCGGCACTTGGTGCTGGCCTGACGACCAGGGATGCCGACTGATCCGCCGCTTGATCTCCTCGGGCGACGGTCGCTGTACCAGCGGCATCCAGCTCGGCTACCGGGGTCCGCATCGGTCCCGCCGGTCGTGCGTCTGACACCCCAAGGCGTGAGAGGTGTCAGGCGCACAGGTACCGACCGTCTCAGCTCAGACGTCCATCACTCAGACGTCCATCACTCAGATATCGAAGTACATCTCGAACTCGTGGGGGTGCGGGCGGAAGCGGATCGGGTCGACCTCGTTCTTGCGCTTGTAGTCGACCCACGTCTCGATGAGGTCGGAGGTGAAGACGTCGCCCTCGAGCAGGTAGGCGTGGTCAGCCTCCAGCGCGTCGAGCACCTCGGGCAGCGACCCGGGAACCTGCGCGATGGCGGCGTGCTCCTCGGGCGGCAGCTCGTAGAGGTCCTTGTCGACCGGCTCCGGGGGCTCGATGCGGTTCTTGATGCCGTCGAGCCCGGCCATCAGCTGGGCCGCGAAGCAGAGGTACGGGTTCGCCGACGGGTCGGGAACGCGGAACTCGATGCGCTTGGCCTTCGGCGAGTTGCCGGTGATCGGGATACGCACGCAGGCCGAGCGGTTGCGGGCCGAGTAGACCAGGTTGACCGGTGCCTCATAGCCGGGAACGAGGCGGTGGTAGCTGTTCACCGTGGGGTTGGTGAAGGCGAGCAGCGACGGAGCGTGCTTGAGCAGGCCACCGATGTACCACCGCGCCAGATCAGACAGGCCACCGTAACCGCGCTCGTCGTAGAAGAGCGGCTCGCCGTTCTTCCAGAGCGACTGGTGGGTGTGCATCCCCGACCCGTTGTCGCCGAAGAGCGGCTTCGGCATGAAGGTCGCCGTGTGACCCTGCGACCATGACGAGTTCTTCACGACGTACTTGAACTTCATCAGGTCATCGCCGGAGTGCAGCAACGTGTTGAAGCGGTAGTTGATCTCCATCTGCCCTGCGGTGCCCACCTCGTGGTGACTCCGCTCGACGTTGAGACCGACGTCCTTCAGCTCGCGACAGATCTGGTCGCGGAAGTCGGCGAAGTGGTCGACGGGGGAGACGGGGAAGTAGCCACCCTTGTACCGGGTCTTGTAGCCCTTGTTGCCGCCCTCCTCCTCGCGGCCGGTGTTCCAGGCCGCCTCGATGGAGTCGAGGTAGTAGTACGACGCGTTCGCCTTCGTCTCGAAACGCACATCGTCGAAGATGTAGAACTCGGCCTCGGCCCCGAAGAACGCGGTGTCGGCGATTCCGGTCGACTTCAGGTACTCCTCGGCCTTGGTCGCGATGTTGCGCGGGTCGCGGCTGTATCGCTCGTCGGTGAAGGGGTCGAGAATGGAGAAGTTCATGACCAGGGTCTTCGCCGTGCGGTACGGGTCGATGAAGGCGGTCGCGGGGTCGGGAATCAGCTTCATGTCTGACTCGTGAATCGCCTGGAATCCCCGGATCGACGAGCCGTCGAACATCTGACCGACCGTGAAGAAGTCTTCGTCAACGGTTTCAGCCGGCACGTTGAAGTGCTGCATGACGCCGGGCAGGTCGCAAAAACGAATGTCGACGAACTCGACGTTCTCGTCCTTGATGTACGCGAGCACTTCTTCAGCTGAGCTGAACATCCAACCTCCTGATGTGGGGCCAGGGGCGCCGCCAGCACACGCCAGGATCCGCCAGGCGCTGACGACAACCCCTGTGCTGTCGCTCGAAACTGTAGCGAGCAGCCGTTTCTCGTGCATGACCCGGGTGTTTCCGCGGTGTTACGCGGACGAGGTGCCCCGGGAGCTGCCGGTGGCCCGCCGACGCGCAGATCGTCAGGTCGTGATTGGCTGGTGCTGTGGTAGATCGCGAGGACATCGGATCGTGGCTCGACGGCCCTCGGTCACGCACGACGACCGGGGAGTGGCGGGGGCAACGACTGGGGATGCCGCGCAGCGGGCCGGGCTCGCTGGGCTCGTTCGGTCGGCGCCTCGTCGGGGTGCTGATCGACTGGGCCATCGCGACCCTCATTGCGGCCGGCCTCTTCCGCGCTCCGCTTCCGTTCACCGCTCAGGCAGCTAACGGCAACGAGAGCTTCACCGTGCTGGGGGTCTTTGGTGTCATGACCCTACTGCTGACCGCCACCTTGGGCTTCACCATCGGCCATCGCGTGGTGGGTCTTCAGGTGCGTGCCCTCTCGCAGACCGGGCGAGTCCTGCCGTTGCAGGCGTTTGCCAGAACGGTGCTGCTCTGCCTCTTCATCCCGGCCGTCATCTGGGACAAGGATGGGCGGGGGCTGCACGACAAGGCGGCCAACACCGTCATCGTGCGCGCCCGCTGATCCTGGTCAGCATCCGTCGTGAGCGTCTGTCGTGATGGAAGCCGGGTTCAGCGGCCGCGGAGCGCCTTGCGGTCCATCCTGGCCCGGCCCGGGTCGACACCCGGGGGCAGCGCGGCCTTGAGGCCCCCGAGCGACTTCAGCCGCTTGTTGACCAGTGACATCTCGTCCTTGGTGATCTTCGGCTTGAGCTTCTGCACCTTGCTCGACAGCTTGGGCAGGGGAACCTCGCCCTCGCCGGTCCCGACCCGCATCAGGGTCACGGGAACGCCGGGCGCGACCCGTTCGACCCGCTTCTTCTCGGCGGCGAGCAGTTTCTGCACCCGAGCGGTGGGCCCTTCGCCGACCAGCACCACCCCAGGGCGTCCGAGGGCGCGGTAGACCATCGCCGCGGAGGCGAAGTCTCCCGGTCGGGCGACATCGGCGGCCACCGGTTCGCGGTCGGTGAACCAGCCGCGTCGGATCGAGGTCAGGGCCGCGCCGGCCGCACCCGCCTGCCCGTCGATCTGTGAGTAGGCGGCCCGCTCCGCTCGCCGGCTGAGCGTGATGGTCGCGGCCAGGATGCCGAAGAGCAGGCCGAAGAACCCGAAGATCCACGGCAGCTTGATCAGCACCCCGACGACGAGGAAGATCGCGAAGGTGCCTAGCAGGGCCAGCAGCATCCACCAGCCGATGACCGGGTCGGCCTTCTTGGAGGCCTTGTAGACGTCGAGGATCTGCGCCACGCGTCCGGGCTTCTTCACCTTGGGCGCCGAGGCCCCGGCGTCGGTGCTCTTTCCGCGTGCGAACGGGTTGCGTGCCATGACGTCAGGATACGGCGCGGGCGGCCCGAGCGACCAGTGACGCGGCCTCTTGGCGGGCGGGCGACTCGGCGGCCTGCGCCAGGTGGTCGAGGTGGGCGGGGATCTGACGACCCCACTTGCGCATCGCGGTGGCCCACAGGCGACCCGCGCGGTAGGACGAGCGCACGAGCGGGCCCGCCATGACGCCCTTGAAGCCGATGTCCTCGGCGAGGTTCGACCAGTGCACGAACTCCTCCGGTTTGACCCACCGGTCAATGGGGTGGTGCAGCTTGGACGGGCGGAGGTACTGCGTGATGGTCAGGATGTCGCAGCCGGCCTGGTGGAGGTCACCGATGGCCTCTGCGATCTCGTCGTCGGTCTCACCCATACCGAGGATGAGGTTGCTCTTGGTCACCAGCTCGGCTTCGCGTGCCATCGAGAGCACCCGAAGCGACTTCTCGTAGGTGAACGCCGGGCGGATGCGCTTGAAGATGCGCGGCACGGTCTCGAGGTTGTGGGCGAAGACCTCCGGGCGGGCGTCGAACACCTGGCTCACGAGCTCGGGCACCGCGCCGAAGTCGGGCGGCAGGATCTCGACCCCGGTGTTGGGGTTCAGCAGGTGGATCTGGCGGATGGTCTCGGCGTAGAGGCCCGCCGCCCCGTCGGCCTGGTCGTCGCGGGCGACCCCGGTGACCGTGGAGTAGCGCAGCCCCATCCGCTGGACGGACTCGGCCACCCGTCGCGGCTCGTCGAGGTCGAGAGCCTGCGGCTTGCCGGTGGCGATGTCGCAGAAGTCGCAGCGCCGGGTGCAGGTGTCGCCGCCGATGAGGAAGGTGGCCTCCTTGTCTTCCCAGCACTCGAAGATGTTCGGGCAGGCCGCCTCCTGGCACACCGTGTGCAGCCCTTCGGTTTTGACCATCGAGTGCAGGGCCGTGAACTCGGGCCCCATCTTGGCCGTGGTGCGAATCCACTCGGGCTTGCGTTCGATGGGCGTCTCGGCGTTGCGCGCCTCGACGCGCAGCATGCGGCGGCCGTCGGGTGCGACAGTCACAGAGGTGCTCCTTGAGTCGGGTGCCCAGGGGTCTCGGGGCCAGGTCTTTCGGGCTGTGGTTCAGCCTACGCCCGAGCGCAGACAGGCGCCGAACCGACTGGCTGCCGGTCACGGTGCCCGTGGCCGCCCCGAGGACACGCTCACGAGTCGGCCCAGGAGACTCACGCCACTGATGCGTGGGGCGGGTCAGTGACGTAGTGGTGGGCTCGGTCAGGTGCCGGGCGTTGTACGTCACTGATGCGTGGGGCGGGTCAGTGACGTAGTGGTGGGCTCGGTCAGGTGCCGGGCGTTGTACGTCACTGATGCGTGGGGCGGGTCAGTGACGTAGCCGATCGATCAGGTGACGTCGCGTCGGCGGAAGACCGCCAGCGCGGCGACCACCCCGACGACGGCGATGACGAGCAGGTAGACCCAGCCGTGGGTGAAGCTGTTGGTCGCCGACACGCCCTGGCAGCCGTTGGCATCGCACTTCGTCACGTAGTACGTGGCGCCGTTCTGCACGAACGCGTCAATGTTGAGGCTCACGGTCCACGGCCGGTAACGGCCGTCGCCGATCCCGCTCGCGACGAACCCCTCGACTATCACGGCGTACGCGAGGATGCCGCCGACGACAGCGGCGGTGCTGCGAAGGAGCAAGCCGATGGCAGCACCGCCGAGACCCCCGAGTGCCACGACGGTGACGATCCGCACCAGGCTCAGATAGAGCGGCTCGGTGCTCGACGGAATCGCGTCTGGGAGATTGAGACTGGCATCAGGTCGGTTGATGGTCGTCACGCCGGTGATCGTGAGCAGCAACAGTCCGACCCCGAGTCCGGCGAGAGCGGCCCCGGCCAGTGTTGCTGCTGACAGCTTCGAAGCGGCCACTTGTAGCCGTCGCGGCGCGAACGTGAGCCAGTTGCCCATCGCACCGCTACTGAACTCGGCGGCCACGAAGCTGGCCCCCAGCAGGAAGGCGAGGAAGCCCAGTACGTAGACCGAGGCCTGCGCCACCGCGCGAACGAGTTCGTCCCGACCGGTGTCGACCAGGCCGTAGTCCTGCAGCGTGGGCGGCGCGAACATCTGCTCGCAGCCGAAGTCGACCGGGGAGTCGCCTGAAGCCTGTTGCTCCTGCGCACGACATTCGGCCAGCTGGGATGCCTTCTCCTGCGCCGACATCGCGTCCTGCTGCTTCTTCATCTCGGCGACGTTCTGCTTGAAGTCGTCGAGACGCTGCGCGATGGTCTCGGGTCTGGTCTCCTGGTAGGCGCTGTAGCTGGCGATCCCGACGAACGCGATGATCGCGACGATGGCGACCTTGGTGAGGCGCCGCCACCACAGCCGGCGCAGCTCGACTCCCACGAGCCCGACAAAGCTGGTGCCGCCCGCACGGACGGTGGTGCGCGGTCGCGGGTCGGCCGGCATCAGGGTCTCGTTGCTCATGCTGCTCCCTCCCGCCCGTCGCCGGCCGCCCGGTCTGACTCGCTACCGAGGCCTTCCTCGGCGGTGAGGGCGAGGAACACCGACTCGAGGTCGGCTCGGACCGGCGTCATCTCGGTCAGGTAGAGCCCGTGGCCGGCCAACGCTCGCGTGATGGTCGCCGGGTCGTCGGTGGTGACGACGAGTCGGTCACCGTCGCGGCTCACGGTGACCCCCTCGTCCTCGAGCACCTGCGCAGCGCGATCAGGAGATGCCACGACGACACTCACGCGGGAGGCGCCCGCGTCGCCGAGGATGTCGGTCACCCGCCCTTCGGCGAGCAGCGCACCGTGCCCGATGATCGACACCGTGTCGGCGACATGCTCGACCTCGGCCAGGATGTGCGAGCTGACGAGCACCGTCCTGCCCTGCTCGCCGAGGCTGCGCATCGTGTCGCGCACCTCCCGGATGCCGGCAGGGTCGAGACCGTTGGTGGGCTCGTCGAGGATGAGCAGGTCGGGGTCTTTCAGCAGCGTGGAGGCGATGGCCAGGCGTTGCTTCATCCCCAGGGAGTACGACGCGAATCGGTCTCGACCACGGTCACCGAGGTGGGTCGCCTCAAGCACCTCGTCGACGCGTGCGGTCGGGGTGCCGATCGCGCTGGCGAGCAGGCTCAGGTTCTGCCGACCGGTGAACGACGGAAAGAACTTCGGGGACTCGACGATCGCTCCCACGCGGTCGATCACTGCCGGAAGGTTGCCCGGCACGGAGGCGCCGAACACCTCGGCCGTTCCGCTGTCGGCGCGGATCAGGCCGAGCAGCATCCTGATCGTGGTGGTCTTGCCCGAGCCGTTCGGGCCGAGGAAGCCGTGCACCCCCCCGAGCGGGACGCTCATACTGAGGCCTTGAACGGCGACGCGTCGACCCCCTCGGCCCCAGTAGGTCTTGCGCAGGTTGACGGTGCGGACCGCGACGTCCATGAGCTCCCCTGTCGAGTCTTGCCGGCCGGGCCATGACGTTCGACGCGGGTCGGTGGCCAAACCCTAGGGCGTCGTCACGAGCCGATCGCAACGGCGCGCCGGTTGGGTGCCAGGGTGGGCAGGATGTCGCGCAGGTGGCGTTCGACGTGGGGGAGCACCTCGACGACGGGCACGTCGCGGCCGAGCTCGAACGAGAGTGAGGTGACCCCGGCGCCGACGATTCCGCAGGGGATGATCACCGTGCCCCACGAGAGGTCGGGATTGGCGTTGAAGGCGAAGCCGTGCATCGCCACCTGACGGCTGACTCGAATGCCGATCGCACCGATCTTGCGGCGCGGGCCGCGCGCGTCGGCCGCGATCCATGTGCCACTCTCGCCGGCCACGCGGCCGGCCTCGACCCCGAAGTCGGCGCAGACCCGGATCATCATCTCCTCGAGGTGGCGCACGTAGCCGACGACGTCGATGGGGGCGGGCAGGCGCACGATGGGGTAGCCGGTGATCTGGCCGGGGCCGTGCCAGGTGATCTTGCCGCCGCGGTCGACGTCGACGACCGGGGTGCCGTCGGTCGGGCGTTCCTGCGGCTCGGTGCGCTTGCCGGCGGTATAGACGGGCGCATGCTCGAGCAGGTAGATGGTGTCGGGCTCCTCGCCGCTCACGACCTTGGCGTGGGTCTCGCGCTGGACCTGCCAGGCCGCCTCGTAGTCGACGAAGTCGGGATCCAGGCCCAGGTGCACGAAACGCATGTCGAAAGGGTACGCCGCGCCCGCCGACGGCCCCGTTGGCTGTGGTCGGCTGTGGTTGGCTGGGACGTATGCCGCTCAGCCCAGACTCCTCGACTCGTCCGGTCCGTGTCGGCCTCGTTGGTTATGGCTCCGCCGGTAGGGGGATCCACGCGCCTCTCATCGCCCGCGCCGGCCTGGAGCTGGCGGCGGTGTCGACCTCGAACGCCGACCGCGCCGAGCAGGTGCGCTCCGACCACCCCGACACGGGGGTGGTGCCCGACCTCGAGGCCCTCTTGGGTGGGGGCGGCATCGATCTCGTGGTGCTGGCCTCCCCGAGCGGGGTGCACGCCGACCAGGCCGAGCAGGTGATCGAGGCCGGCATCCCACTCGTCGTCGACAAGCCCCTCGCGGTCGACGCGAGCCGGGCCATCGAGGTCGTCGACGCGGCGGCGCGTGCCGGGGTGGCACTCACGGTGTTCAACAACCGCCGGTTCGACCCCGAGCACACGGCGCTGCTGCGCGTTCGCGACGAGGGCCTCGTCGGTGACATCTGGCGGGCCGAGTACCGCTGGGACCGCTGGCGCCCCGTGCCGAAGGAGCGCTGGCGTGAGCAGGTCCCGCCGGATGAGGGAGGGGGCCTGCTGCTCGACCTGCAGTCGCATCTCGTCGACCAGGCGGTCGTGCTGCACGGACAGGTCGAGAGTGTCTACGCGGAGCTCGACGAGCGCACCACCGTCGCCGAGGACGACACCTTCCTGGCGTGCCACCACACGTCGGGCGTCGTCAGCCACCTGGTGGCCAGCTCGGTGAACGGCGCACCCGGCCCACGGGCCCGTGTGGCCGGCTCGGCCGGTGCCTACATCATCGGCCGACAGTTTGACGACGTGAGCGCCTTCACCGAGTTCGAGAACGACGGCGACGCGGTCGGCTGGATCGTTCGCGGAGACGAGCGCGAGCCCGGCCCGGTCGTCACGGGCGCGGACCAGGCCGACTTCTACCGGGGCGTGGCGCTGGCCCTTTCCAGCCCCGACACCCAGTCGGCCATGCCGGTCGACCCCACGGATGCCGTTCACGTGCTCGCCGTGATCGACGCCGCCCGAGTGAGCGCACACGGCCGGCAGGCGGTCTCCGTGATCACTCCGGGGCAGGCGCCGTAGCCCCATCCTTCGGCTCCTGCCCGAAGTCTGCGCCGTGTCAGTCTGCGCCACCGGAGGGGTAGCCGGGCGGTCGCGCGGCCCGCTACAGGTTGGGCCCGTTGGCCTCTTCCGCGCCCTGTGGATGACGCCAGCGGCCGTCAACGGGATCTTGGCACGATGGGGGAGTGACCCCACCGCATCCACCGAACGACCCGTTTCCGGAGCCGCCCGAGGTGCCCGCACACCGCCTCGACGCAGTCATCGGTTCCGGTGCTTCGAGCGTGGTCTGGTCAGGGCGTGACGCGACAGGTAAGCCGGTTGCCATCAAGGTTCCGCATGCCCGGCTCGACCCGGCGAGCCTCGAACAGGCGACCACCGAGAGGCACGTGCTCATGGCGGTCGAGCACGACCACCTGGTGGGTCTTCGCGACGTCGTGCCACTGCCCGATGGCCGCATCGCCCTCGTCTTCGATCTCGTCTCCGGCGCGCCCCTGTCGAGCCTGGTCGGGCGTCGCGGGCATCTGCGCCCGGGGGAGGTGGTCACGGTGCTCACTCCGCTATGCCACGCCGTGGCAGCCCTGCACTCTGCAGGCGGGGTCCACGCCGATATCTCGCCCGGCAACGTCATGATCACCGAGGATGGTGTTCCGCAGCTGCTCGACCTCGGAGCGGCCCGCGTCGTGGCCACGGCCCCGGGAGCTGTCTACGGCACCGATGGCTTCGTTGCTCCCGAGGTGAGGCGCGGGGGGCTGCCGGATGCCCGTAGCGACGTCTTCTCGCTCGGGGCGCTGGCCTGGTTCTGTGCCACCGGCAACGGTGCCCCCGACACCGACCAGCGGCTCGATCCCGAAACCGTGAGCAGTCATGTCGGCGCCGAGCTCGCCCCGGTCGTCGCGGCGTGCATCGACCCCGACCCGGCTCGCCGGCCCGACGGTGCTGCCCTCGCCCGCCAGTTCTACGACGCCATCCGCGCCGAACCGATCGAGGTGGTCGTGGGGGGTGACGACGCCGCCGCACTGACCCACCGGCTGCGGGTGCAGGCGGCCGATGACCCGTCCACCTCGCAGCCCGTGCCGGGCCGGTGGAGACGCATCCAGTCATCGTTATCGTCATGGTCGCGGTCGTCGGGCCCAGCCGCCGAGAGGCAGGGGGTCGGTGCCGAGCGGGGACTCTCAGCCTTCTCACCCGTCGGCGGCCGGACGCCGGTGCGGGTCGGCCCGACGAGGCTGCGCTCCGTTCCCGTGTCGCTGCTGCTCGCCCTCTGCGCGGCAGTCGTGGTGCTCGGGGGCGCTGCGGTGGTGAGGTCGGCGGCAACCGGCACTGCTAACGACGCCGCCCCTGCCACGACCACAGACGCGAGCCCCGTTCGCACGATGACCGGTGCTTGGGCGACCGGCCCCTCAACGACCGGTGTTTCGACGACCAGTGCCCCGGCACCGTTGCCAAAGGTCCTCAGCGATCGACAGGCGCCCGCGGCACGCACCGAGGCGCTCATCGCCGCCCTGTCGAAGACCCGTTCCGACGTGCTCACCCGGCAGGACCGAACCGGACTCGCTCAGGTGCATCGCACCCAGTCGCCGTCGTGGACGGCCGACGCGAGGCTCATCGATGCACTGTCGGCCCAGCACGTGCGCTGGGAGTCTCTTCGCCCCTCAGTCGCGTCGGCCCGGCTCATCACGACAGCCGGGAACCACGCCGTTGTGCGGGCCAAGGTGGGGTGGGCGTCCTACGAGGTGATCTCCGCCGACGGCGCTCGGCAACAACGTGCGGCCGACCCCGGCAGCACCCTTGACCTCTCGCTGGTGTGGCTTCCGCAGGGCTGGCGACTTGAGTCGCTCAGTGAACCGGCAGCACGATGAACTGATCAGCGATCCGACAGATCAGCGAACCCGACAGGTCACCGAGCCAACACTCAGTGCTTCAAGAGCCAGATGACCCCAGAGGCGAGGTCGGGGTGCTCGAAGGCGAAACCGCTGGCGGTCAGCGCCTCGGGGTTCATTCGCTGACTGGCCAGTACGGAGTCGGCGAACTCACCGATGGCCACCCGGATGGCGAAGCGCGGGGCCGGGAGGATCGCCGGGCGTGAGAGGACCCGCCCGAGCTCTGCGGCTACGTCCTTCTGACGGGCCTCCCCAGGGGCCGCAAGGTTGAAGGGCCCGGAGAGCTCGGGATGGTCGATCAGGTGCACGATGGCGCGTACCTCGTCGACCAGGGTGATCCAGGGGAACCATTGGCGTCCCGACCCGAGCGGCCCCCCGAGCCCGAGGCGGGCCAGGCGAAGGATCGGCTCGAAGGCGCCACCGCGGCGGCTCATCACCAGTCCGGTGCGGATCACCGCGACGTCCAGCCCGGCGTCGCGGGCCGGGTCGGCCGCAGCCTCCCACTTCTGCACCACTCCGGAGAGGAAGTCGTCGCCGGCCGGGCTCGACTCGGTCAGCACCTCGTCACCGCGGTCACCGTAGAAACCGACGGCTGAACCGCTCACGAGGCGGATGCGGCGCCCGGTCTTCTCCAGGTGGTCGGCGACTGCTCGCGAAACCGTGTCCGTCGCGTCGACGCGGGACTGCTCGACCGCCTTCTTGTGCTCGTCGGTCCACCGCTTGTCGCCGATCCCGACGCCCCCGAGGTTGACGACGGCGTCAACGCCCTCGAGCGCGGTCGGTTCGAGCCGCCCGTGAGCCGGGTCCCACTCTCGCTCGTCCGCCACCTGGGTCGGGCGGCGCACGAGACGAACAAGGCTGTCACCCCGTCCGACGAGGTGACGACAGAGCGCGTCGCCGATCAGTCCGGTGGAACCGGTCACGGCGACGCGCTTGCCCATGCTTGAACCTCATCTGGTCGAGCGGTGTCGAACGGGGAACAGCTGCGAACTGGTGGTCTCGGTCAGAGACCGAGCTCACCTTCGAACTGACCCTCTTCGAGACGAGCCTTCATCGTGCCGAGGAAGCGAGCGGCATCCGCCCCGTCAACGATGCGGTGGTCGTACGACAAGGCCAGGTACATCATCGAACGCACCGCGATCGTCTCGCCGCCGTCGGCGTCGGCCACGACCACGGGACGCTTGACGATCGCCCCGGTGCCGAGGATGGCCACCTGCGGCTGGTTGATGATGGGCGTGTCGAAGAGCGCGCCCACGCTGCCGGTGTTGGTGATGGTGAACGTGCCGCCGGCGAGGTCGTCGGGGGTGATCTTGTTGCTCCGGGTGCGAGCTGCCACGTCGGCGATGGCCCGGGCCAGGCCGGCGATGTTGAGGTCCCCGGCGTTCTTGACGACCGGAACGATGAGGCCCTTCTCGGTGTCCACGGCGATCGAGAGGTTCTCGCTCCCGTGGTAGACGATCTCCTCGCCGTCGAGACTCGCGTTCAGGCTCGGGTGCGACTTGAGTGCCTCCGTCGCCGCCAGTGCGAGGAACGGCAGGAAGCTGAGCTTGGTGCCCTCTCGTGCCTCGAACGCGGGCTTGGCACGGGCTCGAAGCCGAGCCACCCTGGTCAGGTCGACCTCCACGACCGTGGTCAGCTGGGCCGAGACCTGCAGCGACTCGACCATCCGGGTTGCAATCACCTTGCGCAGCCGCGACATCTTCTCCCGCGTGCCACGCTTCGCCGAGACGGCGGGCGCCGCCGAGGAACGTGCTGACGGGGCGCTCTGCTGGCTGGCCTGGGGTGCCGAGGGAGCCGGTGCTTCGGGGGCGGGCTCGGGTGCCTTGGCCGCCTCGGCGGCGTCGAGCACGTCCTGTTTGCGGATGCGGCCACCGACGCCGGTGCCCGTGATGGCGCCGAGGTCGACACCGTGTTTGGACGCGAGCTTGCGCACGAGCGGGGTGACGTAGGCCGCCGAGTCGTTCGATGGTGACCCGGACGGCTGCCCGGACGAGGATGCCGGCTCGGGCGCGGTCGGTGCTGCGCCCGTCTTCTCCGCCTGAGACTCCGGCTGGCCGGTGGCGGCATCGGTGGCCTTCTCGGGCGCTGCCTGTGCCGGCGCCTCCTCGGCCTTCTGCTGCTGCTCCGGCGCTTCCTCGGGCTCCGGCTCGGAGGCCGGGGCGGCATCGTCGGCACTACCGCCGATGATCGCCAGCGCGCCGCCCACCTCGACGGTCTCGTCCTCGCCCGCGATGATCTTTGTCAGCTTGCCGGCGACCGGCGAAGGGATCTCGGTGTCGACCTTGTCGGTCGAGACTTCGAGCAGTGGCTCGTCGACCTCGACGTCGTCACCCTCGGCCTTGAGCCAGCGCGTCACGGTTCCCTCGGTGACCGACTCACCGAGGGCGGGCATCGTCACCGTCTCGCCGTCGGAGCCACCGGAGTCGCCCTTGGTGGACGGGGCCTGCTCGGTCTTGCTCTCGGTCTCCGGTTCGCTCGTTCCGGCCTCGGGCTCGGCTTCGGTGCTGGGCGCCTCGGCCGGCGAGTCGGCGGCACTGTCTCCAGCAGTGTCGGATGACGAGTCGCCACCCTCCGGAGCTGCGCCGTCACCGATGACCGCGAGATCGGCACCGACCGGCACCGTCTCGTCCTCCTGGGCCAGGATCTCCTGAAGCGTGCCGGCGACCGGCGAGGGGATCTCGGTGTCGACCTTGTCGGTCGAGACCTCGAGCAGAGGCTCGTCGACCTCGACCTGATCACCGACGTTCTTCAGCCAACGGGTCACGGTTCCTTCGGTGACTGACTCACCCAGGGCCGGCATGGTCACGCGTTCTGACATGACGTGTTCTCTCCTCTTCCGAGTTTCTGGCTCAAGCGTGGGCGTGCAGGGGCTTCCCGGCCAAGGCCAGGTGGGCCTCTCCGAGAGCCTCGTTCTGGGTGGGGTGGGCATGGACGAGGCCGGCGACGTCTTCGGGATGGGCCTCCCAGTTCACGATGAGCTGTGCCTCGCCGATCTGTTCGCCCATGCGGGCCCCGATCAGGTGGACGCCGACGACGGGGCCGCCCGTGGCTCGAACCAGCTTGACGAAGCCCTGGGTGCCCAGGATCTGTGACTTGCCGTTACCGCCGAGGTTGTACTCGTAGGTCTCGACGTCACCGTACTTCTCCCGGGCCTGACCCTCGGTCAGGCCAACACTGGCGACCTCGGGGTCGCAGTAGGTGACACGGGGGATGCCGGACTCGTCGATGACGGCCGGCTCGAGGCCGGCGATCTGCTCGGCCACGAAGATGCCCTGGGCGAAGCCTCGGTGGGCGAGCTGCAGCCCCGGCACGATGTCGCCGACCGCATAGACACCGGCCACGTTCGTGCGCAGTCGCTGGTCGGTGGGCACGAAGCCGCGATCGACGGTGACGCCGGCTGCCTCGAAGCCCAGCCCCTCGGTGACCGGGCCACGCCCGACGGCGACAAGCAGCAGCTCGGCCTCGATGGTCTCGCCGGACTCGAGCGAGACGGTGACGGTGTCTGCGTCCTGGGTGGCGCCGGCGAACCGCACGCCCGTCTTGACGGTGATCTTCCGCTTGCGGAAGGCCCGCTCGAGCTGTTTGCTCAACGCCTCGTCCTCGGCAGCGACCAGCCGCGGCAGCGCTTCGACCACGGTGACGTCGGAGCCGAAGCTCTTGAACACGGAAGCGAACTCGACACCGATGACTCCGCCACCGAGCACGACCACCCGCGCCGGCACCTCCTCGAGCCGCAACGCCTGCTCGCTCGTCATGATGCGGCCACTGATCTCGAGGCCGGGAAGGGTGCGCGGGTAGCTGCCCGTGGCGAGCACGACGTTGCGCCCCGTGATGCGGCGTTCGCCCACCACGACCGTGGTGGGCCCGTCGAGGCGCCCGGCACCTTCGACGACGTCGATCTTCGCCGCCTTGACCAAGCCTTGCAGCCCCTTGTACAGACGGGCCACGACCGAGTCCTTGTAGCGGTTGACCCCTGGCATGTCGACCCCGTTGAGGCGGGTGTTCACCCCGAAGCTCGCGCCATCGCGCGCCACGTCGGCGACCTCGGCAGCGTGAAGAAGCGCCTTGGTCGGGATGCAGCCGACGTGCAGGCAGGTGCCGCCCAGCCTGCCCTTCTCGACGAGAGCCACCGACAGCCCGAGCTCAGCCGAACGCAGTGCACAGGCGTAGCCACCCGAACCTCCACCGAGGATGACGACGTCGTAGTCGTCAGCGGCACCAGCCGACATGTGTTGGAGCTCCTTCAGGGCATTGGCGGGCAACGGGTCGCAGCAAGAGCATCTTGTCATTGATCGAGGCCGACAGCGCAAGCAGTCCAACCTGTTCTGTTCGCGAGTCCCAGTTCACGCGTCGTGGGCAGGCTGTGCTGGTCTCAAGGTCCCAGCACGTAAAGTGCCGCCATGGGTTTGTTCTCTCGTGGCAAGGGCCGCGGCTCGAACGGCGGTCTGGACAAGGCGGGACTGCGCTCCGACGGCCCGCAGATGGAGATCGACCGCAAGGCCGTCGTCGACCACTTCACGAACTTCGTCGAGACCCACCGCGGCGTCGAGGCCTACGTCGAGCCGGCCACCAGCGTGACCACGACGACCATCGTGCTCATCGCCTGGGACGGCGAGTGGACCCGGCGTGCCGTCGGCACGCCCAAGGGCGCGTTCGCCCTCAGCCAGAAGCTCGGGGTGCCCGCCTACGACGTCAACCAGACGGGCTACCCGAACCGCATGCGCGAGTGGAACTCCCGCAAACGCAAGGGCGACGCCTGACCTCGAACCCCACGGGACGGCATCCGCAACGCCGATAAGGGTGTGGCACGGATGCCGCTGGGCTGCGAGGGTGAGAGGGTCGAGACCAGATGAGACTCAAGACCGACCGTTCGACCAGCAGGAGGTAGGCAGATGCCCAAGCAGGACGATGAGGCGAACGCACCGAGCGAGGAGATGAAGGCGAAGTTCCGCGCGGCGCTCGACAAGAAGCATGCACACGGCGGCAAGGACGTGTCGTCTGACGACACCGAGCGCTCCAAGGTGCACGGGGCGCACGGGCCCGCGAAGGCGCAGCAGATGTTCCGCCGCAAGTCCGGCGGCTGACAAACGTCGAGAGGGCAGTTCGTGCTGTCACGCTGAACCGTCAGGTTCGCACCCCGGGCACGAACTGCCCTCTCGACGGTTCTGGCACGAACTGCCCTCTCGACGATGTGCCTCTCGACGTTGTGCCTCTCGACGTTGAGGGGGGTCAGACGTACGACTCGGCGAGACCGACGAGGGTGCGGACCCCGAAGCCGGTGCCGCCCTTGGGTGAGTAGCCGCTGGCGCCCTTGTCGTTGAAGGCCGGCCCGGCGATGTCGATGTGGCCCCAGGGGATGTCCTTGCCGACGAACTCGCTCAAGAAGATGCCCGCCGTGAGCATGCCGCCCTCGGAGCCGCCCTTGTGAGCCAGGTCGGCGTTGATCGAGTCGAGGGAAGGACGCAGCTCCTTGGGCAGGGGCATCGGCCACATCGCCTCACCAACCGTGGCCGAGGCGTCGAGAACGCGGCTGCGCAAGGCGTCGTCATTGGCCATCACCGCTGCGGTGTCGGCCAGGGCGACCACCTGGGCGCCCGTGAGGGTGGCGATGTCGACGATCGCGTCGGGCTTCGACTCGCTGGCCAGGGCGATACAGTCACCGAGCACCATCCGGCCCTCGGCGTCGGTGTTGAGCACCTCGACGGTCGTGCCGCCGCGCATCGTGACGACGTCGCTGGGGCGCTGCGCCGTCGAGCTCGGCATGTTCTCGGCCAGGCCCAGGTAGCCGGTGACCGCGACCGGAAGGCCGAGCTCGGCGACCGCGAGCACGGCCGCAGCCACGGCAGCAGCGCCGGCCATGTCGCACTTCATGGTGAGCATCCCACCGGCCGGCTTGATGCAGAGGCCACCTGAGTCGAAGGTGATTCCTTTGCCCACGAACGCGATCGAGGCCTTGGGCCGCGAGGGGGAGTAGGAGAGCACAGCGATGCGTGGTTCGTTGGCGGAGCCCTGTCCGACGCCGACCGTGCCCCCGAACCCGCCCGAGCGCAGCGCCTTCATGTCGTAGCTCTTGAGCTTGACCTTGGTGCCCTTGGTTTTCTCGGTCAGTGAGTCGACGAACGTCTCGGGGTACAGCAGGTTCGGGGCGAGGTTGACCAGGTCGCGGCAGTAGGCGACGGCGCCGCCGAGGGCGGCCGCGCGCTTGACGGCCTTGCGGGATGCGGCATCGCCGGGGCCTACCAGGGCGACGGCGCCGACGGCATCCTCGTTGGTGGTGCCGGCCTTGGACACGGCGTACGCGCCGAGGGCCACCCCCTCGGCCGTGGCCGCCACGACCTCGGGTGTGGTGCCGGGAACGATCACCGTGGCCTTCTGCTTCTTGCTGAGCGAGCGGATCGCTGCGCCGATTCCCTGGCGGATGTTCTCCAGCGCCTCGGTGTCCGATCCCGGCTCACCGACGCCGGCGAGCACCACGACCTTGCTCGAGACCGAGGGCACGGCGGCGACCGTCGTCACCTCGCCGACCTTGCCCGCGAGCTCGAGATCGGCGATGACCGACTTAAGGTGGGTGACGATCTTGCGCGAGAGGTCATGGCCCGGTGCGATGGAGGCGCCGTTCGTGCCGGTGGAGTCAGACACCAGGGCGATGACGAGGGCGTCACCGGTAGCGTCGGCGGCCGAGCGGGTCGAGAGAGTCAGGTTGACCACGAAGAGGCTCCTTGATTGTGGTGCGACCGGGGGCGCTCGAAACGGGCGTCCCGCGTTTGCCGAGGGTGGCGGCGCTCGATGATATCGACCGGACGCCGATGGCGCGCCCGACCGCGATAGGTTGGCGAGCATGACGACAGCGACGTCGGGGAAGACCTCCCCGCTTCACGACCGCCACACCGCCCTGGGCGCCAAGATGGCCGACTTCGGTGGTTGGGACATGCCGATCGAGTACCCGGGCGGGGGTGTTGTGGCCGAGCACACGGCCGTCCGGGAGCGGGTCGGCATCTTCGACGTGAGCCACCTCGGCAAGGCCTCGGTCACCGGTCCGGGCGCCGCCGACTTCATCAACGCGTGTCTGACCAACGACGTGCGCCGCATCCAGCCCGGCTCGGCGCAGTACACCTTGTGCTGCGACGAGTCGGGAGGTGTCGTCGACGACCTCATCGTCTACCTCAAGAGCGACGAAGAGCTCTTCCTGATCCCCAACGCGGCCAACACCGCCGAGGTGGTGCGGCGGCTTCGCGCTGCCGCGCCCGATGGCATCGAGGTGACCGACCAGCACGAGGACTACGGCGTCATCGCGGTGCAGGGGAGCCGTAGCGACGAGGTGCTCGAGGCGCTCGGTCTGCCGACAGGTCACGACTACATGTCGTTCGTCGAGGCCGACTGGCAGGGCCACCCGGTCATCGTCTGCCGTACCGGCTACACCGGCGAGCGCGGCTACGAGCTGGTGCCCCGGTGGGATGCCACCCCTGCGGTGTGGGACGCGCTCGTGACGGCCATGGCGCCGTTCGACGGCAAGCCGTGCGGGCTCGGCGCCCGAGACACCCTCCGCACAGAGATGGGCTACCCGCTCCACGGCCAGGACCTCTCGCTCGACATCTCCCCCGTTGAGGCCCGGGCGGGCTGGGCTGTCGGCTGGAAGAAGGAGAGCTTCTGGGGCAAGGAGGCGCTCGTGGCGCAGAAGGCGGCACCGACGCGGCTGATCCGGGGCCTGCGGGTCGACGGCCGCGGCATCCCACGTCCGCACTGCTCGGTCAGCGCCGACGGTGCCGTCGTGGGTGAGGTCACCTCCGGCACGTTCTCGCCCACCCTCAAGCAGGGAATTGCTCTGGCGTTGCTGGTTCCCACGGTTGCCGACGGTGACACGGTCGAGATCGACGTGCGCGGACGAGCGGTTCCCGCGACGGTGGTCAAGCCGCCCTTCGTGCAGGTGCAGGTGCGCCAGCCGTAGCCGGATCCGCTACCGGGCGCCCCACACCACACCCGCTCCTTTCTGCGCGTCGCGCCGCGCGTCGCGCGGTTGGTGTTGTGGTTCCGACGTTTGGTGCGCGTCGCGCCGCGCGTCGCGCGGTTGGTGTTGTGGTTCCGACGTTTGGTGCG